>NZ_JBQSYU010000074.1:0-247 GCF_052379645.1 Arthrobacter sp. 179 | reverse complement strand
CACCCAGCTGATCGTCATCGCCGTGTTGACCGGCATCGCGGCGCTTTCGGTGTCCTCCGGGCTGAACAAGGGCATCCAGATCCTCAGCAGGGCCAACGTCTGGCTGGCGATCGCCCTGATGGCCGCCGTGGTCGTCCTCGGCTCGGCCGGCTACGTCTTCAAGGCCTTCCTGGGCGGCTTCGGCACCTACATCGGCAACTTCGTGGGCATGTCCGTCTACCAGGGAGACCCGACCTGGCTCTCGGGG
>NZ_JBQSYU010000073.1:0-247 GCF_052379645.1 Arthrobacter sp. 179 | reverse complement strand
GACCCAGCTGGTGGTCATCGCCGTGTTGACCGGCATCGCGGCGCTTTCGGTGTCCTCGGGGCTGAACAAGGGCATCCAGTTGCTGAGCCGGATCAATGTCTGGCTGGCGATCGCCCTGATGGCCGCCGTGGTCGTCCTCGGATCGGCCGGCTACGTCCTGAAGGCCTTCCTGGGAGGTTTCGGCACCTATATGGGAAACTTCGTCGGAATGACGGTCTACCAGGGAGACCCGACCTGGCTCTCGGGC
>NZ_JBQSYU010000072.1:0-307 GCF_052379645.1 Arthrobacter sp. 179 | reverse complement strand
TATTTTAGTAGTTGAGGCCCTCAGCCCTTGGTTGAGGGCCTCAACTCGTTAACGGCACCTGTTGGTATCCCGGCAGCCGCCAGTTCCGCCTCGTCGGCAAACTTACGGACGATTCGTCTAAGATTGAGTTAAAGTACTTTTCCCCTTGGGCACTTCCGAGGGGCCCGAGCAGTAACCCAGATGCGGCATGGCCGGATCTCAGAGAGGAACGGCCACCGTGGCTGACGAACGCAATAATTTCCGAGGCCCGCGGGACGATAAGTCCAAGGGAGCCGGCGGTAAGGACCGCCCAGGCCGCGAGGGCGGT
>NZ_JBQSYU010000071.1:0-313 GCF_052379645.1 Arthrobacter sp. 179 | reverse complement strand
AGAACCAGAAGGCCAGTGCGTTCAGACGCGGGAACGCCACATCGGGGGCCCCGAGCTGCAGGGGCATGATGACGTTGGCGAAACCGGTGAACAACGGGGTGGCGAACATGAGCAGCATGATGGTGCCGTGCATGGTGAACAGCTGGTTGTACTGCTCCTTCGTCTGCAGGATCTGCATGCCCGGCTCGAAGAGCTCGGCACGGATCAACAGCGCCATGATGCCGCCGATGCAGAAGAAGATGAAGGAGGCGATCAGGTACATGTAACCGATCGTCTTGTGGTCGGTGGAGGTGATCCAGTTGACGACGATGCG
>NZ_JBQSYU010000070.1:0-338 GCF_052379645.1 Arthrobacter sp. 179 | reverse complement strand
CCGTGACACTGTGCTTGCCCGGGTCAACGTCCTTGAACGTCACCGACCAATCACCATCCTCGTCAACGGTCACCGTCTGGCTCTCTCCATCGTCCAAGGTCACGACGACCTCTTCACCGGGAGTGCCCGTGCCGGTCACCGGAACATCGGCGCTTCCATCATCGGAAGAATCAATGTCCTGGCCCTCCGTGGGGCTCGTGATAACCACATCAGCTGATGCGTCATCCTCGCCGTTGGAAGAGGTATCGGAGTCAGCATTCGTAGCAGCGTCCGTGTCAGCAGTCGCGTTCGCATCTGCATCGGTGTCAGCGTCAGCAGCAGTAGCCGCATCCGTGTCA
>NZ_JBQSYU010000069.1:0-341 GCF_052379645.1 Arthrobacter sp. 179 | reverse complement strand
GCGTAGTTGTTGGGGATCCCGGTCATTTCGGCTAGCCCGTAGGAGACCTGCAGGCCCAGGAACCCGACCGGTCCCACGGTGCCGGCGACGACGGCGATGATCGCCACGATATCGGCAACGGTGCCGATCCAGCTATGCAGGACCTTCTTGCCCATGATCGGGTAGAGCAACGTGCGCGGGCGCAGCGGCATGCCCTTGGAGTGGGCGTGGGTGATCACGATGGCACCCAGGGTGCCCAGGATGGCCCAGGCCAGGAAGCCCCAGTCCACGAAGCTCTGCGCCAGGGCCGCGCTGGCCTGGTCGCTCTCGGATTCGAGGCTGTCCCCGTAGTAGGGCGGGGA
>NZ_JBQSYU010000068.1:0-387 GCF_052379645.1 Arthrobacter sp. 179 | reverse complement strand
AGTGTTGCCACAACACCGGTCCCCCGGCGTCGGGGTCGTATATATGGGCGCCGAAGCGTCGGTCGGCACCGAGGCCGAACAGGGCGGCGGCCAGCGGCGGGAAGGCCATGAGGATCAGCAGTGAAGTGATCAACGTGTTCCAGCTGAAGATCGACATGCGCCACATGGTCATGCCCGGTGCACGCAGGCAGATGATGGTGGTGATGAAGTTGACCGCACCCAGGATGGTGCCGAAGCCGGACAGGGCCAGACCGAAGACCCAGAGGTCACCGCCGACCCCCGGACTGAACGTCGTATTCGACAGCGGCGCATAGGCAAACCAACCGAAGGAAGCGGCACCCTGCGGGGTGATGTAGCCGGCCATGGCAATGGTGGAACCGAAGAGGT
>NZ_JBQSYU010000067.1:0-387 GCF_052379645.1 Arthrobacter sp. 179 | reverse complement strand
GGTGCTGCCATAAGATCGGTCCCCCGGCATCGGGGTCGTAGATATGGGCGCCGAAGCGCCGGTCCGCCCCCAGTGCGAACAGTGCGGCAGCCAGCGGCGGGAACGCCATCAGGATCATCAACGAGGTGATCAGGGCGTTCCAGGTGAAGATCGGCATCCGCCACATGGTCATACCCGGTGCACGCAGGCAGATGACCGTCGTGACGAAGTTGACCGCGCCCAGGATGGTGCCGAAGCCGGACAGGGCCAGGCCGAAGACCCAGAGGTCACCGCCGATCCCCGGACTGAACGTGGTGCTGGACAGCGGGGCATAGGCGAACCACCCGAACGCGGCGGCACCCTGCGGGGTGATATAGCCGGCCATGGCAATGGTGGAACCGAAGAGGA
>NZ_JBQSYU010000066.1:0-518 GCF_052379645.1 Arthrobacter sp. 179 | reverse complement strand
GGGACTGCTGCAAGTCGAGGTGACAGTTTGAGTGTCATGCTGCGAGAGCAGCTGGCTCTATGATTGCTTCGTACTCCACTGGGGTCAAACGACCCAGCCGGACCTGACGTCGACGCCGATGATATGTCCGCTCAATCCAGGTCACGATGGCGATCCTCAGCTGGCCCCGGGTGGCCCAGCGGCCACGGTCGAGCACGTTCTTCTGCAAGAGCGCAAAGAACGATTCCATGGCCGCATTGTCACCGGCCGCCCCGACTCTGCCCATCGACCCGACCAAGCCCTGACCGGCCAAAGCACGGACGAATTTCCTGGACCGAAATTGCGAACCGCGATCTGAATGCACCGTGCAGCCGGCCACGTCGCCACGTCTGGCCACGGCCATCTGGAGGGCATCAACTGCCAACCTGGCCTTCATCCGGCTGCTGATCGAGTAGCCCACGATCCGAGACGAGAACACGTCCTTTATCGCACAGAGGTAGAGCTTGCCCTGACTTGTTTCGTGCTCCGTGATGTCGGTC
>NZ_JBQSYU010000065.1:0-552 GCF_052379645.1 Arthrobacter sp. 179 | reverse complement strand
GTGCGCAGGTCGTTGGCGCGGTAGGACACGAACTGGCCGGAGGTGAGCTCGGCATTTATCGCGGACGCCTCGCGTTTGGTTTTGCCCGGGATGTAGCTGGTGATCTTCATCCCGTGGACTTCCAGCACGGATTTCATGTGTTTGATCGCTGCCGGGCCGTCATCAGTGGGGCTCGAGATCACCATCAGCAGCAGTTGATGTGGACCGTCGTCGGCGCCGCAGGGTTTGGGCGAAAACGGGTCGCGGTCATCGGGGGAGAAGGGATCGCCATCGAGGTAGGTCCAGTCGCCTCCGGCTTCGTCGGTGATCTGGGTGATTTCGGTGTAGAAGTCTTCGCGGATGGATGAGGCATCCCGCTGGTCCGAGGCCACGGAGGATGCTGTGGCGTTGGTGGGGGACTCGTCCTGACCGGGTATGCAAGCGGTCAGGGCGAGTACGCACGCCAAGCCCAGGGCTACGGTGGCCGAGGTGGTTCGAAGGGAAGGCGTCATGGGCGAGGGGATCCTTCGCGGTGGGGTGCTGATCAGTTGAGGTCTTGGAGCATCGTTGGAT
>NZ_JBQSYU010000064.1:0-565 GCF_052379645.1 Arthrobacter sp. 179 | reverse complement strand
TACTGGGCAATGAACTCGTGCCGGACCCGTCCGTCGGAGTCGGTGACGGCGCACAGGTCGTCATGGACCGGTGGGCCAGGTCTTTTCCCGTTCTTGCCCCGCCCCTTACCGAAGGCAGAAAACCAGGCATTATCCGAACACAGCCGCCACGCGGTGCGCGCGGCCATGGGATACCCGGCGGTTTCCGCCTCGTCGGTCAGATATCGGTACCCGAACTCCGGGTCGTCCCGGTGGGCATCGAAGAGGGCGTTCGCCCGGTAGGCGGAGACCAGGTCCGCTTCGGAGACAGGAGCGGACAGCCAGCGGTAGTAGGGCTGGCGGGAGAACTTCAAAACCCGACACGACACCGCGACGGGGATCCCGTCTGCGGCGAGCTCTCTTACGAGCGGGTAGAACCTTTTGAGGGCAGATTCGCCTGAGATAAATAGGCAGCAGCACGGCGGAGGACTTCGTTCTCCTGCTCGAGTAGGCGTGTGCGGCGGCGTAGGTCGCGCAATTCTGCCGACTCGTCCGTGGTCTTGCCGGGCTTGTTGCCGGCATCGATCTCGGCTGCGCGGAGCCATTT
>NZ_JBQSYU010000063.1:0-568 GCF_052379645.1 Arthrobacter sp. 179 | reverse complement strand
AGGAACGTGCCGTGGAACCCGAAGAACAACATCCAGAAGTGGATCTTGCCCAGCCGTTCGTTGAGCATCCGGCCGGTCCATTTGGGCCACCAGAAGTAGAAGCCGGCGAACATGGCGAACACGACGGTCCCGAAGACCACGTAGTGGAAGTGGGCGACCACGAAGTAGGTATCCGAAACGTGGATGTCCAGCGTGGGTGCCGAGAGGATGATGCCGGTCAGTCCGCCGAAGAGGAAGGTCACCAGGAACCCGATGCTCCAGAGCATGGGTGTCTCGAAGGTGATGGATCCTCGCCACATCGTGCCGATCCAGTTGAAGAACTTCACCCCGGTGGGCACCGCGATCAGCATGGTCATGAACCCGAAGAACGGCAGGGCGACCGAGCCGGTGGCGTACATATGGTGCGCCCAGACGGACACGGACAGTGCGGCGATCGAGATCGTTGCGAAGATCAGCCCCTTGTAGCCGAAGATCGGCTTGCGGGAAAAGACCGGGAAGATCTCCGAGACGATGCCGAAGAACGGCAGCGCAATGATGTAGACCTCGGGGTGGCCGAAGAACCAGAACA
>NZ_JBQSYU010000062.1:0-659 GCF_052379645.1 Arthrobacter sp. 179 | reverse complement strand
TTTAGTCTGAAAGTCATGAAAAACCTATTCGGATCATACGATGCATATTTTCCCAGAGGCTTCCGGTCACACGAATGCATCTATGCGGATTCGGTCAATGGTTGCCTGACCCCCGGGGCTGAGGACCGCTTCAAAGAGACCGTATACTTCGCGAGTCAGATGGAGGCTGGCTACCATAACCCTCAGAAGTTTCGCTACTCGCTGGGCGCATTTCTCTCTGCATATGTGTCGATTTCGGAAGTTTTGACCAAGGAGCTTGAAGCCAACGGTCGATGGCCAAAATGGAAAGAGCATCTCGCGAGCATTCCTCATGAGATCGCTGTCAACGAGTATGGTCGCGCACTGACTCGAGCCCGCAACATAAACATTCATCAAAAGTCGGTTTTCGCCGGCAGCAATTGCCAGATCGGCCTCTACCGCGGCCGGAGACACAAGCTGAGTATTGGCTCAGCTGTTGATTGGGATATCTCGAGCGCTGAACTGATCGACAGACTCTGGGATTCCGAGGTCGGCAAAATGATGTTAGATAAGGAACACTCCGCAATTGGCGAACAGTACGGCGTTCGACGAACCTATCGCCTTAGGGAAATTGCAGACGAACTCCTACCTGCGGACAAGGACCTGGACGTGCTGGAAATCGTTCGAAGGGCCCTACTAAG
>NZ_JBQSYU010000061.1:0-730 GCF_052379645.1 Arthrobacter sp. 179 | reverse complement strand
TCCAATCCGGCAGTGCTTCGCGGCGGGTGGCCTCGCTGCCATAGAACCTGGCGTAGGCCCAACCGTCGTTCAGGGTCCGATGGAACCGCTCGATTTTCCCATTGGTCTGGGGCCGGTAAGGGCGGGTCCGCTTGGGCGTGATGGCCAGCTCGGCGCAGGCGTCACGCCAGGCATGCGAGCGGTAGGCGGACCCATTATCAGATAGCACGCGCTCCACGACGACGTCACGGGCAGCGAACCACGCCACGGCCCGTTCCAGTACCGCGATGGCCGTTACCGACTTCTCATCATCATGAATCTCGGCATAGGCGATACGCGAGTGATCATCGATGACCGTGTGCACGAAGGCGGTTCCCATTTTCGGGGTGTGGTTCGCATTGCGGGGCTTGTCCGGGGTTGCTGCACGGTTCTTGTCTCCGGCCTGCCGGCCCACGAACCGGTGCCCGCCGCCGTCGGGAATATTGCCGAATTTGGTGACGTCCACGTGGATCATCGATCCCGGATAGGGGTGCTCATAGCGGCGGATTTTCTCACCGGTGACCCGGTCGATATAGCGCAGCCTGTTGATCCGGCAACGTACCAGCACTGCGTGCACCGTCGAGGCAGCCAGGCCCAGCCGGTAGGCGATCTGGACGGGCCCCAAGCGCTTGCGCCAGCGCAGTGCCACGATTTGTTTGACCGCTGCCTGCGGGGTGCGTGCAGGACTTGTCCGGGGTCTGCTGGGCTTGTC
>NZ_JBQSYU010000060.1:0-899 GCF_052379645.1 Arthrobacter sp. 179 | reverse complement strand
ACCCCCAGCGCGGGTCCTGGCCCGGGTGGATCGGAAGGCTCGGCTGTGGTGGATGGGCCGGCTGGGGTGGATGCCCCGGGTGCCCTGGCGGTGGCCGAGCTCAAGCCCGGGGCCCCGGTGCCCACGATGCTTGGTGGGGGCCCGATAGATCAGTACTCAGCGGCCCGGTTGATGGTCGCGGCGAAGACCTGGTGGCGGGTGATCACCGATCCCTTGACCGGGGCGGTGGTGAAGTTCGGCCAGAACAGGTATCGGCCTACCGCGGCCCAGCGGGCGATCCTGCAATTCAGGGACGGGTCCTGCACCACCCCGGGATGCACCGGGCCCGGTAGGACCTGCGAGATCGACCACACGAGGGAGTGGCAACACGGTGGAGGGACGGATATCGCGAACCTGCGCTTGGGGTGCAAGCGGTGTCACCGGTTGAAGTCGCTGGGGTTGCTCGAGGTCGAACAACGCGCCGGGGGCACGATCCTGGTCACGAGTCTGTTCGGAACCAGGCGGGTTGGCTACCCGGCAGCTCCCTGGGCCTTGGCGGATCCCTGGCAGAGCTCCCGAACCACCGGTGGGGTCGTCGCGCCGCCTGCGGATCCTGAAGCGGTGATTCCCACGGTCTCACCGCCAGCGGTCATCGCGCCGAAGGCCTTCACGATCGAGTCGAGCAAGATCGAGTACGAGTACGAGAAGTATCAGGACCTGCAGATCTGTTTATGGGGTCGGGTCCAAGACGTGCCGGATCCTTCCTCCCCGTGTCCCGAACGGGGCCGTTACGCGATGACCACCCACGCCCACGCGGCCAGGAAGCGGCGTTTGAAGCGTAATGCCGGTGCTTACGGGCCACCGGCGATCCATCGGCCCGATGACCGGGACAACCCGCTACGCCCCAAACCCCAAACACC
>NZ_JBQSYU010000059.1:0-1166 GCF_052379645.1 Arthrobacter sp. 179 | reverse complement strand
TGGAACCGGGATCATGTTCGAGCAGCAGAACCCCGGAAGCGTGGGCGCCGCCTACGAATCGGACGGACTACCGGCGGTGGTGATGTCGATTGCCGGCCAGCTTCCGCTCTCCGGTTTGGTCGGAGGCGCCTTCCTGCTGCTGACGGTGACGTTCGTGGCCACGACGACGGACTCCATGTCCTACGCCATCGCCCAGTCCTGCACCGTCTCGGGGGCCCCCTCGACCAAGCTGCGGGCCACCTGGGCCGTGCTGATGGGTGTGGCGGCAGCGGTGCTGATCGCCATCGGCGATGGCGGCATCTCCGGACTGCAGTCCTTCATCGTGATCACCGCGGTTCCGGTGGGCTTCCTGATGTTGCCCTCGGTGTTCGCCGCCCCGGTCTTCGCCCGGCGCATGGCCATCGAACAGGGCATCATCCACCCGAAGGGCTCCACGTCCGCCGGTGAGGGTGCCCCGGCCGAGTCCTCCGTCACGCAGGACAACGAAGCCGGAGTACCGGCCGACCGCTCGCGGCAACGGCACGACCCCACGGGGTTCGAGAAGGGGCGGCTGCTGACCGGCAGCTGCCCCTTTTTTGGTGCGTCCGTCGGGCCAGGACCGGGGCGGGAGGGCGCCTCAGGATTCCGACTTTGATAGGTCTTGGCTATCAATGGTGTTCCTTTGGGACTTGGACGCGAACTAATCTGGGACCCTATGCTCTAGACACCGAAGTGGCTCACATCACTTCGGGGCGTATGCGGGTAGTTGCTGCCACGCTTGCGGTGAACCACCAGGTAAGAGAGACCAGATGTCCGAGCTCCCCAGTACCACGGCACACCCCACCGAGCGCGCCTCGGTGCTCGATCGAAAAGTCGCCGGCATCAGCATTGCCGTCATTGCCGTCTTCGTTGCCTCCAGCATGATCCTTCCCGGCAGGACCGCAGACCTGATCAATTCGGGGTTCAGCGGCTCCGCCAAATGGTTCGGCGCCTACTGGCAGTACCTGCTGCTAGCCACCTTCGTGGTGGCGATCGTGCTGGCCTTCACCCCCTACGCGAAGGCACGGCTGAGCACCGGGAAACCGGAATTCACCCGGTTCAAATGGGTCTCCATGATCATGTGCACCCTGCTGGCCGGCGGTGGCGTGTTCTGGGCCGCGGCCGAGCCGATCGCCCACTACATCGCT
>NZ_JBQSYU010000058.1:0-1225 GCF_052379645.1 Arthrobacter sp. 179 | reverse complement strand
GGCTCTCTTTCCCCTCACCGGCCCGCTTCCGGGTCGTGTTCTGCACACCCCGGTGGCTGCCGTCCAACCTGTCGGTGGCAACTGGCACAGTGGGGTCATGGACGCGATCAACGAAGCAGTGTCGGTCAACGGGTGGCAACTCACCCGTCAGAGCGCCACGGCCGTTGACGGGTCCACCCGGTTCAAGGCCGCGGAAGCATTGGCCCGTTTCGCTGAAGCCGAGAAGTTCCGTGCCGCGGCCATGCTCCACGACGAGGCCCAAGAAGCGATAGATCCCCGTCTGGAAGCACTACAAAACCGGCCCGGGATGCGGATCTCGCTCCGGACCGGACGCATCGTGTCTTCCGCGGCCACCGATAGTGCCGCGATGGAAATCGCCCTGATCGCCGGGTTGTCCCCGGGCCAGGGACATCGGGTGTTGGATCAGGCCGAGACCCTGGTGATGGATACCCCCGAAGTCCTGGAGTCGTTGGCGTTGGGGCGTATCGGGGCCAGTCATGTCCAACGGATCCTGGAACATACCCACCACATCACCGCCGAACCACCGGCCTTGCCGGCCCGGGATGCGGACGAGGCCCGCAAGGAGGAGTTCGAACGCGACGTCGCCGCCGCAGCGGCCCGGGCCCGGGCCGATCGGCGGGACTTCGGGGCCGATATGTTGGCCATCGCTGCGGGGAAGTCGCCTACGCAATTGCGGGCCCGGGGCCGGCAGGTCCTGGAGAAGTATTACGGGTTTTCCTTCACCAAACGCTCCCGGACCGAGTTGCGGGACCGCCGGATCGAGCTGGAACAGGCCCGTGACGGGATGACGTGGTTCTCGGGGTATCTACCCACGGCTAGTTGCCAGGCGATCTTCGCGAAGGTCGATGCCATGGCCCGGCTGCTGAAGACCGACCCCGAAACGGCGGCCGCGGTCAGCCAGGCAGCAGCCCACGCCGCCGGGAACACCGGCCCCGGTCATGACATTGAGGAAGTGGCCCCGGGCCGTGTTGGGGAGCTACTTGGCCAGGGTGCTGCTGATCCGGCGCCGGGGGCCGGGGCCGGTGATGATGCCGGACAGTTTCGTACCTTGGATCAGTTGCGGGCCGATGTCTTCACCGACATGATGCTCAACGGTCCCCGGGGCCAGGGGTTGGAGACGGTGGACGCGCAGGTCTTCGTGACGATTCCGGCGACCATGCTTCCCGGAACCGAGGGCGGGCCCACCGGGATCGATCAGACCCCG
>NZ_JBQSYU010000057.1:0-1260 GCF_052379645.1 Arthrobacter sp. 179 | reverse complement strand
AAATTGGTTGGGTCCCCGTTAGCAGCCCAGCGGCTATGCGATAGCTAATTGGTTCTCTGCAACCCAGCGATCCCAGTGTCTGAACGGCGTCATTCCGCCAAGGGACCCATGAGGACGTTCATGATTGTAGATGTCTTTCCACTCGTCGGCCAAGTACTTTGCCTCGGCCATTGTGTCCATGATTTCTCCGGTGAGTTGTTCCCTCCTGAATTGGGCATTGAATGATTCAGCGAACCCGTTCTGCCACGGCGATCCTGGATCGATAAACGCCGTATTGACTCCGGCCGTGGCGCACCAGTTGATCAGAGCAGCAGCGGTGAACTCCGGCCCGTTATCGGACCGGACGTAAGCCGGAGTGATGCCGGTTTCAGCGATGATGTCCTCCAGAGCGGCGACCACATCCGTGGCGGTAAACGACCGACGAGGAATGATCGCCAGGGCCGTGCGGCTGTACTCATCGATAACGTTAAAGAACCTAATATGCCGGCCGCAGGAGGTCACGTCGGATTGGAAGTCGAAGCTGACCACATGCATCGGATACTCGGCACTGAGCCTCTTCTGCTCACCGGCACCGGGCCCGCTACGGCGTTTCTTGCGTACCTTGGGCTTGCACGTGAGTCCCTCGAGGCGCCAGAGCCGGCGTACGCGCTTCGTGTTCAGCCCCAGCCCATCCCACTGCGGCTGCTCGAGCAGATGCCAGCGCGCTTTACGCCAGCCCCAGGCGGGATACTTCTGAGCCACAGCACGTAGATCAGCGCGCAGCTGGGCCTCTTCGAAGCTGACCGTTGGCAGGCCTTTGCGCAGGGCTGAGCGGTTCTGGCTGAGCACCTTGCAGGCAAATCTTTCAGATGCCCCGAACTTTTCCTGCGCCATACGCACGGCACGGCGGCGTGGTTCGGGGCTTAGAATTTTCCCCGCGCCACCTCGTTGAGAATGTCGATGGCTAGTTCCTTCTCCGCGACCAGCTTCTTTAGCCTGGCGTTCTCCTTTTCGAGGTTTTTGACAGCTTTGGTCTGGTCGGCGTTCTTCTCGGATCCGTACTGCTGAAGCCACCGGTACCAGGTCGCTTCAGTGATCTGCAGTTCCTTGATGACCTCGATCATCGGGCGTCCGTCGTTGAGCATTTTTTGGCCCTGGCGTACTTTCGCGATGACCTGATCAGGGGTATGTCTACGTGCCATATCTGTGAATTTCCTCCTGCATCCATTATCGGATGCGAAACTCACATAGTCACCGGGCTTCTACCAAGGGGCCCAACCA
>NZ_JBQSYU010000056.1:0-1426 GCF_052379645.1 Arthrobacter sp. 179 | reverse complement strand
GGTCAAGCCCCGGGAAGTGGTGTAGCGGTGGTTTCCTTCGGTGATTGCTTTTAGGCGGTCAACGCTTGGAAGGGATCTGCAGGCGCCTCCTCCGCATTCAGGGTGTTGTCAGCGTCGTTGACGAGGCTGAGCCGGCATCTGGCCAGCACGTCCAATCCGAGGTAGCGGCGGCCTTCTGCCCACTCATCGGTTTGCTCGGCCAGCACCGCGCCGACCAGCCGAATGATCGCGTCGCGGTTGGGGAAGATACCAACGCTGTCGGTGCGCCGGCGAATCTCGCGGTTGAGCCGTTCGTTGGGGTTGTTGGACCAGATCTGTTGCCACACATCCTTCGGGAACGCCGTGAACGCCAGAATGTCGGCCCGGGCTTCGTCGAGGTGCTCGAAGACCTTGGGCAGCTTCTCCTGGACGTAGTCCAGCAGCCGGTCGAACTGGGCGTGGACGCTCTCGGCATCGGGCTGGTCATAGACCGAGTGCAGCATCGCCTTCACCGCAGGCCACAGATTCTTCGGGCAAATCCCCATCAAATTAGCGGCGTAGTGGGTACGGCACCGCTGCCAGCTGGCCCCTGGCAGGTTCGCCCGGATCGCCTCAACCAACCCAGCGTGGGCGTCCGAGGTCACCAGCTGCACGCCGTCCAGTCCGCGTGCGACGAGATCGGCGAAGAACGTGTTCCAAGCCGCCCCGGTCTCGCTGGTCGCGACCTTCACCCCGAGCACTTCACGACGCCCGTCGGCGTTGACCCCGGTGGCAACCATGGCGACCGCGTTCACGACCCGTCCACCTTCACGGACCTTCATGGTCAACGCGTCGGCTGCCACGAGGGTGAAGGGTCCCGCCTCACCCAGAGGCCGGTGACGAAACTGCTCGACCTGCTCGTCGAGGTCCGCGGCCATGCGCGAGACCTGGGACTTGGAGAGGGAATGAATGCCCAGGGTCTTCACGAGTTTGTCCATCCTGCGGGTCGAGACTCCGGCCAGGTAGCAGTCCGCCACGACGGTGATCATCGCGGTCTCTGCGCGTTTGCGGCGCTCGAGCAACCACTCTGGAAAGTAGCTCCCCTGCCGCAACTTCGGCACCGCGACGTCAACGGTGCCGACCCGGGTGTCCAGGGGTCGATGCCGGTATCCGTTTCGCTGGCTGGCCCGTTCCGGGGATGCGGTGCCGTATTCGGCGCCGCAGACGGCGCTGGCATCAGCGGACAGCAGAGCGTTGATCATGGTCTGCAGCATCGAGCGCATCAGGTCCGGTGAGGCATCGGAGAGTGCTTCGACAAGCAGGCGTTGAGGGTCGATAATTTGGGTAGCGGTCATCGCGGCGATGTCCTTTCGAGTGGGTTGTAGGAGATTCCTCGAAGGATACGTCCGGTGGCCGCACTCCATATCGGCGGGTGACCGGACGCTACACCACCTTATGGGGCACTACT
>NZ_JBQSYU010000055.1:0-1456 GCF_052379645.1 Arthrobacter sp. 179 | reverse complement strand
GGGGGGTGTCCCTATGCTTTTGGTCAAGCCGCTATCGGAGTCTTGGCCTGGTAGAGGGTCCCGTTCTTGATCATTGAA
Source organism: Arthrobacter sp. 179 (assembly GCF_052379645.1). Classification (NCBI taxonomy): domain Bacteria; kingdom Bacillati; phylum Actinomycetota; class Actinomycetes; order Micrococcales; family Micrococcaceae; genus Arthrobacter; species Arthrobacter sp. 179. The sequence goes on along the minus strand of NZ_JBQSYU010000055.1, from coordinate 1,378 downwards.
TACAGAACGTCGCAGCGGCGCCTGGCTAGACACATGACTGCTGCATTGTGTCTCTTTCCCTCGGCTCGTTTTCGCTGGTAGTAGGCCATGGAGATCGGATCGTGGCAGCTGGCGACCCAAGCCGATCGGAACAGGGCGTTCTTCAACGCTTTGTTGCCCGATCGGGATGGGTGTTCACCATGGATCGAGGTGCCTGAGTATCTTGATGTCGGAGCGATCCCCGCGTAGGCCGCCAGATGAGCTGCGTCCTTGAATCCATGGCCGTCTCCAATGGCCAGGAGCACGGCTGCAGCGGTCTTGATGCCGACTCCTGGCATGGAGATCAAGACCGTGGAAAGAGGGAAGTCATCGACCAGCTTCTCCACTTCGGTGGCCAGGATCGCCCGCTGGGTTTTGAGTTCCTTGATCTGGGCCGCCACCCTCGGGACGACGATTTCGACCGCAGCCGTGCCGGCCACGGTCACCGTCTGCTCTGACAGGGCAGTGAAAATCTCTCCGACCAGTACGGAAGGATCCTTGCGGGAATGGTTCCGGGCGAATCGCAACACGTTCCCTTTACCCGCGGCGCGCAGCCCGGTGGGTCCGCCGTAGTGGATGAACAGCTCCAACACGAGCGGACGGGTGATCCTCGTTTCGGGGAAAACCCGCTCCAATGCAGGGAAGATCTGCAGCAGCAGGCCACGGAGCCGGTTGATGGCCCGGGTGCATTCATGAGTCAGGTCGGCATCAAAGCCGGCCAGGACCTTCAACGCCGAGAGGACCTCGCTGTCCCGGTCCACTTGGCGCAGGGTATGGGGCATTGAGCGGGCGGTATCGGCGATGATGAACGCGTCCCGGGCATCTGTTTTGGCTCTGCCCGGGTATAGGTCCGCGGCTTTTCGCATTGCGAGTCCGGGGAGGTAGGCGACTTCGCAGCCCGCGTCGCGGGCTACCGCGATGGGCAGGGCGCCGATGGTGTTGGGTTGGTCAACGATGACCAGTACGGGCCCATGGGTCTGCAACCGGGTGAAGACCTCTCGTAGTTTCGCCTCGTCCTGGGGCAGGGGGTGGTCGAAGATCCGGCCACCGTCCCGGTCCAGGGCTGTTGCGTGGTGACCCGATTTACCGACGTCGAGTCCGCAGAACACGGCGATTTCGTTGTTCATGGTGGCGCTCCTTTTGCACCGTGCGGTTGGCCGCTAGTCACGACACTCGATGCCACACCCACGTTACGAAGAGACCACGGTGTCTAACTCGCCGGGCCATGTCCCTATCAGCGGTCAACGCGTGCCTCCAGGTTCGGCGACAACACCCCCCGGATCATGAGTGACAGGGCAGGACAGTCATACCGAACCTAGCGACCAAACCCCGTTTATCGGGGTCCTACAAATGTAACGGG
>NZ_JBQSYU010000054.1:0-1575 GCF_052379645.1 Arthrobacter sp. 179 | reverse complement strand
GCGGAGATGCCCGACTTTTCAAGGATAATTGGACTTGCGACAGTACAAATTTCCTGAAGAAGAAGGGCATCTCGCAGATGCAAGTTTCCCACACTCCCACGGCCCTGTCAGCCGCGTTCGACGAACCGAACCTCATCGCGGCGGCAGGTCTGGTCCCGGTCATGGAACTGGCCCGCGACTCTGGCCTGCATGAGCTGGCGGACAGGCAGCTGAGCGTGCCGACCGACAAAGGTGCCAACGCCGGCGCGAAGACCGCAGCGCTGGTTGCCGGGATGGCCGCCGGAGCCGATTCCATCGATGACATGACCGTGCTGCGCCACGGCGGGATGAAACGGCTCTTCGGCTCCTGCTACGCCCCCTCGACCCTGGGATCCTTCTTGCGGTCCTTCTCCTTCGGGCACGTCCGCCAGCTCGACGCCGTTGCCTCTCGTTTTTTGGGAAACCTCGCAAACAGGGCACCGCTGTTGGGCGATCCTGGTGCCGAGGAGTTCGTGTTCGTTGATGTCGATGACACGATCATCGAGGTCCACGGCTATGCCAAGCAGGGCTCCGGGTACGGATATTCAGGGGTCCGTGGGCTCAACGCGGTGCTGGCCATCGCCTCCACCGCCGATACTGCCCCGGTGATCCTGGCCCAGCGCCTGCGCAAAGGGGCCGCGAACTCGGCGCGTGGCGCCAAACGTCTCGTTGCCGATTCCCTGGCGACCCTGGGACGGATCCATGCCGAATCGCCAGTGCTCTGCCGCTTCGACTCCGCGTATTACGGCCATGCCGTCATCTCCACGGCTCTGGCTGGCGGTGCCGATGTCTCGGTGACGGCGCGCATGGACTCCGCGGTCAAACGCGCCATCTCCGGAATCGAGGAGGCCGCGTGGGAAAGCATCGAATACACCGATGCGATCTTCGACGAGACCGCCGGTGCCTGGATCTCGAAAGCCGAGGTCGCCGAAATTGACTTCACCGCTTTCTCCTCCCGGAAGAAGGCCGACCGGGTTCCCGGCCGACTGGTGGTACGCCGCATTCCGGAGCTGAATCCGAAGGCAACCGACGGGCAACCAACCTTGTTCGATGCCCATCGGTTCCACGCGTTCTTCACCACCGTGTCCATGGAAGCCATGGGCACCGTCGTCATGGACAAGACCCACCGCCGCCATGCGGTTATCGAGCAGGTGAACGCGGACCTGAAAAACAGTGCCCTGGCGCACTTGCCTTCGGGGCACTTCGGAGCCAACAGTGCCTGGTTGGCCGCCGCGGTCATGGCCTACAACCTCACCCGGACCGCCGGGGTACTGGCGGCGGGAAGGTTCCGCAAGGCCCGCACCGCGACGATCCGGGACAAACTTGTCAACGTCCCGGCCCGGATCGCCTCGAGTGCCCGTCGAATCCGATTGCACCTGCCCGAGGCATGGCCCTGGCAACAGGCGTGGGAGAAGCTCTTCGCTGCCGTTCATGCACCACCTCAGCGAGTCTGACTGATCGTTCACCAGCCGGACAACGGCATCATCAGGAACCATCGTGGAACATCATCGGCAGCGAGGCCGGGCCCTGAGTAGTGCCCAGTTTCCTTACACTCAA
>NZ_JBQSYU010000053.1:0-2547 GCF_052379645.1 Arthrobacter sp. 179 | reverse complement strand
TGTGTTTCGTCAACTCGAAGTCGGCCATTAAAGCGCTAAGAATCAGGCCACTGCGGCACGCTTTCCTGCCAAATCAGCACCAAGCTATTTCATCAGCGCATTTTTGACCCGGTAGGACTCCCCGCGGAACTGCAAAAGACGACCGTGATGGACGAGGCGATCGATCACCGCGGCAGCCATGTTGTCGTCGCCGAACACGGTTCCCCACCGGGAGAATTCCAAATTTGTTGTCAAAATCAGACTCTGTTTTTCATACGCATCCGATATGACTTGGAACAACAGGCGTGCCCCTTCGGTATCAATAGGCAGATAGCCAAGCTCGTCAATAATCAAAACCCGGTTCCTGGCCAAGGCAGCGAGTTCCTTATCCAGACGTTGCTCCTCCTTGGCCCGACGCAACTGCATCACCAACGCCGAGGTCGTGAAGAACCTCGCCGGGATGCCCTTCCGGCAGGCAGCGGCAGCCAACGCCGATGCCAGATGCGTCTTGCCGGTGCCCACGTCGCCATAAAGGACAAGGTCCTGGGCCTGGTCAATGAAGTCCAGCGAGAGCAATGCCTCGCGGCCATAATCGGTCGGGAACCGCACCGCCGACCAGTCATAGCCCTCCACGGACTTCAGTGCCGGCAGCCGGGCAGCACGAAGCAGACGCTGGCGACGGGATTCCTGCCTCGAGGCATGCTCCGCCTGCAGGATCCCCAACAGGTATTCACGCTGCTTCGGAGTCCCCTTCAGCGCCCATTGCTCCAGAACACTGCTCGTCAACGACGCCGCCCTACCGGCGTCCACGATGTCCTGGACCTCCACGACCGCGCTCATGCCGGTTCTCCGGCAGTGGCGACGAGGTTGTCATAAACGCCCAGGTCCACCCCGGACACGTCAGGTTCGGCCCCGTTGGCGATCCGGCGGGCGAGCATCCCCAAACCGGCGGCATCCGGGGCATCGCCGCGACGTATCAGAGTCTCGGCTGCCTGTACGGCGGCATCGAAACCGGCCGAGCCCGCAGCGGCGTCCACCGCGTTGAACAGGCGTCGCCGATCCGGTGACCTGGCGGTATCGAGCCAGTCACGCACCGGGTCCGGAACCAGCTCACGCAGCGGTGAATGCGACCATGAACCGGGCTTGCGCTCCAACAACGGCAACAACGTCGCCGGCTCGAACACCGTCTTGGACTGCTTGCCGAAGACCCGGTTGAACGTGATGACGGGTTCTGCTTGCTCGTCGAGGATCTCGACCTTGTCGTGGCGCAGCCCGACCGTGAGGTCACGCGAATGCATCGAGGGTCCGGCGGCGTAGGTGTTGCCGTCAATGAGGACGTTCCCGGTCTTGTCGGCCCTACGGGACTCGTAGCGCACCGGGTCGAAACCAACCCCGGGCAACTCCATCGACGCGGCGATGTCCTCGGAGAAGAGTTCACCGATGGCCAGGCCCTTGCGCCAATGCGTGGCGGTGGCCAGTTCCTCGCAACGGGCCAGCAGGACCTCATTGAGGCCAGCCAGGGATTCGGCTTCGGGCTCGGGGACCATGAAGTTGCGGCGCAGGAACCCGACCGCGTTTTCCACGTTGCCCTTTTCATTCCCGGAGTTCGGGTTGCAGTAGCGTGCCTGGGCACGGTAATGCAGCTTGAACGCGGAGAACAGTTTGGACTCCACGACCTTCTCCCCGGTGCGCCGGCCGACGCCGGTCGCGTTGTCGAAGACCAAGTGCCGTGGGGCGGCACCCATGCGTTCGAAGATGGTGCGCAGCCCGTGGCAGACACATTCCGCCGTTTCGCCGCGGTAGGCCTGCACGAAGCGCATGTTCGAAAACGGGAACGTGATCACCAGGATATGAAGCAGCTGCCGCACCCCGGCGATGATGGCTTCGGCTTGGCCGAAATCGACCTGCGCGCTCCCCGCGGGCCAGACTAGTTCCGCGTAGCCCTCGCCCGGTCTCCGGTGCCGGGTGTGAAAGCGCTTCACGTGGCGTTGGACCGGGGAATAGGAGCCTGAGAAACCGTGCTCGGCGACCAGACGGTCGAAGACGCGCTTGGCGGTATGGCGTTGTTTGCGTGCGCGTCGCGCATCCTCTCTGAGCCAGGTATCGATGGTCTCCTCAAACCCTGCCAGCACCGAACCACCGGGGCGTGTTTGTGGTGTTGGTGGTGTTGGCGAGCAATCCTCGAGCCCGACGTACTTGGCCACGGAGTCGCGGCTGATGCCCAGCTGTCGGGCGATCGCCCGCCCTGTGGCTCCCTCGGCGTCCAGACGCCTGATATCTTCTTGCATGGACATGGGTACCGTCATCTGCTTTCCAGCCCTTCCGGCGCCATTTGCTAGTGGAATGGCGGCGCCGTAAGGAACTTATATGAGTGGTGGCGGGCCCATGTCCTTCCTTCCTTTTCGGGCATGGTCCTGGCCATCAGGGTGATCATTTCTCAGAGCGCTTTTCCCGGTTTGGGTTGTCGCTGTGGTGGCCGGATTCTTATCGCTCTTTTGGCGGGATTCCTGCCACTAACTTGGCAGGTTTTCCTTGCTGAACTGGCCTACAAACAGTCGATCACACACA
>NZ_JBQSYU010000052.1:0-2641 GCF_052379645.1 Arthrobacter sp. 179 | reverse complement strand
GTGTTAAATGGCCGTTTCGGGAACCGGTAGTCCATGTACCGGGTACCTCCTTTCCATGGCGGGTACCGGCCGCCGATCGAGGTCGGCGGCCGATATCCATTCAGCTCGGCCCTGTAGTCTTGTCCCAGGGCATCGTGGTTAGTTCCAGTGGCCCTCGGTTTGGCGTCTTCTCATGTTTTGCTCACGCCGCATATCAACCGTTCCGAGTTTTATGTGGCGTGAGTTGTTAGCCAGCCGGTTCACGATCGAGTCTGCCGCGACTCGGTCGTGAATCATTTGGATCCAGTACTCCGGTCCGGTCTGGGCCAGGACCATCGTCGGCGCACGTCGGTCCCGATCGGCCAGGACCCCGAACAGGTCGTTGGTAGCTCTGGCATCGACTCCGACCGTTAAAAAGTCATCAAGGATGAGTAACTCGACTTCCTTGAGCTGGTTGAGCAGGTTCCGGTGGGCGATGTGGTCGTCGTGAACGCTGACCAGCGCCAGGGCCAGATCGTCCATGCGCCAGTAGCGGACACTGTGTTCGTTATGGCATGCCGCGACCCCGATCGCGCAGGCCAGGTGCGTCTTGCCTGAACCGGACATGCCGGTGATGACGACGTTGAGCTGCTCGCGGCTCCAATCGTTGGCGGCGTAACGGCTCATTTGTACCGGGTTCAGGTCCCCGCGGCCTTCCCGGTAGTCCAGTTCCTCGACAGTGGCGTCCGCGAACGGCATCCGGGCTTGGGTGATCAGTCTTTCGATTTTGTTGGAGCGCCGCTGCTCGAGGGCGTCATCGACGGCTTGGCGGAACAGTCTCTCCGGGGGCACCTGCTCGTTCGCTTCCTCGACCAGGAGCAGCTCGAGGGCCTCGGCGACGCGTGTGATGCGTAGGGTTTTGAACTTGTCGTGGTCCTCGCTGGTGAAGATGGGCATCAGAATCCCTCCTGGTAGTAATCGGAGCCGCGCACGAACACCTGCCCGGTGGTTTCCCGGTTTCCGAGGTGCTCGGGCTTGAGGGTATTGGCCGCGGCCCGGGGCACCGACGGAGCGTGCTGGTCGCTGGTGATGGTGGCCAGCACCCGCTTGAGGGTCGTATAGGTGGGGACCGCGGAGGTGTTGAGCACCTGCTGGCAGGCCGCCTCCAGGCGCGCCTTGCCCTTCTTGCCCAGCGCATCCAGAATATTCTGGCAGTCGAGGTAGCCCTGGGCCTCGATCACGTGCCGGTCCAGGACCTGGGTGATCACCCCGACGGTGGCGGGCCCAAAGCCTTTGGCACGGTCCAGGAACCAGGTGCGCGACCAGAGGTTGGCGACGTTCTGGTGCGCCGGCGGAACGTGCTCGGTGCTTGTCGAGTACTGGCCCTTGCGCCCGTGCTTGCGCGCGTGCTCACAGACGACCTCTTCCCCGGCGAAGAGCGTCACCGTGGTGCCGGTCAACCGGGCCTTGAGCATCTGCCCGGCCAGCCGGTAGGGCACCGAGTAGTGCTGGTAATCAGTGGTGACGTGGTAGTTCCGCTGGACCTTGAGCTGCTTCCAGGTCACCTGCGTGAACCGGTGGTCGGGCAGCTCTGCCAGGAGGGCTGCCTCCTCAGCGGTGAAGATTTCGCGCTTGGTGATCCCGTGCGGATTCTTCAGGTCGTTGACCTCCTCGACCTGCACCTGGATAGCCGCATTCAGCTCCTGGATCGTGGACCACACCTCGGCACTGAGCTTGCCGATGATGCGGTGGTTGGCGGTGCGCACCGCCCGCTCGATGGCGCCCTTGTCCTTCGGTGATTTCACCCGGGCTGGCACGATCGCGGTGCCGTAATGGGTGGCGAACTGGGAATACCGGTCGGTGAGCACCCGTTGGGTATCCCGGCGCTCGGGCCGGTATGTCGCGGTCTTGGCGTTATCGGGAATCAGGATCTGTGGGACGCCACCAAAATATTCAAGAGCCCGAACGTGCAGGTCGATCCACGCTTCGAGGTTCATCGACAGCGAGGCCCGGGCGAAGACCATCCCCGAATAGGGCAGCACTGCGGCGAACAGGTAGGCCTTGGCTACCCGGCCGGTGAAAATGTCGGTAACCGGCAGCGTTTGCCCGGCCCAGTCGACCTGCATCGAGCGACCCGGTTCGTGGTGGATCGTCGCGCTCAGGTCGTTGGTGGCCACGTGCCGGGCGAAAAGGGCACAGAACTTCGAATACCCGTATTTGCGGTGGTCTCCGGCGGTGGTGACGTAGGCCTGCCAGGCCTGCTGCAGGGTGAAGTTCCGGTCTCGCTTCATCCGCTGGAGCACCGGCTCGAAATCCGGAAGCTCATAGCCTTCGGACCGGGCGGATCGGCCGTCCGGGAACCAGTCGTCCAGGTCGTGGTCGGCGAGCTCCTGGACCTGTGCCGTGGTGGTGATGCCCCGGGTGGCCAGGGCCTTGTTGGCCAGGGAAATCCCGCGGCGCGAGCAGTTCAAGCTCGCGGTGATCTCGTGATAGCTGCGGCCCTGCACCAGCAGCCGCATGATGGCTCGGTAATCCGCCATCGGTCCTCCTTGAGGGTCAAGGCGCAACACCGTGTGTGTTGCTGCCATGACCAGAAGAACACATCCCCTGGAAGCGGTATCCGGTCGATGGAGAGGCGGTACCCGAAACGTGGACTACCGGTTCCAGAAGCCGCTATTTAACA
>NZ_JBQSYU010000051.1:0-3704 GCF_052379645.1 Arthrobacter sp. 179 | reverse complement strand
GGCTCCTGAACCTTATTATTCATCAGCTGCCCAGGACCATTTAGTCAATCTTCCCAGATTTTGGTTTTGCCGGATTCCTCGGGTAAAGTTATTTCTCGTGCCGAGGAGTTCGGAACATTTCGAAAGAGATGCAAACCGTGCCTGGCAAACCATTGGGATATGGTGTAATTGGCAACACATCGGTTTCTGGTACCGACATTCTAGGTTCGAGTCCTGGTATCCCAGCGCTACAGCCGGGGCAGATTCTGCACCGGCTGGCATTGTCCGCTGAGCAGTCCGGACAAGCTATGGCCCCATCGTATAGCGGCCTAGTACGCCGCCCTCTCACGGCGGTAACGCGGGTTCGAATCCCGCTGGGGTCACGTTCACAAGAACAGGGCGGCATCAGCCCTCAACGATGCGAGCTATGCGGCCCCATCGTATAGCGGCCTAGTACGCCGCCCTCTCACGGCGGTAACGCGGGTTCGAATCCCGCTGGGGTCACGCTTGAAAATTCGCGGTACATCATCAGGATGTGCCGCGAATTTTCGTTTGAAGCCCTGGGACCGATTTCGGCTGTGTTTCGTCTGCGGAGCTTTCCCCGTTCTCTACCTTGGTTTGGCATGATGTAGTCGTGACTTCCCTAGACAGAGACGGCCAAACAGGACCACCGGCCCTCGAACTGCTCCAAAAGTGCCGGTCTGCCCTTGATGCGGTGCGCTTGCCGCTCGACCTCCCAGAGGCCGGCATCGTGCGCAACAGCGTGCACGATGCCGCCGTCCAACTCGATGACTACATCCTGCCTCGCTACCGCAGCCTCGATGCTCCACTGCTGGCGGTCGTCGGTGGCTCCACCGGGGCCGGTAAATCCACCCTGGTCAACGCGTTGGTCGGCCATCCGGTGACGAGGGCCGGAGCCATCCGTCCGACGACACGTCAGCCCATTTTGGTCCATCACCCGGCGGAGCGAGAGTGGTTCGACGGGGACCGAATTCTGCCCGGGCTACCCCGTATCACGGGGACTGTCGAGCCTGACGGGCAAAGACCGGGGGCCGAGACCGCGAGGGTGGTGGGCAAAGGTGAAAGTGCCGGCCCCGTGGGCGGGCCATCGCTGCTGCTCCTCGGGCAGGACACTATCCCGCAGGGCATTGCCCTGCTGGACGCACCTGACATCGATTCGGTGTCGGACGCCAACCGGCAATTGGCCGGACAACTGCTCGCGGCAGCGGATCTGTGGATTTTCGTGACCACTGCCAATCGGTACGCCGACGCGGTGCCGTGGCGGCTCTTGGCAGACGCAGCATCCCGCGACATCACCCTTGCCATCGTGCTGGACCGAGTCCCGTCGGGGGTGGAAGACGAGGTTGCTGCAGACCTGCGCTCCATGCTCGACCGACAGGGATTGGACAGCGCTCAGCTCTTCGTCGTCCAGGAATCCAAGCTTGACGGCCAGGGCATGATCGCTGCGGATGCCGTGGCACCCATCCGCGAGTGGTTGGCCGATATCGCCGCGGACAGTGCCGGCCGGGCAGCGATCGCCCGCAAGACGCTCACCGGGGTGGTCGCCACGCTTGGCCGCCGCACCTCCGCAATTGCCGTTGCACAACAAGAACAACACGACGCCGGCCGCCAGCTTGCCGGTCACGTCAACGAAGCCTATGCGGCCGCCGCGGAACGCATCGGTAATGCCACCAGCGAAGGGACGCTGCTGCGCGGCGAAGTTCTGGCCCGGTGGCAAGATTTCGTAGGGACCGGAGAGTTCTTCCGCTCGCTGGAATCGGGCATCGGTAAAGTACGTGACCGTATCGGCGCTTTCTTCACGGGCAAACCGCAGCCGGTCAGCACCGTCGAGGAAGCCATCGAATCCGGGCTGCACGCCGTCATCGTGGACGAAGCCGCCAAGGCAGCCGAGCAAGCAGAGGCCTTCTGGCGATCCGACCCCGCCGCCCGAACCCTCATCGGTACCGTCGACTACGGGTCGACCTCCGAGGGATTCAGCGACCGTGTCGCCGCGGAAATCCGTGACTGGCAAAACGAGTTGCTGGCCCTGATCCGATCAGAAGGAGCCGGAAAGCGTTTCACCGCCCGGATGGTCTCCTTCGGCGTCAACGGCGTCGCCGTGGCGTTGATGGTCGTGGTGTTCGCTTCCACCGCCGGACTGACGGGACTCGAGGTGGGTATTGCCGGAGGCACCGCCGTCGTCGGTCAAAAACTACTGGAATCCATTTTCGGGGAAGACGCCGTCCGGCGACTCGCCAAAAAAGCCCGCGAAGGACTCGAACAGCGGGTGAAAGGACTGCTCGCCGAGGAAAGCTCACGATTCCTGAACTTGCTGCACGGCACTCCAACTCTGGAGGAGATCGCTCGGTTGAAGGACTTGTCCAAGCGGCTGGATCAGCTCGCGCAAACCGCTCCGAAGGAGACGTCATGAGCCGCCGGGGGAAGGAGACAGCCACCACGCCGTTGATCGAACGACTCGAAGCGCTCCAGACTGCCACCGAACTCGGAACCGGCAGGGTCCCCGCGGCGGATATAGAGCGGGCGGGGATCGTCCTCGACCAGGCTTCCACCCGCAGGTCGCTGTCAGCCGAACACACCGTCGTCGGATTCTTCGGGGCCACGGGAAGCGGAAAGTCCTCGCTCTTCAACGCGGTGACCGGCCGGGAGCTGGCCCGTGCTGCGGCCATCCGCCCGACGACCAGCGTCGCACTGGCCGGTGTCTGGCAGGCAGAGGGCAGTGATGATCTTCTGGATTGGTTGCAGATTCAGGAGCGTCATCCACTCGATGAACCGCTGGGAACGAGCAAGAGCGGACTCTTGCGACGTCGAAGCGGGGTAGCCAGCGGTTTGATCCTCGTGGATCTCCCGGACTTCGATTCCACGACGGCAACACATCGCGAAACAGCCGAGCGACTCGCCGGGCAGGTCGATGTCCTCGTGTGGGTGCTCGATCCACAAAAATACGCCGATGCCGCGGTCCATCACGAATTCATCCGCCCGCTGGCCGCCTATGCCGGTATCACGCTCGTGGTCTTGAACCAGATTGATCTGCTGGATTCCTCGGACCGCACGGCAGTCTTCGAGTCCCTGCGCGGCATCCTCGAGGCCGATGGGCTCCGCCGTCCACGAGTCCATGCCGTGTCGGCAAAAACCGGAGAAGGCATCGACGGTTTGCGCGAAGCCATGGCCGATGTCGTCGTCGCCCGATCAGCGGCAACGGATCGGCTCCTCCAGGACGTCGCGGCTGCCGCGGACGGCCTGGTCGGAGAATCACTTTCACCGGCGGATCCCGACGCAGGAACGCGGGAAGACCCGGCGTTCGCCATCGGGAGGGGCCTGAGCGAACCCGGCCCGGCCCAGCAGCGACGTCTGGCTGATCATTTGGCAGAAGCTGCTGGAGTGGACACCGTGGTTGCCGCCACGCGGACCTCTTATCGGCTGCAGGCTCGGGCCCGGACCGGGTGGCCGGTGACCCGCTGGTTGTCCCGGCTTCGCCCCGACCCCTTGCGCCGACTGAATCTGCGTAGCCGAGACGTCAATCCTGCAGTGAACAGGACGTCACTCCCGGCCCCCGGCGCTGCCCAACGTGCCCAGGCGGATTCCGCGGTACGCGCCTTTGCCGACGGAGCGAGTCAGGGCGCCCCCGAAGCCTGGCGGGGATCGATCCGGCGTGCCGCCCGTGGAGGTTCGGAGGTGCTGCCGGTGGCGCTGGAGCTGGCGGTGGC
>NZ_JBQSYU010000050.1:0-3795 GCF_052379645.1 Arthrobacter sp. 179 | reverse complement strand
GCAGGGTGTGCTCGGTTGCGGGGGCGCCGGTGTCGTTGAAGGTGTTCATGACCAGGTCGCGTTCTGCCGGCAGCATGAGGGGGATTTCCCCGAGAGTGGCAGGGCCTTCGCGCGGGGTGCGCTCGAGCAGGTCGGTGATGCGTTCGAGATGTCGTTGCGCCGTGTCGACGGAGTACAGGTCCGGGTTGGCCAGAACCCTGACCTCGAGCCCGCCGTCGGCGTCCAGGGAGAGGGCGATGTCCAGGTCCTCCGTCGGCCCGGACCTGATGTTGTGCACGGTTCCGGCGGCCGGGCCGAACGTGGCCCGCCGATCGAAGGGACGGATGTTGATCGTAGGGCCATGCAACCGGTGACCGGCACCGCTCTTTCCCAGGTCCCGGCGGAGCCATTCAGTCCGGTATCTCTGGACGGCGCGCACGGCCGTCAACTCGTTGCGGACCGCCGCAGCGAACTCGGCCACGGTGGTCCCGGGGTCGGTCACCGCCGGCAGACACAGTGGCAGGACGTTGACCCGGGGGGCCACGGCCCGGGCATCGGAGGCCGCCGGTGGGCGGTTCAGCCACGGGATCCCCAGGACGGCGGGCCGGTCGGTGAGGTAGGACTGGGAGTAGGTCCCGATGAGGGCAAAGGACATCTCGATCCAGGTGGACCCCGTTTCGGTGGCGAAGTCGATGAGGGCCTCAACCGCGTCGGGGTCCATCCGTTGCCGGAGATCGTGGTGGTCGACTCGTGCCGGTGCCGTGGTCTCGCATAAGGATCCTGCCGTGTCGAGGATGTCCGCTCGTCGGGTCCAGAAGTCCCGGGCTTCCTCCCAGCTGGAGTCGGCTGCCGGGTCCTCCCTCCTGACGGGCAGCGGGTCGGAATCCGAAGCCAGATCGGTGAAGGGGCTCTCCTCCAGTGCGGCAGGGTCCGTGTACACGCGGGCGACCCACTGGATGAAGGCGTGGACCGAGTAGCCGTCGACGCCGATGTGGTGGAAGCGGGCGAACCACCAGTGCCGGTGCTCCGACAGCCGGATCAGCGCATGGCCGGTGGCGTCGTGCAAGGCCAGGACGGTGTCCCCCTGCCGGCGGGCCGGACGGGACAACTCACCCTCCATCCAATGCCGGGCCGAAGCCTCCGGATCGGCGGCATCCGCCAGATCGATGACCTCGGGGACGATGCACCCGCCGGGGCGGGACCGGGGGCCATCGGGGGTGTCGAGGTAGTCGGCGGCGAGCCCAGTGGCATCAAGGCATTCCCGGAGAGCCTCGGCCCAGCGGTCCGCATCGAGGGGACCGCTGATGTCGACATATTCGGCACATTGGTAGGCCGCCTTGGTGGCGTCACCGAGATGGCCGAACCACAGGGCCAATTGCCCATCGCTCAAGGGGCGGAGATCGGTCTGGGTGGGTGCTGGGGTTGTCATGTCGCTCTAGTCCTCCTTCAATCCCTCGATCAGCACGTGGCGCCAGCAGGAAAAATCATGGCCTCCGCTGAAGCGTGCGGAGGCGGAGTCGTATCCGCGGTCGAGCAGGACCTGCTGAAGCTGATCGACGTGGTCATTGGTGATGTCCTCCCGGGTCCCGACCCGCAGGTCGATGCGCGCACTGGTCCCCGGCTCGCTGGCGAACCGTCCGGTGATCCACGGTTGGTGCACGTGCGTGTAGTTCGCGGGGGTGACGCTGCCGTCGGGCATCCACCACAGCGACGGCGAATGTGCCAGCACCGTGCCGAAGACCTCGGGTTTCCGCAGCGCGGCCAGCAGTGCCGTCAGGCCGCCGAGGCTCTGCCCGGCCAGAACTGTTTCCCCGAGGCCGCGCAGGAGATGGGTTTCTTCCAGTGCGGTGCGGGCCGCGGGCACGATCACGGAGGCCAGGTCATCCACGAAGGCGTGGTTGGCCCCCAGCAGCTCCAGGCGTTCGGCATTATCCCGGGTTGCGATCCCCACTACGGCCACCGGCTCTACTTCCCCCGAGGCCACCGCCGATTCCAACGCCGCGGCCAAATGCAGCCGACCGAACCAGATCTCGGGGTCGGTGAGGACCAGTAGCCGCAATGGTTTCGGGGATCCCGGCGCCGGGGTGTACATCCACTGCCTGGCCGTGCGGCCCACGGCAGGTAACCAGACGGCAGAATGCGTGAGCTTGCCGCGCACTGTCTGGGCCGCTGCCCCATCCCAGACCCCTGTCGCGGAAGCCTCGTCCATGGAGCACACCGATAGCGGCCCGGTGCCGTTGGCATTGATGGTTTCGCCGCGGTTGAACGGGTCCGCCACGGCCGGGATCCCGGCCCGTCGCTGGAGGGCCACTGCGTGGGCCAGTCCTTCCCCCCCGGTGGCCAACGCACGAAAGCCGTAGGAGAAAACTGAGTCGGCGTCGACATCCAGGGTGGCCCACCAGACGTCGGTGTCCGCGATCAAATTCATCCGGCCCTGATCGATCCGGTGCTTATCGGTGAGCCGGTTGGCCTCGAGGTAGACCTGGGCTGCCGTTCCACTGCGGTAGAGGAATGTGACGCTTCTCTCATTTCCTGACCGCGACACGTACGGGGTGCCCCTGCGTCGCACCTCCTCCCAGAAAACGCGGGAATCCACGGGTGAGGGGAGGCCGAAGGTCTCGAAAACCGGGGCGTTGGTGTGGCCGGGGAGCATGGACTCGCTTTCCGTTGTCTTCACGTGCGTTACACGGGATTACTTTATTTGTCAGCCTGCGCTGCGTTGCATGGAAATCCCACTTGAACGCTGTCGAAATCTCACTTAGGTTAGCCTATGTTGAACGGAATACAGAACGAAACCCTCGCCTATTCTCCATCCCTTGGGCAACTCGAATGCAGGTAATTCTTGCGTGTCCTTTTCGTGGGCAGGAGCAGTGGCCCCTACTCGCGTCTTGGGCAGGACAGCCGGCGCTCCATACCCGCACCCGGATCTACCCCTGCAAGGGCCCCGCAATCACCACCCGCCTCTTGCGAAAGGAGCAATGAAATGAACCAACCGCACACCGCTGTCGTCACCGGAGCAGCCCGGGGCATCGGGCGGGCCGTCGTCGAGGCCCTCGCCCATGATCCGGACGGGCCTCCGCAGCTCATCGCCGCTTTGGATGCCGATTTCACCCAGGAGTGCCGGCACACCCGTGTCGGGGACACTAGGGTCGTCGAATACCGCGCCGATGTAGCGGACGCTGATCGGGTGGCGGAGATTTTCGATCAGTTGGCCGCTACCCACCCACCGGTACTGAAGATCGCCCACGCCGCGGGCGTCCTGCACGAGGCAGCGCTGGCCGACACCGACCTGGATGGATTCGCCCGGGTGATGGACGTCAATGTCCGCGGCACCTTCGTCGTCCTGCGCCAGGCTGCCCGTACCTTGGGCGGACGGCGGCCCCTCAGCGCCCCCGGCGAGGCCGGTTCCATCGCGGTGGTCTCCTCCAACGCCGCCGCCGTCCCTCGCGTCGGCATGGCCGCCTACGCTGCCAGCAAGGCAGCAGCTGCGGCCCTCAGTGCCAATGCAGCCCTGGAGTTGGCGCCGCTGGGCATCCGCTGCAATACGATCGCCCCTGGGTCCACCGACACCCCCATGCAGCAGCGGATGTGGAGCGGTGACCCCGAGAAGGCCCGGGCACGCGTGGTAGGTGGGACTCCGGATCGCTTCCGGCTCGGTATCCCCCTGGGCCGGATCGCCGAACCGCAGGACATTGCCGAGGTCGTCCTGTTTTCCCTTTCCCGGCGGGCCCGCCACATGACCATGCAGGACATCGTCGTCGACGGTGGCGCCAGCCTGCGCTCCTGCTAGCCCCCAGCTTTCCCCCACCCCCTAGG
>NZ_JBQSYU010000049.1:0-4977 GCF_052379645.1 Arthrobacter sp. 179 | reverse complement strand
TGCTCGGTCCTGTTTCTCGTCTTCTTCCGGTTCTTCGGGTGCGCGAGATGTGCCTTCTGCCAGAAGCTGAGGCTCCAATTTTAAGGCACGGCACATGGCCACGAAGTGTTTCTTATCTTCCTTGCGGATAAGTTCAAAGACGGCGTGGAGGATGTGTACTGCTTCTGGCCTGCTGATTCCCCGGCCTGTCTCCACGCGTTCATTGTGGGAATAATGATGTAAGTATGTGACTAGTCTCTGGCGGGTGAGGCCATCGTCCATCCCGTCGAGTGCAGTCTGCATCTGAACCCTGAAGTCGCCCATCTGTTCGGGGAATCGAAAACTGAGAAAGCCCTCGAGAAGACGGCGACATACATTGGGAAGGATGACAGCCGCATCCATTTCCTGCTCGATTGTTGGTCGATCGCCACAGTCAATCAGCGTTCTTGCTGATCGCCAGAAGAGGTAGTGATATTCCGAACGAAGACGGGTTCGTAAGGCCTTGTCCTTTTTGTCCGATCCCCAGTCGCGCCACGTGGGAACGCGACGGACTACCCCGACGTCGACTTTCTGAGCCTGGGCTTGTAGCTCGAGAATTTTGAAGTCTCGTTTCTCCTTGGGGGGGCTGTTGGGTAGGCGATCCAGTTGGTTTGCCCAGATTTTGAAGAGTTCGAAATTGTGGGTCATCAGGAACACCTGACCGCAGTCTCGGACAGGCTTCTGGTTGCATAAGCAGGCAACGGGCTGGCCGCAGCCACATGCGGACGGCTGCACCAGCTCCGCCCATAAGAGACTGGAGGCGCCGATTGCGAAGTTGTCGTCCAAACTTGAAACGGGATCGTCTATGACGACGATCTGCTCACTGCGATTCCGGCCTTGAGTGCTGAGGCTCTTAACGAAGTACAGCAAAGCCAATGCGGTACATTCTCCCTCGCTAAGGTGGAGCGCTGGCGAGCCATACCTGTAAATTGCGTAACGTCCCTCTTCCACGGGGACAATCCGAATATCGGGCCGGCCGAGCAGGATGTGTAGTCTCTGGTTCAGCCACTCGGCTGGCGGCCCAGGATCATGCTTTTCAGACTCCAGCTGGACGATCTTGTCTCGGGTAGCACACACCATCGTGTCATTGTCTTGAAGTGTTTTGTTGGCTGTGTCGGCTTCGCGGATGGCTGTGTCGTAAGCGTCTTTCTGCTCGCCAATCCAGAACGCCTCGAGTTGTTGGCATGCTGTTTCGCGCACTTTAGCGAAGGCCACACTTCGGGCGTCGTGATTGTCCAGAAGCGTCACTAGCCGATCGATGTTCGGGAGGGTGAAGGAATTTTGATTCAAGTGCTCTGGTAGATGAGCAGGCTCGTGTAGGGATTTCAGCTTGGCATCGAGCAACTCGCGCACGGTTATGAGATCTTGAGTGATTTCGTCAGTTCGCTCCTGGAGAGCCTGAAGTAGTGACTTGTATTCCTTTCGGAACTCGGGATACAGAAGTCCGGGGTCTGGAAAGTAGGTGCTCTGCTCAAGAAGCAACGTTGTGATTTCTTCGACTTTTTCGATAGCTTCCCGAAGCTCATCCTGCAGTTCCGTTGTACTTTCATCGAAGTGCCTGTTCAGTGTCTCGAGCCGGTCATGATTGAGATCGTTGGCGCAGAAAAGACAAGTCCTTCGGTTCCCGTGAAGTGAAAGACCTTTCTGCACCCAGTCGGAGTGCTCTGGATGTGTGATCAGAGAATTAATCAACTTGGCTGTTGGGATCCGTGCCAGTATTTCCGCAATGTCTTCTGTACTTAGCACTTCGAGGGACAGCGGCGGTGTTCGTGTCACTTTTTCGAGAAAGGTAGATTGTGCCTTTTCTATCTCCGCCTCAGGATCAAAAGCTGCTCTCAGCTTGTCTTTCATCGCCCGCGAAAGTGCCTTATGAACGTTGCGGGCGTCGTATCCACGACCGTAACCGTTCACACCCCCAAGCGTTGAAGTGACAAGTGTCCCGAGGTTCTTGAGAATCATCTTGGGGGATGCTTCCTTTTGCGCGGCCGCTCTCTCTAGCTTTGGCGACTCGAGAATCAGTTCATCCAACCGGGCGCGTGTAGCCCGCAGCTCTTTTTCGCGGTTTGCATTTTCTTTTCCAAGGGCGAGAAGTGCTTTGGCTTCGCCCGCTTGGAAATCGAAACACTCCTCCACGTAGGCTTTGTTGAAAGTCGAGACCCTTTCCCAAAGTGGGTCCTCGGGGGAGGTGACTTCTCGATTGGCTTTTCCTTCAGAGATTTCCAAGGAGACGCCAGCAGCCCAGCCGTCAGGGGACTGCGGCGGGCACAGCAGCGACGCGAGTGTGGACTTCCCACTGCCGTTGTTGGCGTAAATAAGGTTGATATCTCTAAAGCCGGTGAATGCCGTTGGAGGGGACCAGCCCTGAAAGATCCTGAAGTCCTTGATGGACTTGATATTTTCGATTCGCAAATTTCCCCCTCGAGTTAGACCTACCCCCATCCTATTTAGGGTAAGCGCCAGGCACTGTTCCAGAACATTTGGATTTCGCTTTGGAAGGGAAAGCCGCGTTGTCGCAAGGCTGGATCGCATGCGATTCCTGCGCGCCCTATCTGGAATAGGCCGCCCAGATCTAGGCGATTTAGCTCTGTGGGATCTGACTCACAGTTGGGCAAATCGGAAAGCACTTCCTAGGGGCGTCGCCTGTGGGATGAGACACACATCGTGCTGCCCGTCCGCTGGAGCTTTTGCTAAGTTCGGCCAAGAGCCTAGGACCAGCTTTAGCTGGAGATTTCCGGCCACATCTTCGTGATGGCGGCGATGATCTTCTCGTTGGTTGCTTGGAGCGCGGTCAGGCTCTCGTCCTCCTGGACACTGCCCACGTAGGCGTCGAGCACGACCGGTATCCCTTGCTTCCACACGGCAGCGATGGCCTGTGTTGCGACGATTTCTTGGTCTGGGCATCCTACGACCAGAAGAAGGTCGGCTCGTTTTCCCGGGAGGATCGATCCGCGATCGTTCAAACCGAAAACGTCAGCAGGTCGGGACGTCGCGGCAGCGAGTGCTTCACAGGGGCTGAGTCCGGCTTCGGTCAGGTGTTGGAGTTCACGGTGCAGGCTGGCACCGGGGACCAGACCGGGGTTCGGGGCGTCCGTGCCAGCCAGAAGAACAACTCCTCGGGAATGCAGTGCGTGCACGTTTCGACGTGCGGCAGCGAAGTCCGGAAGTCCAGGAGGCATCCACCGCTGTGCCTGGCGTTCGAGCATCCCGGTCCATGCCGGCCCCAGACGTGTGGCTAGCCCGAGCTGCGTCAACAGCGGCATCCGGCCCTCGGAGTCGGGGAAGCCATCAGCGATGTCGAGCGTGGCGATCACCGCCACCTCGGCTGCCGCCAACGTCTCCACCTGCGTGGGATTCAGCAATTCAAAGGGCACATGAGCCAGCACGTCGACGCCCTGGCTGACGACGTCGACGGCCGCGGCGGCCGTCATGACGTGCGCGACGACGATGATCTCTGCAGCATGAGCTGCTTCCACCAGCGCCCGTAACGTGCCCAAGCCCAATGAGGGCATCGGCACGGGGCTGGTGGATCCGTCGTCGTACAGCACCTTCAGGTGGGTCGCGCCTTCGGCAAGACGGTCCGCTACGAACCCAGAGGCCTCCTCGGGGCCAGTGACGTAGGGAAACGGAGAGTATGCCATCGTCGGGTGCCCTCCGGGGGCGGTCGCTCCGATACTTGAGGTCCGGACCTCGGCGACGTCTGAAGATCCGTTGCCGGCAAGGATCGGTGTGACGAGTTCCGGCTTGCTGAACTGATCAATGATGGTCGTCACCCCGAATGTCACCGCCTGTTGCGGCGCTCCTGGCAACAAGTGAAGATGGGTATCGATCAACCCCGGCAGCAGTGTCCCCCCGGCTCCGTCGACAACCTGATCCGACGGGTCGGCTAACTCCGGGCCGCCGACGTCGTCGATCCATCCGTCAACGATACGTACGGCGCTGTCCTTAGTGATCCGGTTGCCATCAAATACCCGAATGTTGGTGATCGTGAGGCTCATGTCCACGATGATAGAAGTTGACCTAACGAGAAGGTCAAGCGGCTAGGCTTCTTTGGTGCGACATTCCATCAGCCAGGTCGCAAAGATCGCTGGCGTCACCTCTCGAACACTTCGACACTATGACGCCATCGGCCTTCTTACCCCCAGTGAAGTCGGTGCCAATGGCTACCGTTGGTACGGCCGTGCCGAGCTACGTCGGCTCCAACGCATCCTGTTGTTGCGACAGATGGGCCTGGGCCTGGTCGAGATTGGGCAGGTAATCAGCGGGCAGAGCAGCGAGATTTCCGCGCTGCGTTTTCAACGCGATCAAATCCTCTCTGAGCGAGATCGTCTGGACGCCGTCATCGAGACGATCGAGCGGACCATCACAGACCTCACTGGCAATGATGTCATGGATCCCGAGGATTTCTTCCGTGGCCTCCATCAAGACCGTCTCCGCTTACGGAACCACTTGTCGGCGGTGCACGGCCCCGGTGTGGAGGCCACCTTCAGCAGTGCCGCGGCGGCCACCTCCAGTTGGGAAGTCGCCGACTACGAGCAGGCGGCAACCAAGAGCCGCGAGCTTCTGCACCGAATGGCGGCCCTTTTCCATCAAAGCGTCCCACCATGTGCGGGCCCCGCTCAGGAGCTCGTCGGCGAGCACTACAACTCCATGGGCCGATTCTGGCAGCCAGATGCCAGTTCCTACGAGGCCTTGGCCGATCTCTACTTGAGTGACAACCAGCAACGAGCGTGGATCAGCAAGATCGATCCCGTCTTGCCTCCGTGGCTCGCAGCAGCGATGAAAACCTATGCCAAGCAGCTGCCTCATAGAGCCCCGACTCGTAAATCCGACGAACATCGATGCCGTGAGTTGAACTACTGAAAGCAAGAGGTCCGGTAAGAGATTTTGAGGCGACTGGTCAAAGTTCCCTGCTAAGCCTCGATCCACCGATGGGAGCCGGTGAAGCAGGACGTCATTAAC
>NZ_JBQSYU010000048.1:0-5144 GCF_052379645.1 Arthrobacter sp. 179 | reverse complement strand
CTAAGGCGGGGCCTCTAGTTTCACTTCAACAGCGACGTATGACATTCCGCGCTGCCAATTCCCGAAGCTCACACACTTCCCCGCCCGCACCACGATCCAGACGAAGTTGCCACGGCCTAACTCCGGGCAGAACCCGGCTCACGTTCGCAGGCACGGGCTCCAAAAACCTGATGTAGGGATGGGTGCCATTCACTGGAAATCAACGGCTGATAAGGTATTGGCATACCGACCGACTAGTGGATGATGAGAGCGCAGTGGAACTGGCGATGCGCGAACAGCAGCGGCAGCGCACGCGGGCCTCGATCCTGCGGGTGGCTGCGGAGGAATTTGACGAGCGTGGATATGCTGCGGTCGCCCTGAGCGAAATCGCGAAGCGCATCGAATTGACCAAAGGATCGGTGTACTTCCACTTCAATTCCAAGTCCGACCTGGCCAAAGCCGTGATCGATACGTATTTCTCGGCGTGGGAGTCACTCGTGCAGGCAATCTCCGATCGCGAACTGACAGGACTGACAGCACTGCGTTGGCTCTCGGCCGAAGTCGCGCGCCGCTATCGGGATGACGCCGGAGTCCGGGCACCACTCCGACTGATGCGCGAAGCCAATCTCGTTGGCATCGACCTGCCGACTCCGTTCCTCGCATGGGTCGAGTCGGTCGCAAAGCATCTGGGTGAAGCCCGCCACGGGGGGGAGGTTCGCCCCGATCTGGATCTCGACGCCGTCGCGTGGCAGATCGTTGCCGGCTTCTTCGGTGCCCAGGAAATATCCCACCAGCTCACTGGGCGCTCCGATCTCGTCGAGCGAGTTGAAGCGATGTGGGAAATGTTTCTGCCCGGGATCGCGGCAGTACGCACGAGCTAAAAGCTACCTGACTCCTTCCCAGAACAGGACCAGCCACCGGGTCCGCACGTGGTAGTGCTGCTATTCGACGCCTTTGAGCGCGCTCGTCATATCGATGCCCTTGATCCGCCTGGTCAACATCAGCGTCGCAGTCATCGCGAAAACGATCGTAATCAGGGACGCAATGGCCCAGCTTCCCATCGTAATGAACGGGTGATAACTGGCTCGATCCGTGCTGAACAGGCCAACATATTCACCGAGGAACCACCACCCGGCCGGGATGCCCAAGAGCCACCCGATCAAGGTGGTGGAAATGTTCTCGCGGCTGGCCAGAGATCGGAGTTCCTGATGATGGAAGCCCAAGACGCGCAGGGTCGCGTAGTCTCGGATACGTTCGGTGAAGCTCATCGCGCCGAGATTATAAAGGACTACGACGGCGAGGATGATCGCAAAGACCTTAATGAGCGTGAAAACGCTGGTCAGGGACGCGACCAGCGACCGCGCATTTTCGCTCTGCTCGTCGAGCGTGACCGCCCCGGCCACGGCGGACAGGTCGATGACCTCCTGGCCAACGGACTTCTCGGTCAGATAGCCGTTTGGCGTGAATATCCCTCCGGCTGCGTCCCAGGTGGAATCCGAGACGAGGACACCTTGGGGTTCGGAGATGGAGGTCAACGCGGTGATCTGGAGATCGATACCGGAGCCATCCGTCGTTTCCACGTTGATCTCGTCTCCGACATCGACGCCCAGTTGATTAGCGAGCCGCTCACTGATGATTGCGCCGTCGTTCACCGTCACCGGGTCTCCGCCTGAATCGAGAGCCCGGAAGAGATCCCCCTCTCCCAGAACTGTCAAGGTGTGCTCGACACCTCCATCAGAGTCGATGCGCGCCGGGGACTGCTCGATCCACTGTCCGGTCCCGGCTTCGGATTCGATCCTGTCTCGTGCCCCCGCACCTGCCAGCGGGGAGATCTGCAGACGTGTGTCGTAACGATACTGTTCCTCGTAAGACAGCTCCACCTGCTTATTGAGCGTATCCGGCATCCCGAAGCCGGTGACAAGTAGCATCATGCATCCTGTCGTCGCGATGACCCCCATAATGACCCGGACGGGACTACCCGTGGCATCCCGAATGGCCCACCTGCTGCCATAGGGAATCCGCTGCCATATGGCGCGCAGGCGTTCAAGTGGTGTCCGTCGAGCCCTCCCCGTGTCTGGCCGCATCCCCTCTGCCGGGCTCATCCTTCGCATGCGGCGGGTTGCAGACCAGGACGCGACGATACAGACCGTAATCAGCACGAGTGGAAGGGCAGCGCTGTCGATGGCATAGGCGGGCTGCCAGATGGGCAACGAGAAGCTGCCCTGCTGCGTATCAAGAACATAGCGGGACAACGCGGGCGTCAGCGCCAGTCCCGCGACGCAACCTGCCGATACGGCGACGATCCCCACCGCGGTGTAGTAGGAGGCGATAACTCGATTCGAGTAGCCAAGGGCTTTCAGGATGGCCACCTCGGCGCGTTGGATATCGGTGAGACGCCGGATGGAGGTGGAAATCGATAGCAAGGCCACGAGGAGGAACAACGACGAGAACAGGTACGACAGACTCCGGATCTGGTCCACCCGCTCGTACGCGGTCGCGACATGGGGGTAAGTATCTGTTTCAGTAAACGACCCGTACCGATCGCCCAGGATCGTCCTGACCGCATCACCCAATTGTGCGGGGTCCCCGCTCACCACGATGCTCTGGCTGACGGGTGCTTGGGCGGCCAGTTCCATGGCGGTCTCGTTGCTGACCAGCCCATAGCCGTAGGTCGAAGCGTCGGGGGCGACCATCCCACTACCGGCATAGGCTATCTTGTCCGGTTGGAGTATCAGCCCATTGATGCGTAGTTCTGTTTCCTCCCCCTCACGCGTCACGGTCATCCGATCGCCTGTGTCCAGATTGTTGGCTTTCGCGTAGGACTCGTCGAGCCAAACTCCGTCCGAGGAGTCCACCGGGGCGCCGGTGACGACCCGCGGCGAATTGATGTCGCTGACGCCTCTGGTGGACAGTTCAAGATCATCGACCGTCCCTCCACGGGTTACCGTGACCGGGATCGAAGACACCAGGGCGGCCTCGTCCACACCACCGATCTGCTCGACTTCGGCAAGATCCTCATCGGTGAGGTCTAGACCGGTGATCCATGCGTCAGGCATCCTGTTCTCAGCGGCAAAGGAATCAAGCTCCATTTCGATTCCCTTCCACCCGCCTTCCAGACCCGAAAAGATTAGAACGCTGAGGGCTGCCATGAGGCAAACGGCGGCGAATTGGGCCCAATGCTCTCGCAGGTCCCTGCCGAGTTTGTGGATGAACAGCACCATCATGCGGAAGCCTGCCGACCGATGATCTCGGGGGTCGCATTGTGGGTGTCCTCAATGATTTTTCCGTCCGCCAGACGGATGAGTTTATCGGCAGCGGCAGCCAACAATTGATCATGCGTCACAACAACCACGGCGGTGCCCGTAGCGTGCGCGGTTTCTTGCAATTGGGCGAGAATCTCCACCCCGGTCTGAGAATCCAGGGCACCACTGGGCTCGTCGCAAAGCAAGAGGGCCGGCCTCTTGGCCAGCGCCCGCGCGATCGCCACTCGTTGCATTTCCCCGCCCGAGAGATGGCGAGGAAACTGGTTGAGCCGGTGTCCGAGTCCGACGCGACGCAACAGATCAGTAGCGATGCTCCCCGCCTCGCGACGTGACATGACCAGAGCAGCCGCGAGGGCAACATTCTCGACGGCGGTCAGATTGGGCACCAAGTTGTAGAACTGGAAGACAAATCCGACTTGAGCGCGCCGATACTGCGTCAGGGCACGATCCGACAGCGACTCCAGATGGTCTTCGCCAACACGGATGGTGCCTGTGCTCGGGCTGTCCATGCCCCCGATGATGTTCAGTAGAGTGGTCTTCCCCGACCCGGAAGGACCGAGGATAACGGTGAACTCACCGGCGGCAATCTGGACACTCACGTCCGCCAGCGCAACGACTCGGGCGTGTCCGGTGCCGAAGGTCCGGCCCGCGCCACTGGTCGAGATATAGGTCGGGTGTGTAGCTACCACTGGACGATCAGCGCTCCATAGTGCGTTCCCGAGCCCGTTCCCACCAGCAACGCGGTCTCTCCGGGTCGGATCCGCGTCCTATGCAGGGCCAGGGGGATGCTGGCGGCGATGGTATTGCCCACCTCCGCCAGGGTGATGGTCATCTTCTCCCGTCCCCAGAACCTGGCCATCATTTCCATTCCGGCTTTGCTCGTTTGGTGGGGAATCACATGGTCGATCCCCTCCG
This sequence comes from Arthrobacter sp. 179, assembly GCF_052379645.1. Classification (NCBI taxonomy): domain Bacteria; kingdom Bacillati; phylum Actinomycetota; class Actinomycetes; order Micrococcales; family Micrococcaceae; genus Arthrobacter; species Arthrobacter sp. 179. The sequence continues at coordinate 987 of NZ_JBQSYU010000048.1, read as the reverse complement.
CGCTGGTGCTCAACCCGGGGCGGAGAGCTTCGAGGAAGGGCGGAAAAGTTCCAATGGCGCCCCGAAGCAACTTCAGGCCCTGCATATCGAACTGGAAGTCCTCCGGGTGTGCGGGGGCGTCATCGACGCGCAACCGACTGCCAAAACCGCGAATTTCGGCATCACGAATCCCCCGTTGATCCGTGAAGAACGATGAATCCGTGATTCCTTGGCCCGAACGATCTGCTTTTCCCAGCACCACTGCCGCCGCTGCATCGCCGATGAGACAGGCGCTTTCTGGCTGACTGAAATTCAGTCCGCGGCTACCAGCCTCCGTCGAAACCACCAGGATGTTGGCAGCAAGGCCAGCTTCAAGAATGAGAGCCGCTTGTTGGAAGGCCACCAGGAACGAAATGCAAGTTGCATGAATGGAGAACGCAAATTTTCCGGTTATCCCCAACTGGCTAGCGATGAGTGCACCTCCGTCGGGGATGGCCTGCATGGGACTTCCCGAGGCATTGAGCACCAGGTCGATATCCTCAGGATCAGTCCGGCATCTTCAATGGCCCTCTCCGCGGCCAAAGCGCCCTGCGCTAGAGGGTCCTCGTCGGCACTGATCCAATGCCTATGGTGTATCCCGGTCCGCTGTATGGCTTCCTCCGCGGAGATTCCGCAGAGAGCGGCAACCTCCGCTGTCGGAACGATCCGTCGTGGTAGCGCTTCCCCTGATCCCAAAACCCGAACTGACAAAGTACCCATGACCGGACTTCCTCCCCTAAGCATCAACGATAATCGACATACTAGCCGACCGGTCAGTGAAAAAGACAGAACGAATTCAGACGTGTGGAGGTCGACGCCCAAGAGTGGGACGTTTGGTAAATTTCCCGGCATCCTCATGACGAACTCGGCCACGTTCAACTTGTCGAATGTGAACACCTGACTACCCAGGTCGTCGAGCCGAAAGCAGTGCTGATTTCCGACTAAATTGGTCTCCAACAAATACTCACT
>NZ_JBQSYU010000047.1:0-5772 GCF_052379645.1 Arthrobacter sp. 179 | reverse complement strand
TGTCCGGCGGCGACCTACTCTCCCACACCCTCCCGAGTGCAGTACCATCGGCGCAGTGGGTCTTAGCTTCCGGGTTCGGTATGGGACCGGGCGTTTCCCCCACGCTATGACCGCCGTAACTCTTCCACCCACACCAACACCACAACAGTGTCGGGGGGAAAACTAGTCACATGCCATAAACCAGAACCACGAATGGTCCCTGGTGGTGCAACATGATCAAACTATTCTATTACAGACCCACCCCATGAAACCAACCAAAACAACCCCCACGAACAGTGGGAATCAACACACACCCCCAGAGAATCGAACCCAAGGGGCGGGTGTTTGGTTGGCTACCAGGAGTTGTTGTCCGGCAACCGCATAGTGGACGCAGCATATCTTGCCCACACAACCCGAAAGCCGTGTGGTGAATTGTGGTGTAAGTCATCGGCCTATTAGTACAGGTCAGCTCCACGGGTCTTTAGTCCCCGCTTCCACGTCCTGCCTATCAACCCAGTGGTCTAGCTGGGGGCCTCTCACACTCAAGGTGTATGGAAATCTCATCTCGAAGTGGGCTTCCCGCTTAGATGCTTTCAGCGGTTATCCCTTCCGAACGTAGCTAATCAGCGGTGCACTTGGCAGTACAACTGACACACCAGAGGTTCGTCCGTCCCGGTCCTCTCGTACTAAGGACAGCTCTTCTCAAATTTCCTGCGCGCGCAGCGGATAGGGACCGAACTGTCTCACGACGTTCTAAACCCAGCTCGCGTACCGCTTTAATGGGCGAACAGCCCAACCCTTGGGACCTACTCCAGCCCCAGGATGCGACGAGCCGACATCGAGGTGCCAAACCATGCCGTCGATATGGACTCTTGGGCAAGATCAGCCTGTTATCCCCGAGGTACCTTTTATCCGTTGAGCGACGGCCGTTCCACAACGTGCCGCCGGATCACTAGTCCCGACTTTCGTCCCTGCTCGAGCTGTCACTCTCACAGTCAAGCTCCCTTGTGCACTTACACTCGTCACCTGATTGCCAACCAGGCTGAGGGAACCTTTGGGCGCCTCCGTTACTCTTTAGGAGGCAACCGCCCCAGTTAAACTACCCATCAGGCACTGTCCCTGACCCAGATCATGGGCCGAAGTTAGGAATCCGGTACGGCCAGAGTGGTATTTCAACGATGACTCCACGAACACTGGCGTGCCCGCTTCAACGTCTCCCACCTATCCTACACAAGCCGCACCGAACACCAATACCAAACTATAGTAAAGGTCTCGGGGTCTTTCCGTCCTGCTGCGCGTAACGAGCATCTTTACTCGTAGTGCAATTTCGCCGAGTTCATGGTTGAGACAGCGGGGAAGTCGTTACTCCATTCGTGCAGGTCGGAACTTACCCGACAAGGAATTTCGCTACCTTAGGATGGTTATAGTTACCACCGCCGTTTACTGGGGCTTAAATTCCCAGCTTCGCCCCGAAGGGCTAACCGGTCCTCTTAACCTTCCAGCACCGGGCAGGAGTCAGTCCGTATACATCGTCTTGCGACTTCGCACGGACCTGTGTTTTTAGTAAACAGTCGCTTCCCCCTGGTCTCTGCGGCCCCGATCCCCTCACACCAGCAAATGGTGTTCAAGGTTGGGGCCCCCCTTCTCCCGAAGTTACGGGGGCATTTTGCCGAGTTCCTTAACCATGATTCTCTCGATCGCCTTAGTATTCTCTACCTGATCACCTGTGTCGGTTTGGGGTACGGGCGGCTTGAACCTCACGTCGATGCTTTTCTTGGCAGCATAGGATCACCGGATCACCCGCCGAAGCGGGCGCCTATCGGGTCTCAACCATCATGAACGGCGGATTTACCTACCATTCGGCCTACACCCTTGGACCAGGACGATTCCATTGCCTGGCCCGGCTACCTTCCTGCGTCACACCTGTTAATACGTTGACCTCCCTGGCTCGGGTCCCGCGCCTTGCACCCGGTACCTTCCCCGAAGGGAAGATGGTGGGTGCTCGAGGCGGTTAGCATCGCCAGTTCAGTAGGGACGGTTCTTCACCGGTACGGGAATATCAACCCGTTGTCCATCGACTACGCCTGTCGGCCTCGCCTTAGGTCCCGACTCACCCAGGGCAGATTAGCTTGACCCTGGAACCCTTGATCATTCGGCGGACGGGTTTCTCACCCGTCTTTCGCTACTCATGCCTGCATTCTCACTCGTGCCGTCTCCACCACTGGTTCACACCGTGGCTTCACTGCCGGCACGACGCTCCCCTACCCACCCAGGCGGCTGGACCACGAAGGCCTACCTATATACCTGGATGACGCAACTTCGGCGGTGTGCTTGAGCCCCGCTACATTGTCGGCGCGGAATCACTTGACCAGTGAGCTATTACGCACTCTTTCAAGGATGGCTGCTTCTGAGCCAACCTCCTGGTTGTCTTCGCAACTCCACATCCTTTTCCACTTAGCACACGCTTAGGGGCCTTAGTTGGCGTTCTGGGCTGTTTCCCTCTCGACTATGAAGCTTATCCCCCACAGTCTCACTGCTGCGCTCTCACTTACCGGCATTCGGAGTTTGGCTGACGTCAGTAACCTTGTAGGGCCCATTAGCCATCCAGTCGCTCTACCTCCGGTAAGAAACACGCAACGCTGCACCTAAATGCATTTCGGGGAGAACCAGCTATCACGAAGTTTGATTGGCCTTTCACCCCTACCCACAGCTCATCCCCTCCATTTTCAACTGAAGTGGGTTCGGTCCTCCACGCGCTCTTACACACGCTTCAACCTGGCCATGGGTAGATCACTTCGCTTCGGGTCTAGACCGCGCCACTGAACGCCCTGTTCAGACTCGCTTTCGCTACGGCTTCCCCACACGGGTTAACCTCGCGACACGGCACTAACTCGCAGGCTCATTCTTCAAAAGGCACGCCGTCACCACAACAAGGTGGCTCCGACGGATTGTAGGCACATGGTTTCAGGTACTATTTCACTCCCCTCCCGGGGTACTTTTCACCTTTCCCTCACGGTACTTGTCCGCTATCGGTCATCAGGAAGTATTCAGGCTTACCAGGTGGTCCTGGCAGATTCACACGGGATTTCTCGGGCCCCGTGCTACTTGGGATACCAATACAAAGCGGCGGAGAACATTACAGCTACAGGACTAACACCCTCTATGGTCCGGCTTTCAAACCGATTCGCCTATGCACCCGCACCTCACTCCTCCAGTCCGGCAGAACTGGAACGACTGGTCCCACGACCCCGCCCATGCAACGCCCGCCGGCTATCACACATGGAACGGTTTAGCCCCATCCGCGTTCGCTCGCCACTACTAACGGAATCACTATTGTTTTCTCTTCCTGCGGGTACTGAGATGTTTCACTTCCCCGCGTTCCCTCCACGCAGCCTATGTGTTCAGCTACGGGTCACACGACATGACGCCGTGCGGGGTTTCCCCATTCGGAAATCCTGGAATCAAAGTCCGGTTATCGACTCCTCCAGGCTTATCGCAGATTCCCACGTCCTTCTTCGGCTCCTGATGCCAAGGCATCCACCATGCGCCCTTAGAAACTTGACCACAAAAAGGTCAATTCACAAGAGCATTTGATCGAGAGAACCACCAACAACCACACCCCGAAAGGCGCCCTGCTGGGGGTTCTCAAATAAATTGCTTTCGCAAACACGATAAAAAAACCACATAACCACCACCGGCCCGAAGGCAAAAGGCAATCACATGGCATCCATCGTCCTTGCAAGATGCTCGCGTCCACTATGCAGTTGTCAAACAACAACCCCGTCACACCCACCACCACGACACCAAAAGATCATCGCGGCCTAGGCCATGCGCGGGAGCCAAAACAAACCAGAACCAACCCCCCACCACCAACACACGGTCGATACCAGGAAATCGGGCCTGTTGTTTCAGGGCCCAACAGTGTGCCATGGACTCAGAACCCACCAGCCCCCGCATCGTTCCAACACCACCAAAGCAGTGCGTACTAAACAACAGGGAACCAAAGATCCCAAGCCACAATCCGTTGACATTCCACCCATGAGCGCCCGCCTACCAACACAAGTGGCAGAAACGGGCTGAACTGAACACCACCACCAGGACATGCGCCCTAAACGGTCAATGCTAGTTGCTCCTTAGAAAGGAGGTGATCCAGCCGCACCTTCCGGTACGGCTACCTTGTTACGACTTAGTCCCAATCGCCGGTCCCACCTTCGACGGCTCCCTCCCAAAAGGGTTGGGCCACCGGCTTCGGGTGTTACCAACTTTCGTGACTTGACGGGCGGTGTGTACAAGGCCCGGGAACGTATTCACCGCAGCGTTGCTGATCTGCGATTACTAGCGACTCCGACTTCATGGGGTCGAGTTGCAGACCCCAATCCGAACTGAGACCGGCTTTTTGGGATTAGCTCCACCTCACAGTATCGCAACCCATTGTACCGGCCATTGTAGCATGCGTGAAGCCCAAGACATAAGGGGCATGATGATTTGACGTCGTCCTCACCTTCCTCCGAGTTGACCCCGGCAGTCTCCCATGAGTCCCCACCACTACGTGCTGGCAACATGGAACGAGGGTTGCGCTCGTTGCGGGACTTAACCCAACATCTCACGACACGAGCTGACGACAACCATGCACCACCTGTGAACCGGCCCCAAAGGGGAAGGACTGTTTCCAGCCCGATCCGGCCCATGTCAAGCCTTGGTAAGGTTCTTCGCGTTGCATCGAATTAATCCGCATGCTCCGCCGCTTGTGCGGGCCCCCGTCAATTCCTTTGAGTTTTAGCCTTGCGGCCGTACTCCCCAGGCGGGGCACTTAATGCGTTAGCTACGACGCGGAAAACGTGGAATGTCCCCCACATCTAGTGCCCAACGTTTACGGCATGGACTACCAGGGTATCTAATCCTGTTCGCTCCCCATGCTTTCGCTCCTCAGCGTCAGTTAATGCCCAGAGACCTGCCTTCGCCATCGGTGTTCTTCCTGATATCTGCGCATTTCACCGCTACACCAGGAATTCCAGTCTCCCCTACATCACTCTAGTCTGCCCGTACCCACCGCAGATCCGGGGTTGAGCCCCGGACTTTCACGGCAGACGCGACAAACCGCCTACGAGCTCTTTACGCCCAATAATTCCGGATAACGCTTGCGCCCTACGTATTACCGCGGCTGCTGGCACGTAGTTAGCCGGCGCTTCTTCTGCAGGTACCGTCACTTTCGCTTCTTCCCTACTGAAAGAGGTTTACAACCCGAAGGCCGTCATCCCTCACGCGGCGTCGCTGCATCAGGCTTTCGCCCATTGTGCAATATTCCCCACTGCTGCCTCCCGTAGGAGTCTGGGCCGTGTCTCAGTCCCAGTGTGGCCGGTCACCCTCTCAGGCCGGCTACCCGTCGTCGCCTTGGTAGGCCATTACCCCACCAACAAACTGATAGGCCGCGAGTCCATCCCCCACCGATAAATCTTTCCACCACCTCCCATGCGGAAGGAAGTGAATATCCGGTATTAGACCCAGTTTCCCGGGCTTATCCCAGAGTCGGGGGCAGGTTACTCACGTGTTACTCACCCGTTCGCCACTAATCACCCGGTGCAAGCACCGGGGTCATCGTTCGACTTGCATGTGTTAAGCACGCCGCCAGCGTTCATCCTGAGCCAGGATCAAACTCTCCGTAAAAAATTACAGACACAACCAACATCCCAAGGGAAAACAAGGGAAGGGCTGCACCAAGTTACATAAATCCCGGCAAATATGCCTCCACGGATACACGGGGTGCACCCATAAAGACCATTCACCAATTTATAA
>NZ_JBQSYU010000046.1:0-7066 GCF_052379645.1 Arthrobacter sp. 179 | reverse complement strand
ACCATGCGTACAATCACCACAGGCCCCACACTGCAATCGGGAACCAGCCACCAATCAGCCGCTTAACTAACGTCTATGGGCAGTACAGCTAGGCGATCCAGCTTGGTAACGACGAAGGTATCCCCCGCTCGGCATGCGGCCAAGGCGTCGCGTAGGCCGGCACGATTCTTGTTGGTGCCGGTAAACCCATGATCAACATAGATGCGTTCCGAGGTGACGCCCAGGGCTGCTAGGGCATCACGCTGCGCGGTGAGGTCTTGCTCTTCCGTGGACACGCGTGCATAGCCGATGATGATCTCAGACATGCAGATCAGTGTGTCGCATAGGGACCCGTCACCGGACGACTCGCCGGACGGGTCTTACGGGACGGTGATGGCTTGGCGTGTGAAGTTTGGCGATGAATGGCGGCGTTCTGTGATCGCTCGGTGGCGCACTCCCGGCCACAGCGGGGCCCCGCGCTGACACGTGCGAATACTGGTCCAGCGTGTGAGCCTCGGGCGCGGGGAGGGTGCGTGGTGGTTTAGTGTCCGGCGCCGAGCTTGCCGGACATGCGGTTGCGCATGTTTTGGCTGGCCTCGTTGAGGCCGATGACCTCGACGTTCTTGCCGTAGTGGCGGTACTTGTCCTCCACGGAATCTAGTGCGGCGATGGTCGAGGCATCCCACAGGTGTGAGGTCGTCAGGTCGATGACGATGCGCTGAGGGTCCTCGGCGTACTCGAACTGGGTGTAGAGGTCGTTGGAGGAGGCCCAGAACAGTTCCCCGTCCACGGTGTACCGAGCTACGGCCTGCTCGCCCTCGCCCTTGACGGTGCGCGTGACGGTGGCGAAGTGCGCGACCCTGCGGGCGAAGAGCACCATCGCGGTGAGCACCCCGAGCCCGACGCCGACGGCTAGGTTGTGGGTGGCGACGGTCGCGATGACGGTGACTACCATGACGATGGTCTCGGACTTGGGCATCATTTTCAGCGTTGAGGGACGGACGGAGTGCCAGTCGAAGGTGGCGATCGACACGAAGATCATCACCGCGACCAGGGCGGCCATCGGGATCAGCGCCACTACCTCCCCGAGGGACACGGCCAACACCAGGACTAAGACGCCGGCCAGGAAGGTGGAAATCCGGGTGCGGGCCCCGGAGGCCTTGACGTTGATCATGGTCTGCCCGACCATCGCGCAGCCGCCCATTCCGCCGAAGAAGCCGCTGATGATGTTCGCCGCGCCCTGGCCCCAGGACTCGCGGACCTTGTTCGAGCGGGTGTCGGTGATGTCATCGACCAGCTTGGCCGTCATCAGGGATTCCAGCAGCCCGACGAGGGCCATGCCCAGTGCGTAGGGGGCGACGATCTGGAAGGTCTCCAGGGTGAAGGGCACGTCAGGCAGGAACAGGGTGGGCAGGGCGTCGGGCAGCTGACCCTTGTCCCCGACGGTGGGCACGTTGAGTGCGAAGACCAGGGCCAGAGCGGTGACAACGATGATCGAGATCAGCGGGGCTGGGACGACCGTGGTGATCCGTGGCAGCAGGTAGATGATCGCCAGGCCGGCGGCGGTGAGCGGGTAGACCAGCCACGGGACGCCGATCAGGTCTGGTAGCTGGGAGGTGAAGATCAAGATGCCCAAGGCGTTGACGAAGCCGACCATCACCGACCGGGGGATGAAGCGCATCAGCTTGCCCACCCCGAGCACCCCGAGGATCACCTGGAAGACACCGGCAAGGATGACCGCGACGAGGAAGTAGTCCAGCCCGTGCGAGGCCATCAGCGGGGCGATCACCAGAGCGGTGGCCGCGGTGGCCGCAGAAATCATCGCCGGCCGCCCACCCAGGAAGGCGATGGACATGGCCATCGTGGCGGCAGCGAACAGACCCACCTGCGGGTCCACCCCGGCGATCAGCGAGAACGCGATGGCCTCAGGGATCAACGCCAGCGCGACGATCAGGCCGGCCAGCACCTCGGTCTTCAGCCAGCGCGGGCGCTTCAGGGTCGCCAGGACGGATTGGCGTTCTTCGGGGGTGGCATTCGCCGGCGGGGCGGTGTGGATTGTGGTGGACACGCAGGTCTCCCATCAGGTCGTGAACAAGAAGGACCCCGGCCTTACGAGGCAGCCCGGCCGCCCAAGGGGCGGGGCATCAGGTAGTCACCGGGAAAAGTTTCGACACTAACTCTACCCTAACGTGAGGGTAGAGTCTGGCTGCTGGCCCACCTCGCTCCGCCAGCGGGGGGGGCAGGTTTAGTCGTGGACGCGGTCCTGCAGGGCGTCGATGAGCTCGTCGGCTTGGCGCAGTTTGCGGGCCATCTTCTCCCGGGCCACCCGGACCCTTTCCAAGTACGCGGCAGTGGCCTCGACCGGTTCCTTGGCCTCCAGAATGGCGAGGATCTCGGCGGTCTCCTCCAGGCTGAATCCCAGCGGAGTGATCCGCCGGACGTAGTTGAGCCGCTCGACGTCGGCCTGGGTGTAGAGCCGAAATCCGCCCTCACTGCGGGCCGAGGGCGGCGCCAGCCCTACATTGTCGTAGTGGCGGATAGTGCGCATCGACAGCCCGGTGCGTTCGGCGACCTCACCGATCTGCATCGTGTCCATGTCTTGCTCCTGCGCTTGCCCCACTGCTTCACCCTTCCACTAGCCCTTGCTCGCCATGACGCCTGAACGCAGGCGCCCGCGTTCTGCCGCCCGGCAAGCAGGCACCAACTCTACCGCTACGTCACAGTCGCGCTCAGAGTCGGCCCCAGATTACGTCGACGCGGATAGTTCAAGGCGAAAGCGCTTCGCGCCAAGCAATCGCCGCCCTTCCACAAGGTGGCAAGCTGGTGGCGCCTCAAGAATCTACAGCTTTACGCGACGCCGCGTTTGGTGACTACGGCGCCGGCACGAGCTGGGTCGACGGGAGGCCCATGGTGTCTCGTAAAGTCGTCGCACCGCGTTCTGTCTCAGACCTTCCGGTGAATGTGCTTTATGAGGCATGATGTCGTCATGAGACTTCTGGGGTACACGCGGGTGTCGACGGCGGGGCAGGACCCGGCGCTGCAGCTTGACGCTCTTCTTGCGGCAGGGGTGCAGAAGCGGGATGTGTTCTCGGACGTAACGTCCGGGGCGAAGAGCGCGGCGGAGCGTCCGGGCATGAAGAAGCTCCTGGCCTATGCGGAGCCTGAGGACACGGTGGTGGTCTGGCGGATCGATCGACTGGGCCGGTCGCTCATCGATGTGCTCAACACCGTGAACCTGCTCCGGGATCGCGGCGTGAAGATCCGGTCGGTCTCCGACGGGATCGATCCTGAGACGTCGTCGGGTCGGCTCATGCTCGGTATGCTGGCAACGCTAGCGGAGTACGAACGCGAGCTGATCACCGAGCGTGTCAACGCGGGGATCGCAGCAGCCCGCGCTCAGGGCACGAAGTTCGGCCGGCCGCCCGTGAATCCCGAGGTCGTGGATCGCAAACTGGCGATCGCTGCCGAAGAGAGAGCGAAGGGTTGCACCGCTGAGGGGGCGGCGCGCCTGGTGGGGTGGTCTCGGGCGACGCTGTACCGCCACCAGCGGGACGCTGCCGCTCGCGAGAGCATCGCGCAGGCGTGACATGGACGGGTCGCAGAAGTGGAAGATTCTGCGGCTCCACGTCGAAGACGGCATCCCGCTGGCGAGTCTCGCGCGGGAGGCCGGGGTGGGAGAGCGAACGCTCTCGCGTTGGCACAGCCTCTACCGGGCTGGTGGCATCTCGGCTCTTGAGCGGGCACAGCGCGCCGATGCTGGCGTGCGGCGCACCGCGCCTGAGCTGGTGGCTTTCGTGGAGCACCTGGCTCTGACCAAGCCCCGCCCCAGCATCGCGACACTGCACCGCCTGACCGCAGCCGAGGCCGCACGAAGAAGCGTGAGTACGCCGAGCTACGCGACGGTGCGGTCGATCGTGCAGGCACTGGATCCCGGGATGGTGACGCTCGCTCTCGAGGGGCCAGCATCCTACCGGGACCGCCATGAGCTCGTCTTCCGCCACCGCGCTGAGCGTCCCAATGCCCTGTGGCAGGTCGACCACACCGAGCTCGACATCCTCATCAAGGACCCCAGCGGGAGACCATCCAGGCCGTGGCTGACCACGGTCATGGATGACTACTCGCGGGCGATCTGCGGGTACATGGTCTTCGAGGGCGCGCCCTCGGCGATGAACACCGCGCTGGCGTTGCGCCAAGCGATCTGGCCCAAGAGTGACCCCGCCTGGCCGATCTGCGGCATCCCAGACGTCCTCTACGTCGACCACGGCAGCGACTTCACCAGCCATCACCTCGAGTACACCGCGATCGCGTTGAAGATCCGAATCATCCACTCCACGGTCGCCCGCCCCCAGGGAAGAGGAAAGATCGAGCGGTTCTTCCACACCGTCAACACCGAACTGCTCGCGACCCTGCCCGGGCGCCTCACCCCTGGAAACCCACATCCAGTGCCGGTGCTGGTCCTTCCTGGTCTCGACCGGGCCGTCGGGGAGTTCGTCGGCCAGTACAACCAGCGCACGCACACCGCGATCCGCACGAGCCCAAAGGCGGCCTGGATCGCTGAGGGATGGCTGCCGCGACTACCCGAGAGTCTCGAGGAGCTCGACGGGCTGCTTCTGCGGGTCTCCAAGCATCGCACCGTCCAGCGCGACGGGATCCACTTCCAAGGCCAGCGCTACCTCTCGCCCACGCTCGCCTCGTTCGTCGGACGCACGGTCACCATCCGCTACGACCCCCGGGACCTGTCCGAGATCCGTGTCCACGACCACGACACCTTCGTGTGCACAGCGATCGACGAAGCCCACCCCAACCAGCGCTACAGCCTCCACGACATCGAAACCGCCCGACGAGCCCGCCGCCGGCAGCTACGCAAGGACATCAACGACCGCATCCCCACGACTCCACGACCCCCTTACGATGCGCCCACGCCGCCCGCTCCCGCGCGACGGCCCAGGAAGCGCCTGAAGACCTACGAAGAGGACGAGTAGATGAACCGCGACTTCATCGTCACCAAGGAACACCGCCGCTTCACCGAGTTCGCCGGCACCATCCGCAAGGACGTCACCATCGGCATCTGCCACGGCGAGGCCGGCGTCGGCAAGACGCAGTCCGCCCGCCGGTACGCCCACTGGGACACCCTCGAACCCTTCATCCAGGCCTGGGGGCCACGCAGCGAGGCCGACCTAAAGCACTACGCCGCCGCCCACCGCTCCCGCACCGTGTTCTACACCCCCGAGGTCCTCGCCAAGCACCGCGATCTCATGCGCGATATCGAGTTCTACCGCGGGAAGGTCGGAGTCCTGATCTACGAGCACCTCTGCGCGATCGGGAAGATCACGACCACCGACGTTCCCCGCACCATCGACTTCACCGAACTGATCATCATCGACGAGGCCGAACGACTCACGCCGACCTCACTCGAACTCCTCCGAGACCTCCACGACCGCCACCACGTCGCCCTCATGTTCATCGGGATGCCCGGCATCGACCAACGCTTCCGCCACTACCCCCAGCTCTACAGTCGCCTCGGGTTCTCCCACCGCTACCGCGCCCTCGCACGCGAAGAACTACTTTTCGTCCTGACCCGCCACTGGAAACGCCTCGGCCGCACCCTCGACCCCGACGACTTCACCGACGCCCAAGCCATCGCCGCGATCGAACGCATCACCAGAGGCAACTTCCGCCTCCTCGAACGCCTCTTCCCCCAAATCGGACGCGTCCTGAAGATCAACCAACTCGACACCATCACCGACGACGTCATCGAAGCAGCCGCCAGCACCCTCATCACCAGCTAACGCCACCAGAAGCACGCCATTCACCGATCAACTCCACAGGCTTGGCGCTCTCGGTAGCTATTGTTTCGAGCTGTCGTTTCCGGTGAAGGACCGGCTTACGAGACGGTGGACACCGCTGTCTCCCGGAACCGATTTAGGGGCTTGAGCGTATGAGTGTGGAGCATCTCAGGTGTTCACATCGCGGGTTGTTTGGCTGACAACGCTAGAGAGCGCTGAGCTTCCTAGCGTATTTCTGGTATCTGACCCTAGCGCCAACCCCTGTACCGATCTTGGGCCGGCGGTCAAGGAATGGAACACTAGTAGCCATACAACACCGTAGCCAAATGCATTCGGTGTGCATTTCCGTTGAGCCCACCAGGAACCCCTCACCGCCCCACGAAAATGCAGCGAAAGCTCCGGATAAGAGGCCAGAAGCTAAACCTAAGTGGCAGCAACTCCGCGACGATACATCTCCACCGTCTCCTTATCGTGATCGTCTATCCCTTCATTTCGTTCGATCGCTGAATACCAGGTGCGAGCCAACTCGAAAACTTCGATGAAGGCGTTAGCCTTTCCAACGGCTTCTTCAGTGCCACTGATAGCGAGTAGTGGCCAAATCCACCCCATGCCTAAATTCGAAATCAGATCATAGGCTACGCCGCCCACCGCATAAGTCTCCAAGAGCTGAAAACCTGTCAGAGAGGTCGTTCCGTCGAATAGTCGGAAGTATTCATTCTCGCCGGGCGCATCGTGCGAAAAAGCCGCGCGCCAGAGCACGGCGTAGGCACTTCTGGGAAGGCTCTGCACAGGGAACGCGCCGTCTGCTGCGAGGGACCTCATCCTATGGAGCAATTCAGCTCGGTACTTCGAGTCATCAACGAGACGCTGCGCCGAATCGTCCGGCCACAGCCGCACAATCTCGTTCCAGGAGTATTCCGCCGTGCGACCCCAACCTCGAACGCGCTCGCCCACATCGCCGTCTACGTTCCCAGCTCGCACTTCTCTGACGAAGTCTGGTCCCGACAGCTCGTCCATCTCAACGAGAAGGCTTACCCAACTCGAGCCGACCTTATCCAAGTTACTTTTATGAAATCGAATAAATTCGTCAAATGAGTACGGTGCCGAAACAGCCTCGTCAGACGCAATACGGCTTGCCGGTAACTCCGTCGGATTAAGTGCTTCACCGGGAGCGCCGACCACTTCCAACAGGTGCGACATTCCAAGGTACATAGTCATCGCCTGATCAACCTGAGCAAAACGGTGGAGGTGGTCCAAGTTAAGCTCCCGACTGTCGAGCGAAATTCCGCGCGAAGCCACAT
>NZ_JBQSYU010000045.1:0-7626 GCF_052379645.1 Arthrobacter sp. 179 | reverse complement strand
CCTGCCCCCGTTGTGCTATCACCGTGGCGTTTCGTCGCCGAACCGGCCCCGGATGGGGAATAGTGGGTGCGGTAAGGCGTACCACCTGCGTGAGGAAAGCGGCCATGGAACCCATCCGCCCGGAGCACCCCGCTCCGGACCGAGTGCTCATCCATTTGAGTGACACCCATGTTCGAGGCGGGGGCCATTTGTTGGCCGATACGCTGGACAGCATCGGACGGCTGCGTTCGCTCGTGGACCGGCTGGAGGCCTCCGGGGTGCGTCCCGACGCCCTCGTGGTCACCGGAGACCTGGCGGACAAGGGGGAACCCGACGCCTACGCCACCCTGCGCTCGATCCTGGAACCGGCGGCCGAACGGTTGGGGACCAGGATCCTCTGGGCCGCAGGCAACCATGACGACCGGTCGAACCTGCGTACCGAACTGCTCGGCGAGCCGGCAGACACCACCCCGCTGGACCACGTCTTCTGGCTGGGCGGGCTACGCCTGATCACCCTGGACACCACGGTTCCCGGCTCCCACCATGGCCACCTCGAGGACGCCCAGTTGCGGTGGCTCGAAGCCGAATTGGCCACCCCGGCCCCCGACGGGACCATCCTGTCCATGCATCATCCACCGATCGCCAGTGTCCAACCGCTGGCCATCCTGGTGGAACTGCGGGGCCAGGCGCGGCTGGCCGAGGTGCTGACCGGCAGCGATGTGCGCGCCATTCTGGCCGGGCACCTGCACTACTCGACGTTCGGGACCTTCGCCGGAATCCCTGTATCGGTGGCCTCGGCGAGCTGTTACACCCAGGATCTGGCAGCACGAGCCGATCCGGTGCGGGGGATCCACACCACCCGCGGACGCGACGAGGCCCAAGGCTACAACCTGGTGCACGTGCTCCCCGAGACCGTGGTGCATTCGGTGGTCCCGGTGGCCAGCGGTGTCAGTGTTGGAGATGTCGTGGAACCGGAGGCGGTGGCCGCGATCCTGCGTGAACACGGCATCGACCCCGATACCGTGGGCCGGAGCCCCCACTCCATCGGCACCCCGGCCACCGGGCATGATGGCGGTGCCGCGGCGGCGCAGGATGCTACCGGTCGGTCCGGGCCACCTCCCACGGGGCGGCCAGCGGGAAGTAGGCCTGCAGGAAGTCGGTGACCACTTCCTGGCGTTCCCGGGCGGGGACCTCGGGGAAGGACCCGTCATTGAGGCAGAAGAAGTCCTGGTTGCGTTTCTTCAACAGCTTGCGCAGTGCGTCCAGGCCCGAATACATGGTGGTGTCCACGTACTTCACCTTCGCCTTCTCCTTGGTCACGGCACGGCCGGTCAGCAACGCGTAGTAGTGGTAGAGCGAATTGGTGACCGAGATGTTGTCCTTGGCGCGGAACCTGCTGGCCGCCGTCGCCGCGAACTCCTCGGAGAAGACCTCTTCGAGCTCCTTGAGCACGCTGCGTCGCAAGGGAGCCGCGGTGTGCTCGAGGTGGCGGGTGGTGATGCGCCCGAACCGGTCGTTGAGCAGCCGCCGGTTCACCCGGGCCGAATTCTCGAAGCCCGAACGGTCCAGATGGTTATCGCCCAACCCGATCCGGGTTCCGGCCTCGATGAACTTGGTGATCCCGCCGGGGGAGAAGAACGTATCCGGGCCCAGCGGGCGCCCCACGAACATGTCGTCGTTGGAGTACAGGAAGTGTTCGGAGAGCCCGTCGATGTGCTGCAGCTGCGACTCCACGGCCTGGGAGTTGAAGGTGGGCAGCACCGTGGGGTCGCGGAAGTGGTCGGGGGCCCGCACCACGGAGATGCGTGGATGGTCGGCATCCAACCAGGCAGGGATGGGTGAATCGGTGGCGATGTAGATGTGCCTGACCCAGGGCGCGAACATGTAGACGCTGCGCAGGGCATACTTCAGCTCGTCGATCTGCCGGTAGCGGGCCTCGGAATCATCCCCCTCGCCGACCACGACGCCGTCCATGAAGGAGGCGCGATAGCGCTGGTGCTCGGGGTCGTTGCCGTCGACCCAGGAGAAGACCATATCGATGGGGAAGGAGATGTCCGCTGCGTGATCGGCGAACATGTTCTCGATGGTCGGCCATTCCCTGCCGTAGCGGTGGACGGTCCCGCGGACCGCTTCGTCCGCCGGCAGGGTGGCCCGGGTCAGCGAATTCTCCATGGGCAGATCCAGCAGCCCCGAGTCCTTCCACTGCCATAATTCGATCTGCACCCCGGTGGAGGCCCCGAAGGCCAGACCGCCGGCCGGTTCGATCCGGGGACGGTAGAGCCGATACATCCGTGCCTTCGGTTTCCGGGCCAACGCGCCATCGGCCACCAGCAGGGACTTGCCCTTGCGGGTGTCGACGGCCAAAGAGTAGAACGGTTCGTCCTGACAGGCAGCCACGAGGGCGGCGCGCATGGCCTTGCGCTCATCCCAGGAGACGGCGATGACCGGGCGGGCGTCGTTGCCGCGCACCAGCAGGTAGGCCACCGAGGCGGCGTCGAGGGCATCGCGGATGAACAGCAGGTCGGTCACCATCGCCTCATGCGGAGTGATCGTCGAATTCACCAGGGCGTAACGACCGTCCGAACGCAGGACGTCGGTGCGTTCCATGAACCGGGCGATCGCCGCCGCCGAGGTGACTTCGCGGACCGGGGAGGCCGCGTCGTCGTCCTCCGGGGTCCCGTGGAAGACCTCATCGGGATGCGGGGCCGTCCGGGTGGCCTCGAGCGGATCGGTGGTGGGGTCGACTGGGTTCATGCGCGGTCCGCCTCGGACCAGCCCAGGTTGGTGGCCATGCGTTGCAGGGTCGCGATCGTCGTTTCGTACTGCTCCTGAGTGACTCCGTCGCTGGAACGCTCCCGCATGCCCTCGACCAGTTCGGTGAGCCGTTCCAGGCTGATGTTGCCGCGGTCGGTCAGCGCGTAGGAATCCCCGTCCTGGGAGACCCATCCGGATTCCAGAAGTTCGGCCAGATGCTCTGCCGGGGAGGCCGGCTCGCCTTCGGGGGAGACCTCGTCGAAGAACGGGGCCAGTGCGGACATGAGTTCTGCGGAGGTATGGGGTTTGGACCCCAGGAGGTTCAGGAGCTGCCATTGCCGGCGCGTGACGCCGTGCTCCTCCAGGGAGGTGGCGAACTGCTCGGAAATGAGCGAGTCCACCAGCTTGAGCCAGTATCCGATCGGTCGTTGAGCGTTCATGGTTTCACCCTAGCCCGGGACGGACCGGCTGTCGCGTCATCGATGCGGACGTGACCTGCACGGTCCAACGGGACCTAGAATGAAGTCCATGACCTCGAACACCCCCGCCCGCGCCCGCCTGCTCGAACTCGTCACCGAACTCGCCGTGGTCCGCGGCAAGGTCACTCTCTCCTCCGGCAAGGAGGCCGACTACTACATCGACCTGCGCCGGATCACCCTGCACCACGAGGCGGCACCATTGGTCGGGGAGGTCATGCTCGATCTGCTCGATGATGCGGGGATCGACTTCACCAACGCCGGTGGCCTCACCATGGGGGCCGACCCCGTCGGCACCGCCGTGATGCACGCCGCCGGGCGGGCCGGCCGCGCGGTGGATGCCTTCGTGGTCCGCAAGGCGCAGAAGTCCTACGGGATGGGCCGCCAGGTCGAAGGCCCCGAGGTCTCGGGGCGCAACGTCGTGGTCTTGGAGGACACCTCCACCACCGGCGGCTCGGCGCTCACCGCCGTCGAAGGCGTCCGGGCGGCCGGGGGCCACGTCGTGGCCGTCGCGGTGATCGTGGACCGTGACACCGGCTCGAAGGAACGCATCGAGTCCGAGGCCGGGGTTCCCTACTTCTTCGCCTACGGCAAGGAGGAGCTCGGCCTCTAGTCCGGGTGGGCCTCCGGCTCGCCGGTCGGGTTGGCGGGGTCCGTCTCGGGGGTGGGGCCGGTCCCGGCATGCGCGGTGGTGAAGCCCTCGGGGTTCGCCGCACGGATGATGGTCTGCTGGACCAGCGGGATCCGCACCCCTGCCGCATCGAGGTCGGCCTTGAGCTGGGCCCGCATCGCCCGGGCCACCGCCCACTGCTGCAACGGACGGGTACGGAAGACCAGCCGGATGGTGATGGACTCCCCGCTCAGGTCCTGGACCCCCCAGATCTCGGGGTCGTCCAGGATCTCACGGGACCACTTCGGGTCGGACTGGAGCCGTTGGGCCGAGGCGAGGATCAGGTCGTTGACCTCGGGCATCTTCGAGTCGTAGGGGACCGGGACGTCCAGGACCGCGCGGGCCCAGCCCTGGGAGAAGTTGCCCACCCGCAGGATCTCGCCGTTGCGGACGTGCCAGAGGCTGCCATCGACGTCACGGACCTGGGTGATGCGCAAACCCACGGCCTCGACCTCGCCGGAGGCCTCGCCGAGATCCACGTAGTCGCCGATGCCGAACTGGTCCTCGGCGACCAGGAAGATTCCCGAGAGGTAGTCCTTGACCAGGGCCTGGGCGCCGAAGCCCAACGCGACACCGACTACGCCGGCACTGGCCAGGATCGGGGCCATGTTGATGCCCAGCTGGGAGAGCACGGTCAGCAGGACGACCGCGGTGATGATGATCGTGGTGACAGAGCGCAGGACCGACCCGACGGTCTGGGCCCGCTGGGTCCGCCGGGCCACCGCGATCGGGGACTCCTGCACCAGCCAGCGCCGCCCGCTCTTCTCGGACTTCCGGTGCTCCTTGGACAGGGCGGCGGCCTCACCGGCGGCGATGTGTTCGGTGGTTCGGCGGATGAGACGGCGGATGATGAAGTTCAGCGCCACGCCGATGACGATGACGATCGCGATCTTCAGCGGGCGGTCCAGCCAGAAGGACCAGTCCAGCAGCGGTGAGGTGTCGGCGGGGGAATCAAGGGAAAACGACAGGGGCATATGTCGAAACTAGGGGCTTGCGGCGGGGCGGGGCAAGCCGGGGAGGGTCGGAGGTGAGCAGATCAACAGGGCCGGCCGGCCGCCCGGTGCCCTAGAGCCGGGGGAGGAGTTCGGCGACCGAGGGGAAAACAGTGTCTGGCCGGAAGGGGAAGCGTTCGATGTCCTCGGGCTGGGTGATGCCCGAGTGGACCAGCACCGTATACAGTCCGGCCTCCATCCCGGCGACGATATCGGTGTCCATCCGGTCCCCGATCATCGCGGTGGTCTCCGAGTGGGCCTGGATCCGGTTCAGTGCCGAACGGAACATCATCGGGTTCGGCTTGCCGACCACGTAGGGCTGCCGGTCCGTCGCCTGGCTGATCAGTGCCGCGACGGCCCCGGTGGCGGGCATGACGCCTTCGGGGGAGGGGCCGGTGGCATCGGGGTTGGTCGTGATGAACCGCGCGCCCTGGGCGATCAGCCGGATCGCCCGGGTGATGGCCTCGAAGGAATAGGTGCGGGTTTCCCCCAACACCACGAAATCGGGATTTCGGTCCGTGAGGATGAAACCGGCGTCGTGCAATGCGGTGGTCAGTCCGGCCTCGCCGATGACGAAGGCCTTTCCCCCCGGTGACTGGCGGCGCAGGAACTCCGCGGTGGCCATGGCCGAGGTCCAGATGTTCTCCTCGGGGATCACCAGTCCGGCGGCATCCAACCGGGCGCAGAGATCGCGCGGGGTGTAGATGGAGTTGTTGGTCAGTACGAGGAAGCGTTTGGAGGTCGATACCCAGCGTTCGATCAGCTCCGCCGCGCCGGGAATGGCCTTGTTCTCATGGACCAGGACGCCGTCCATGTCGGTCAGCCAGCATTCGATATCGGCGGGTGTGCGGTCGTCGGTGCTCATTCTCAGCCTCTTCTGCCTCGTGGTGGTTCCGGGGTCAACGCTATCCCGTCGGACGAACGGGGGCCGTACCCGGAATTACAGCCACCTGTTGTGTTTGAACACCACGTACAGGCCGACGCTCAGCCCCACCATCAGCCCCAGGGCCGCCGGATAGGCCCAGGTGAAGGCAAGTTCGGGCATGTGGGTGAAGTTCATCCCGTAGATGCTGCCGATCAGGCTGGGGGCGAACAGGATGGCCGCCCAGGAGGAGATCTTCTTCATCTGTTCGTTCTGCGCGACCCCTGCCTGGGCGGCCTGCTGCGAGACGAGGGTCGCCGACAAGGACAGGGCATTGGTCAGCAGGGCCCTGAACGAGGCGATGCGCTCGGAGACGCGGATGGCGTGATCCTGGACGTCGGCGAACCGGTGGTCCAGTTCGAGCAGCTGCTCGTCCCGGGCGACGGACGGTGCCGGTCGGCCGCCGGGCCCCACCGGCTGCCCGCCGGCCAGGTCCCGGCGCAGGATGGACAGGATCCGTTCCAAGGGGACGGTCGCCCGCTGCAGTTCGATGACTTCGCCGGAGAGTTCGTAGATCCGGCGGGACACGTCGGGGGTGCCCGAGAAGAGTTGGTCGTCGATTTCGTCGATGTCGTTGGAGAGGCCGTCGACGACCGGCTCGTATTCGTCCACGACCTGGTCGAGCACCGCGTAGAGCACCGCCCGTGGACCCATGGCCAGCAGTTCGGGCTCCTCTTCCATCCGGTGGCGGACCCGGGCCAGGTCGGGGGATTCGGCGTGGCGGACCGTCACCACGAAGTCCTCCCCGATGTAGACGTGCAGCTCCCCGAATTCGACCTTCTCGCTGGCATCGAGATAGCGGGCCGGTCGCAGCACCAGCAGCGAGTGGTCCCCGTAATGATCCAGTTTTGCCCGCTGGTGGCCCTTCAAGGTGTCCTCGAGGGCCAACGGGTGCAGTTCGAGCTCATCGGCCACGGATCGCAGCTCGTCCTCGGTGGGACGGTAGAGGCCCAGCCAGGCCATGCCGGAATGCTCGCGCAGCCGCGCCATGGTGTGCCCCAATTGCGACGGATCGTGCACCCGACGCCCGTTGACGTAGATCCCGTTATCGATAATGGCCATGACCACCTCCTGCGGATATTCTGCCATCTGCCCCGACGACCGTCGTGCCCTGCGGTGCGCGGCTGACGCATTAGGCTGGGACGGTGGACCACTCATCGCACGAACCTGCCTCCCCACCACCCCCGGACGCGGTTCCGGCCGCCGACCCCGGAGCCGCGGAACGACCGGAAGTCGGGGTGGGCCCCTGGGAAGGGGAATGGCCCGTCGGAGCGCATTGGGATCCTGAACTGCTGCGGGAGGGGGACCGCCGCAATGTCGGGGACCGGTACCGGTATTGGCTGCACGAGGCCATCGTCGCGGATCTGGACACCCGCCGCCACGACTTCCATATCGCCATCGAGAACTGGCAGCATGACATGAACATCGGCACCGTGGTGCGCACCGCCAACGCCTTCCTGGCCAAGGAAGTGCACATCATTGGACGACGCCGGTGGAACCGGCGCGGGGCCATGGTCACCGACCGCTACCAGCATGTGCGCCACCACCCCAGCGTCGAGGACTTCGTCCAGTGGGCCCAGGGTGAGGGCCTGGCCATCATCGGGGTCGACATCTTCCCGGACTCGGAGCAGCTGGAGACCTATGACCTGCCCCGTGATTGCGTGCTGGTGTTCGGGCAGGAAGGCCCCGGCCTCAGCGACGAGGTCCATGCGGTGGCCGATGCCACGCTGAGCATCGAGCAGTTCGGTTCCACCCGCTCCATCAATGCCGCCTCGGCGGCCGGGATCGCCATGCACGCCTGGATCCGGCGCCACGTCTTCGGACAATTGCCGG
>NZ_JBQSYU010000044.1:0-8084 GCF_052379645.1 Arthrobacter sp. 179 | reverse complement strand
ACAACCCACGCACAGTCGACATCGTGGTGGCGTAAGTCCCGTGGAACTTGGGCGGCTAGATGTACTCGACCAAGATATTGTCGGCAGTTGAATAAGTGGAGACCTCCTGGATCGGCAGTTATGACGACAACCGATCCAGGAGTTCTTCCATGTCCGACGATATGGTCCGTCGCCCACTCCTCAACCACAATTCCCACCTGACCCTGCACGGCCGACGTCTACTCGTGCACCGTGTACGGCCGCCCCTCCGGACCGTTTCCTAGGTGCGTGGGTCAGTAATTCCGGCAACGAACCTTAAAACGCTGAGGGGATTAACCAGGAACAGGCGCCTCTGCTGGGATAATTGGGGGTATGGATACCGGTTCTGCTGACATGGATGGCCTGTTCGACGAATCCCTCATCGAACGCGTCGAGCTCCCGGACGATGACCGGATCGACACCAACGGCGGAGTCAACAAACGCTTCTAGGCCTTCGAACCCAACGCCGTGATGCTCGTCCCGCCCTCACTGGATGAATGGCTACCCCAGGACCATCTGGCCCGGTTCATCGGCGAACTCGTCGATACCGAACTGGACCTGACCCGGTTCTACGCCTCCCATGCCAAGGCCAAGGGCCAACCACCCTATGATCCACGCCTGATGCTCAGGGTTCTGCTCTAGGGATACTGCGTCGGGGTCCGCTCCTCCCGCGAGTTGGAGAAGGCCTGCACCGATGTGGTCGCCTTCCGCTGGCTCGCCGCCCAGCAGGCACCGGACTTCCGCTCGATCGCCCGCTTCCGTGAACGCCACCTCGCAGCACTGGGCAACGTATTCCTCCAGGCCCTTGAACTCTGCCGGGCCGCGGGCATGGTCTCGTTGGGCCATGTGGCCCTGGACGGAACGAAGGTCCGCGGCAACGCCTCACGGCATAAGGCGATGTCCTACGAAAGGCTCACCAGCAGGCAGAAGGTCCTCGCCGATGAGATCAGTGACCTGATGGCCGAGGCCAAGACCGTGGATGCGAACGAGGACGCCCGATTCGGGCCAGGTAGGCGAGGAGATGAGCTGCCCGCCGAACTGGCGAACCGCCAGCGCCGGGCCGCCGCGATGCAGGCAGCATGGGAATCGATCGAGGCCGAAGCCGAAACGAAGGCAAGCGATCGTGGAGACGACGACCAGGACATCACCGGTTCCGGGGACGCTGCTGCCGCGGACGCGGTGGCCAAACCGACGTCCCAGCGCAACTTCACCGACCCGGACGCGAGGATCACGAAGACCGCCGATGGTTCCTACCACTACAGCTACAACGACCAGGCCGTTATTGATGCCGACCGCCAGGTCACCGTGACCACCCAACTGGGCAACACCGCGGTGGACGTGCAGCAGCTGGTGCCGATGATCGAACACACCACCACTTCCTTGGACGCGATGCCGGCGAAGTGGAGTGCCGACGCAGGGTATTGCTCAGCCGCGAACCTAGAACACACCGGTTCTCGGGAGGCTGCCGGGGGCACTTCGTTCTTCGTGTCCACCCGGAGGGTCAAGCATGGGCGCCCGGTGCCGGAATCACCGCGGGGCAGGATCCCGAAGGACGCGACGGTGACCGAGAGGATGGCCAGGCGGCTGAAGACGAAGAAGGGCAGAGCGGTCTATGCCAGGCGCAAGGCCATCGTGGAACCGGTCTTCGGCAGATACACACACGGCAAGGCAAACACGTGCTGTTGCGCGGCTTGGAGAGGGCCTCGAGGGAGTAGGAGTTGATGGCGGGGTGCCATAATCTGCTCAAACTCTTCAGTTACCGGGCCCAGACGGCCTGAAAGGGGCGGGACCCCGCTCTGCGGGGCGTGGCATGACCATCTGGGTAGCGCTTCGGAGCAGCCAGGTGGCGTTTCCTTGAAATAGAGCCCGAAGGCCCGTCCTCTTTCTCTGACGAGAGGGACGGGCCTTCGGGTTCAGGGCTGACACCGGACAGTTGGTTTATCGACTACCGACCCACGCATCTAGGCAAAGTCTCCGGCGCCTGCGGTGCCCTAATAATCCATCGTCCGTAAGTATTGACTCCCCTCAGTCGGAGGCCCATGCTGAACACAAGCTCGATTGATCATTTCGCTATACAAATAAGTGAGGGTGAGAACGATGGGCGATGTTCGCCAGTTTCTGGAAGTTCTAGGCAAGTTGGCCACGGACGACAACTTCCGCAAGGAGTACGAAGCAGCTCCGGAGAAGTGCCTTGAGAAATATGAGATCAAGGTGTCCTCGAACGTGCAGGCAGAGCTTCCAAAAAAGCAGGCCCTGGTCGACGCTCTGAAGAGTGTGCTGGAAAGCACCCTTGCCGTTGCCCCAAGCAACGAGGACCTGATGACGCTGAGGCCACAGATGCCGAGTGCGCAAATGATGGGGGGACAAATGGGGCTGTTCGTCGAAGGGACGGGGCCATCAATCGTTTTCCCATCAGGAGAAGTGTTCGTACCGCCGTGGGTGAAATATGCTCAACCGCAACTGGTTCTGCGTCTAGTGGATCTGCAGCGAGTGGAGAAGCGTTGGTCTCAATTCTAAGCCAGGAAAGCCGTGTCCGCCGCTAACGGGCCGTCTGCGTTCAGAGCATCACGCCTATGCGCCCATTCAGGATGCTCGTCATGAGCATTTGACGTGTGAACCGCATAGGAGAAAGTCATGACCAAGAAAGCTCAGGGCCGGTCGACAGTGTTGTTTGCCAAGATCCTGAACAAGGACGCCCAACGCAAGGAATACGAGCTGGAGCTCATAGGCGGGGACAGACTCACGATAGACACCACTGAAGTGGACAAGATCGAAGAGTACGTTTGTCCGGCCACCGGGAACCCGGTCGCGAAGGTCACCCTTGACGAGGAGTCTGAGGTCAGGACGGTGGCCAGGGTGCGAGACCTGGTGGCGCACCTCTACGCGGCCGATGGGACTCCACGGCCGATACCCCTCCACGTCTACGACGGGGGTCTTTACGCAGCCGGAGGGCGGCCGACGCCAATGCCCGTCTACGTTTACGACAGGAATCGCTACGTCTACGACGTGCGGACGACGGGCTGGTGACAAGGAGCCAATACGGGCCCGTCCGCGCAAGCAGTCGCCTGGCACCAGGAGAATCCCGCCCTCCTGCGAGAACCGGTTAGCCGACGATGTTGTCCAACGCACCGGCAGCAATATTCAGGAGCAACGAGATCACATGCAGCAGCAACGGGATGATCAGTGAGGGCGCCAGCAGGGCAGAAGCTGGGATCAGGATCCACAACATCGGCTTGGCAACATGCCCAGTGTTGCGGCCCTTGCGCGAATCCAAGAGCCACTTGAGCATGAGCACGAAGACCAAAGCCGTACCCGCCATAGCCATGGTCTCAGGCAGCCCCGGATAGGCTCCCGAGACGGAAGACCAGAAGCCGTCCCAGTGCTGTCCGAAGTCGACGGTGCCCTCGGTTGGGGTCGGCGCAGCATCCGGCACCTCCGGGGACGGTGCGGGATCCACGGCCGGAGAGCTGGCCGCCGGCTCCGTGGGCGGAGCAGGAACAGTGTGGGTGGTGCGAGACACGATGTGGCCTTTCGTGGGGTTATCGGCTTCGGGCAGTACGGCGGGACTTCTTCATCAGTGGGGCCCGCAACTCGGCAAGGGTTCCCACCTGTACGCGTGCGGCAAGAGCCAGGGCGACATCAGCGCAAGCTCGAGCATCCTCACCGGCATCGTGGTGCCCGAAATCAGCAATCTCGATCTCCTCCGCCACAACGTCGAGGCGGTACGCCGCCAAGCCCGGCAACTAGTGCTTGGCAAGCTTCATCGTGCACTCGTAGTCGAACTCTGGAACTTCCAGACCAGACTCGATGGTCGCAGCGTTGATCACCGACCGTTCGAAGGCGACATTGTGCCCCAGCAACGGCAGGCCACCAGTGAAGCGGACCAACCGGTCCAGGAGCTCCGGCCAATCAGGTGCACCCTCGATATAGGACGGCGTCAGATGATGGACAGCAATGTTGTTGGGGTGGAAGACCTCGAACCCGCGCGGCGGGCAGACCGGATAAGTATGCACCGCGGCCACTTTGCCTCCGACCACTTTCGCCACACCGATCTGGCAGACGCTCGCCCGCTTGGGGTTCGCCGTCTCAAAGTCGAGGACTACGAAGTTGTCTAGCATGGGTGCCGCTTTCGCTGGATGATTGGAAGGAGGCCCGCCCCGGAGTTGATCGGCAGGTTCGGGCCTCCACATAGTCCTTCGAGGCCGGGTCGTGGAGCCACAGCCCGTTGCCCAAGCCGATGAGGGCCCGGCGTAGTTCGACGCTGCCCTCGCGGCTGATTGAGCCGTCCCGGCGCCGACCGGCTGATTCATATTGGGACGGAGACAGCCCGGAGGCCCGGTAGATCTGCGACTGTCCCGGCCAGCGGGATGGTTCCCCGATACCGGCGCCGTAGGCCGCGGCCCGGGACACTGACCAGCCAGGCACGGACAGTAGGGGATGGAACGGGGTGGACGGCAACAGTGCGGCGAGTTGGGCGTCCACCGTGCAGATCTGCCCGTCGAGGAGTTGGAGCATTGCCAGGTCTTCTACGAGCACGTCGCGGGCCGAGACGGCATCGGTCTGGGGCAACGCATCCCTGGCCGCGGCTACCAGCCGGGCCGCCATGGGGCCTCGGACCTGCAGCCCGCGAACTTGGGCGTAGCGGATGAACCGTTCGGTACCCAGTGAGGAAAGACGGTCCGGGTCGGCGAAGTGCTCGGTGACCAGCCGGCCGACCTTGGTGGCCAGAATGTTGGGTAGGGCCAGGGAAAGGCCGGGAAAGGTGCGGTCGAGTTGGCCCAGGATCTGGTTCTTCAACGCGGTCTTGGCCTCTATACGGCGATACCGGTGGGCGGCCAAGACGGTGATTGAGCCGATGACCACGGAGCGTTCGGTCATTTGCTGGCCACGTCCGGCCAGGACCAGTTCGGTGATTGCTTCGAGATCGATCGCGGCGGTCTTGACCTTGCGTCGGCCCTGGATGCGGCGTTGCTCGGCCACGTGGGCCGGATTCAGCTGGAGCAGTTTCCAACCCGGGGGCCAGGACATCGGGGACGAAAGCGGGCGGTGGTAATGCCCGGCGGCCTCGATGCCGACCAGGACCGGGATATCCGGTGGTATGACGACTTGGATCTTCTCCAACGCGGCGTTCAGACCCGTTCGGGTCATCGCGGCATCGAATGGATCCAGCAAAATCTGATGTTCAGAGTCGGTGGCCGACAGAGCCAGAGTGTTCTTACCGACGTCCACAGCCACGACAACGGCCTGTATTGCATGATGGAATGACATGACCCACCTCCGGGGGCAGCCAGAAGGACCGGCGCGTCAACGCCTGATCCTCGATGAGGGATCTGATATATCCCTTCTGGCACCTCCGGAGGTGTTTTGGGAAGACCTACGACTTATATCAGGACGTCAGGTCCGTACGAGGATAGTCTTGATGGCCCGGTCGTGGAGGCCGCGCTGATCCGGGTCGGTGACCAGTGGGGGGACGACCAGACAGACCAGGACACCGCGGATGAGGCCCTGGAGCGGTCGCACGGGCGAGCCGTCCATGCCCTGCACCTGCATACCGAGGGTGCGGTGGCCGATGGAGTGGCCGGTCACTCCGACGAAGACGATCTGCATGGCGGCGAACAGCGCCAAATTGGCGTAGGAACTGCCGTGGAAGAAAATGAACGACGGGATCATGGCCAAGGCCCAGTCGATGCACAAGGCACCGACGCGCCGGCCAATGCGAGCCACAGATCCCGGCCCGCTTTCGGGCCGTCCAAGGCGCTGGCCCGGCCAGGCTTCGGAATTGAGCTGAGGCGGGCCTTCGAGCCATGAGCTGACATCTTTACGTTCCACCCCACCAGTCTATCGCGGGCTTTCCAGAGTGCGGCGACATCGTCCCGTCCACGCTGATAAGCCCGGAACGCGAGGCCGGGCGGGAGCGAAAAACTACTCCCGAAATCGCTGGGATCGGTCCGCTGGGCACTCTATAACGCCCGAGAAGCGAATGTGTCACGATCGGGGAACCAATATTCGTTAGAGTAGGGATACAGCGAGGGGCCGACACGTGCAAAGGCCGCGTGCTTCCCTGGCCTGAGCAAACCTCATAGGAGCAGTAGCAGATGTTCAAAAACCCTGACGAAGTCCTCAAGTACATTGCCGACGAGGACGTTAAATTCGTCGACATCCGATTCACGGACCTCCCGGGGGTGCAGCAGCACTTCAACGTCCCGGCCAAAACGGTTGACGCAGACTTCTTTGTCGACGGACAGCTTTTCGACGCTTCGTCGATCAAGGGCTTCCAGGGAATCGCGGACTCTGACATGCAGTTGATTCCGGACGTCACCTCCGGCTTCGTCGATCCCTTCCGTCTGGAAAAGACCCTGGCTTTCAACTTCTCGATCGTCAGCCCCCGTACCGGCGAACCGTACCACCGCGACCCGCGTGGCGTAGCCGAGCGTGCTGAGGCATACCTGGAGTCCACGGGTATTGCCGATACTGCCTTCTTCGCTCCGGAAGCGGAATTCTTCATCTTCGACAACATGCAGTGGGAGTCGAAGCCGCAAGGTTCCTTCTACAAAATTGATTCAGTCGAAGCTCCGTGGAACACCGGCAAGAAGGAAGAGGGCGGCAACCAGGCCTATAAAACGCCGTTCAAGGGAGGCTACTTCCCGGTGGCTCCCACCGATAAGCAGGCCGACTTGCGTGACGCCATCTGCCTGGAACTCGAAGCGGCGGGCCTTGAAGTCGAACGGTCGCACCATGAGGTCGGCGCCGCAGGCCAGGCCGAGATCAACTACAAGTTCAATACGCTGACGCACTCTGCTGATGACATCCTGAAGTTCAAGTACATCGTCAAGAACCTGGCCGATGCCTGGGGCAAGTCCGCGACGTTCATGCCGAAGCCGGTCTTCGGTGACAACGGTTCAGGTATGCACTGCCACCAGTCGTTGTGGACCGATGGTGTCCCGTTGTTCTACGACGAGAAGGGCTACGCCGGCCTGTCGGACACCGCCCGCTGGTACATCGGCGGACTACTCAAGCACGCCTCCTCCGTCCTTGCCTTCACCAACCCGACCGTGAACTCCTATAAGCGGCTGGTCAAGGGCTTCGAAGCCCCGGTGAACATGGTGTATTCGCAGGGCAACCGCTCCGCCGGTATCCGCATCCCGATCACGGGGTCGAACCCGAAGGCCAAGCGCATCGAGTTCCGCGCGCCAGATGCCTCGGGCAACCCGTACCTTGCTTTCGCCGCTCAGCTCATGGCAGGCCTCGATGGCATCCGCAACCGCATTGAACCGGCCGATCCGATCGACAAGGACCTCTACGAACTTCCAGCCGAGGAAGCCAAGGACATCCAGGTGGCACCAGGGTCGCTTGAGGAAGCCCTGTCGGCTTTGGAGGACGATTTCGACTTCCTGCTCGCCGGTGATGTGTTCACCGAGGATCTGATCCGGACCTGGATCGACCTCAAACGCGAAACCGAGATCAAGCCGCTGTCACTGCGCCCGAACCCCTATGAGTTCGAGCTCTACTACGGCTGCTAGTCAGACCGCAAAGCTAAACCTCATCTAGTCCGTAGAGAGTCCGCACGAGCGAGCGACACTTCGGTGACGGCCGCACGTGCGGACTCTCTATTGTCTGGATCCCCGCCTGTGGTGGCCGCTTGCCATCGTTCAGCCACGCTCCAAGTACCCTGCTCCCCCTGCACCATGATGGGCGTTTTCCCGGGACTCCCCCGGCTACATCCACCCAGCGCATCAGTAAAAGCGCTGGTCAGGAGCTGGGGCCGTGCATAGAATCGCTCTATGGCCTATCACTTGGAAAGACTGTCTCGCGGCAGTGTCGACTCACGCACGGATGTCTTCGGAAACGACCTTGATGAAGCACTCGAGACAACGACCGACGCACTAACCAAAGATAAAGTCGAATTCGCCCGGCTCATGGAAGACGGATCCGGGAACAGCGGACCTGGTGAAGGTCGAATCGTTGCCATCTATACCGCAGCAGAGGGCTGGCACAAGCTCGAGGCCTAGAAGCTGGATAGCTCCCGGATATCGACTCAGAAGGGTGGTTCTTCCGGGGGCTTTTCC
>NZ_JBQSYU010000043.1:0-8386 GCF_052379645.1 Arthrobacter sp. 179 | reverse complement strand
TCGCGGTCGATCCAGGCCCCGGTCACCCGTTGGGCCAGGGCCGGGGAGGCCAGGGTGAAGTCGATGCGCATGCCCTCCTTCTTGGGGAAGCGCAGCTTCGTGTAGTCCCAGTAGGTGTAGACGCCCGGGCCGGGGGTGTGCGGGCGGACGACGTCGGAGAAGCCGGCCTGAACGAAGGCCTCGAAGGCTGCTCGTTCGGGGCCTGAGACGTGGGTCAGCTCATTGTCGTGGAAGTAGTCGATGTCCCAGACGTCCTCGTCCAAGGGGGCGATGTTCCAGTCACCCATCAGGGCGACCTGCGCCTGGGGATCATCGGCGATCCAGCCGGCGGCGTTTTCCTTGAGCCGGCGCAGCCACTCGAGCTTATAGGGCATGTGTTCGTCCTGCAGGGCGCGGCCGTTGGGGACGTAGAGGCTCCAGATTCGTACGCCGTTGCAGGTGGCGCCGATGGCCCGGGCCTCCTGGACCGGATCCTTGCCGCCCTTGCCGAAGGTCGGCTGGTCGGGGAACGTCCGCTCGACGTCGTCGAGTCCGACCCGGGAGGCGATGGCCACCCCGTTCCACTGGCTGAACCCGAAGTGGGCGACTTCGTAGCCGTTGTTCTCGAACAGTTCCCACGGGAAGTTCTCGTCCTTGCATTTGGTCTCCTGGATGGCCAGCACGTCGGCGTCGGTGCGGCGCAGCCAGTCTTCCACGCGGTCGGCGCGGGCTCGGAGGGAGTTCACGTTCCAGGTAGCAATCTTCACGACTCCAACCTATCAATCCGGGGCCGTTCCGGGCGCAGGGGTTGACGAGCGGAAAACGAGGTGCTTTGGTTAGTTACATGACCAATGAACCAACCAACGGGCGGTGAGCGCGATGGACGATTCCAAGCCGATCTTCATCCAGCTCGCCGAGGAGATCGAGGGCCGGATCCTCGAAGGAACCTACCCGGAGGGGACCCAGGTCCCCTCGACCAACGAATTCGCGGCATTCATGCGGATCAACCCGGCGACCGCCGGAAAAGGGCTGAACCGGCTCGTCGACGCCGGGATCCTGCACAAAAGAAGAGGTATCGGCATGTTCGTAGCCACCGGGGCCCTCGACCGGCTCAGGTCCGTCCGGCGCGAGGCCTTCGGGGACCAGTACCTCTCACCACTGATCGACGAGGCCGCACGACTGGGCATCGATTCCGACGAACTCATTGCGATGATCGGCCACCGTGCCGCCGTCGCGGGAAAGTGAGGCGCGATCATGAGTCTCGCCATTGAAACCACCGACCTGACGAAGGTCTACCGTCACACCGCCGCGCTGGATCATGTCAGCCTCGGCATCGAAAAGAACACCATCTGTGGCCTGCTGGGCCGCAACGGAGCCGGGAAGACGACCTTGATGTCCATCCTGGCCGGCCAGGAACTCAAGACCTCGGGCCAGGCCCGGGTGCTGGGAGCGGACCCCTTCGAAAATGCCGCGGTGCTGGCCCAACTCAGCTTCGCGCGGGAGAACCAGAAATATCCCGAGGAGTTCAAGGTCTCCCACGTGTTGCGCACGGCCCCCTGGTTCTACGCCGGCTGGGATGCCGGGTTTGCCCGGCGCCTGATCGGGGAATTCCGGCTACCGCTGAAGACGCCGATCAAGAAGCTCTCCCGCGGGCAGCTCTCCGCAGTGGCCATCGTCGTGGGCCTGGCATCCCGGGCACCTGTCACCTTTTTCGACGAGCCCTACCTCGGGCTCGACGCGACGGCCCGCGGCATCTTCTACGACCTCCTGCTTCAGGACTACATGGAGCATCCACGCACCATCCTCATGTCCACGCACCTGATCGATGAGGCCGCGAACCTGCTCGAGCACGTCGTGGTCCTGCAGGATGGCCGCAAGATCCTGGACTCCTCCGTGGAGGAGGCCACCGCCTCGGCCTTCACCCTCTCCGGTACGGCGACTGCCGTCGCCGAGGCGACCGGGCCCCGGAAGGTCCTGCGCACCCAGGCCCTGGGAGGCCTGCGCTCGGTGACGATCGCCGGGATCCCCGACGAACGTCTATACGCCGATGCGCGGGCCGGCGGGCTAGAGGTCGGCCCGGTGAGCCTGCAGGAACTCGTGGCTGCCCACGGGCTCCTTGAAGGCGGGGAGCCGGCCGCCGTGGCCCACCCAGCAGAGAAGGACCAGACCGAGGCCAAGGAGGCCCTCCGATGAGCATCACCCAGCCGCGCCCCGTGGCGGGCGCACCGTCCGCGCAGCCCACCCTGCCCACGCAGCGACCCGTCGGGGCCCTGATGAAGATCGTGCGCCTGCATTTTGCGGACCCGATGCGCATGATCGGGGTCCCGCTGTTCATCTTCGGCAGCATCATCGTGCTGTGCATCGTCGTCATGGGCTTATTGCGTTCCTTTGCGCCGGCTTCCCCTGCGGAACTGACCGAGGGGTTCGGCTACAACCAGGCGACCTTGTGGTGCTTTGCCGGGTACTTCGTGAGCATCGGCGTCATGGCCTACTCCCGTACCATGCCCTTTGCCCTGGGGATGGGTTCCACGCGGCGGCAGTACTTCGTCGGCACCTGCCTGGCACTCCTCCTGGAGTCCGTCTTCATCGGGGTGACGATGACCGTGCTGCTGGCGCTGGAGAAGGCCACCGGCCACTGGTTCAATGGGGCCCGGGTCTTCGATGTGGTGGCCATCGGGAACGGGAGCTATTCGAGCACCTTCCTGATGGGGTTCGGGCTCAGCGCCGCGATGTTGTTCATCGGGGCGATGTTCGCCGTCGTATTCCTGCGCTGGAACCAGAAGGGCGTCATCGCGGTCATCTTCGGCACGGTGGCGGTCCTCCTGGCGTTGATCTGGTTGCTTCTGGCGGCCGGGGTGAATCCCTTCGGCTGGTTCGAGGGGGCGACCTTCGCGAAGATCGCCCTGATCATGATCCTCGTGGCGCTGATCAGCGCCACCGGCAGCTGGCTGATGCTACGCCGGGCCCCGGTGGGACGATAGCCCCCGGCGGATGGGTGCTCCCTAGAAATTCCTAGGATGTCCGAGTACCTTGGAGTCCGAGTGACCTGGACCATGGTCGATTATGCCGGTCCGGGTCAACGAACTGCCACCCGACGCTGGGCCGGAGGAAGACCGCCGCACCAGCGCCGCACCGCCGGAAGGACAACCATGAGCGACGCCCCCACCGAACCCGAGGTCCTGTTCGAGGTCCGAGGAACGCTGGGCATCATCACCCTGAACCGACCGAGGGCCGTCAACGCGCTGACCCACGGGATGGTCGAAGCAACCCTGGCCCAGCTCACCGCCTGGAGCGACGACGACGCGGTGGTGTCCGTGATGATCGCCGGCGCCGGTGACCGCGGCCTCTGCGCAGGGGGCGACATCGTGGCCATCTACCGTGACATCCCCGAAGGCGGGGCCGGCACCGCAGCCTTCTGGCGCACCGAATACCGGCTCAATGCGCTGATCCGCAACTACCCCAAACCCTTCATCGCCTTCATGGACGGACTGGTCCTCGGTGGCGGGGTGGGTATCTCGGCGCACGGCAGCCACCGGATCGTCACCGAACGCACCCGCAGCGGGATGCCCGAAACGACCATCGGCTTCGTCCCCGACGTCGGAGGGCTCCACCTGCTCTCCCGGGCCCCGGGGGAAGCGGGAACCCACGCCGCGCTGACCAGCTCCCACCTCGATGCGGCCGACGCCCTGTTCCTGGGGTTGGCCGATTCCTACGTCCCCTCCGGCCAGCTCGACGAGTTGGCCACCGCACTGGAAACCGCAGGCCAGGGGGACGACGTCGATGGGATCATCGGGCGGTTCGCCCAGGCGGCGCCGGATTCGGCGCTCGCCGGCGAATCCACCTGGATGGCCAAGGACTACGCCGGGGACTCGATCGAACGGATCCTGGGACGCCTGCGCATCCGTGGAGGCCACGGCGCCGAAGCCGCCGAATTGATCGCCGCGAAGTCGCCGACGGCCGTGAAGACCACGTTGGCGGCACTGCGCCGGGCCGTCGGGCTGTCGAGCCTGGAGGAGGCCCTGGACCAGGACTACCGGGTCGGTGTGCGCATGCTCGCCTCCCCTGACTTCCTCGAGGGCATCCGGGCCCAGGTCATCGACAAGGACCGCCAGCCGAAGTGGAGTCCGGCCAACTTCGAACAGATCAGCCCGGAAATGATCCGGGACTACTTCGAGCCGCTCGGCCCGGACGAACAAGGCGGTGAGCTCGGACTCGCCGCCGACGCGAAGGAGCGTGCATGATGACCACGGAAACCGGAACGATTGCCTTTCTCGGGCTCGGGCACATGGGTGCTCCCATGGCGAAGAACCTGGTGCAGGCCGGCTACGACGTCCGGGCCTTCGACGTGGTCCCTGCCGCCGTCGAGGCCATCTCCGCCTCCGGGGTGCCGACCGCCTCCTCGGCGATCGAGGCCGTCCGCGGGGCCTCGGTGGTCCTGACCATGTTCCCCGGTGGACAGCAGCTGCTCGACGCCTATCGTGGGGTCGACGGGCCCGGCCTGCTCGACTCCGTCGACGCGGACACCGTGTTCCTGGACTGCTCGACCATCAATGTCGACGACGCCCGTGAAGCCGCCGGGCTGGCCGTGGAGGCCGGACACCGCAGTGTCGACGCCCCGGTCTCCGGTGGGGTGGTCGGCGCCGAAGCCGGGACCCTGACGTTCATGATCGGTGCCCTGGAAGCGGACCTGGAATCGGTTCGTCCGCTCCTGGAGGTCATGGGCGGGAAGCTGGTCCACTGCGGGGATCATGGGGCCGGGCAGGCGGCGAAGGTCTGCAACAACATGATCCTGGGCGTGAGCATGATCGCCGCCTCGGAGGCCTTCGTCCTGGGCGAGAAGCTGGGGCTGAGCAACCAGGCGCTCTACGACGTCGTCTCCACGGCCTCGGGCCAATGCTGGGCCGTGACGACGAACTGCCCGGTCCCCGGTCCGGTGCCGACCAGCCCGGCGAACCGCGACTACGAACCCGGATTCGCCGGGGCGCTGATGGCCAAGGACCTGGGCCTGGCGATGAGCGCCATCGAAAGCACCGGGGTCGCCGCCGAACTCGGGCCGATGGCCGCACGGATCTACGAGCGATTCCGCGACGAGGGTGGTGCCGGCCGTGATTTCTCCGGCATCATCACCGGGATCCGCGACCGCTCCCACGGGTCCGACTGACCCGCGGGTCCCGAGCGCGACGATCACGGCCCTCTGACAGCAACTGTCAGGGGGCCGTTTCCGCCTCGAAGTCACCGGCGTCGCGACGGAAGCGGCCGAGGATCTCGATCAGTTCGTTGATATCCGCGGCCGACATCCCCGGATTCGAGAACACCACGGAGTTCAGTTGCGCCGTCGACTGCGCTGCCACGTCCCGACCGCGATCGGTCAGCGAGACCAGGGTCGTCCTGCCGTCGGTGGGGTGCGGGCTGCGTTCGACGAAGCCGGCCCGCTCGAGCCGGTCCACTGCGTTGGTGACCGACGTCGGGTGGACCTGCAGCAGGGCACTGACCTTGACCATGGGCAGGGAACCGGTCCGCGAGAACCACAGCAGGGCCAGCAACTCGTAGCGGGCGAAGGTCAGCCCGAAGGGCTTGACCACGGCCTCGCAGCGGTGCAGCAGGATCTGCTGGGCGCGCATGACCGCGGTGAAGGCGGCCATCGGCGCCGCCTCGACGGTCCACCCCTGGCCCTCCCAGTTGTGTTGGGCCGTGGCAATGGGGTCGAACGGGAGTGGAGGCTTCATCCCCGCGCCTTCAGGGACGGGAAATCGGTGTCCGTGTATTCCACTCCCAGCCCCTGCGGAGGGGTGTCCGAGCCGTGGCGCAGCTCTTCGTTGCGGCGCAGCTCGACCCGGCGGATCTTCCCCGAGATGGTCTTGGGCAGTTCAGCGAATTCCAGCCGGCGGATCCGCTTGAACGCCGGGAGATGCTCCCGGCAGTAGCCCAGGATGTCCTCCGCCGTCGTGGCGTCGGCGGCGTAACTGGCCGCCAGGACGACGTAGGCCTTGGGCACGTTGAGCTTCATCGGCTCCGGTGAGGGCACGACGGCGGCCTCGGCGACCGCGGGGTGCTCGATGAGCACCGACTCCAGTTCGAAGGGGCTGAGCCGGTAGTCGCTGGACTTGAAGACGTCATCGCCGCGGCCGACGTAGGTGATGATCCCGCGCTCATCCCGTTCGGCGACATCCCCGGTGTGGTAATACCCGTCGCGGAAGGCGGCTGCCGTCTTCTCCTGATCGCCGTAGTAGGCCTTCATCAACCCCAACGGCCGGGGGTCCAGGCGCAGGCAGATCTCCCCGAAATCGCCTTCTTCGCCGGTGGCCTGGTCGACCAGGACGACGTCGTAACCGGGCAGGGGGGTGCCCATGGCACCGATCTTCATCGGCTGGCCCGGGCAGTTGGCGATCTGCACGGTGGTCTCCGTCTGGCCGAAGCCATCCCGGATCTGTTGGCCCCAGGCGCGGTGGACCTGGTCGATCACTTCGGCGTTGAGCGGTTCCCCGGCGGAGACGACCTTCGTCGGCGGGGTCTTCAGCCGGGTCAGATCCGCCTGGATGAGTAGACGCCAGACCGTGGGCGGGGCGCAGAAGCTGGTGACCTGCTCGGCCTCCATCTGATCCATCAGGGCCGCCGGGTCGAATTTGTCGTAGTTGTAGATGAAGACGGTCGCCTCGGCGATCCACGGGGTGAAGACATTCGACCACGCATGCTTGGCCCAACCGGGGGAGGCGACATTGAGGTGCACGTCGCCGGGTTCCAAGCCGATCCAGTACATCGTCGAAAGGTGCCCGACCGGGTAGGAGGTATGGGTATGCTCGACCAGCTTGGCCTTCGAGGTGGTCCCGGAGGTGAAATACAGCAGCAGCGTCTCGTCACCACGGGTGGGTACGTCAGCGGTGAAGCCGGTCGGCGCCGTGGTCGACGCCGAATACGGCAGCACCTCCGGGGCTCCCGCTGCGGTGGGGGCGGGGGCGTCCCCGATGGCGATCAACCGGTAGTCCCCGGGCACGTCGGCGAATTTGGGCAGATCGGTGGTGCCGGCGATGGCCCAGCTGGCGCCACCGCGTTCGACCCGGTCCGCCAGATCGGCAGGCCCCATCTGGGTGGTGGTCGGGATCATGACGATGCCCAGCTTGATGGCCGCCAGCATGATCTCCCACAACTCCACCTGGTTGCCCAGCATCAGGATCGCCTTGTCGCCGCGGGAGAAGCCCACGCTGCGCATCCAGTTGGCGACCTGGCCGGAGCGTTCGGATAGCTCGGCCCAGGTCCTGCGGGTGGAGGAGCCGTCCTTCTCGACGATGATCAACGCCGGGGTGTCGGCCCGTTCCCTGGTGGCGGCGACGGCGTCGAACCAATCCAGCCCGAAGTTGAATTCGGCGAACTCGGGCCAACGGAATTCCTTCCGGGCCTTGGCCTGGTCCCCCCGCAGGGAGACGAGGCGGTCGCGGGCTTCACGGAACTGGTCGGTGACGGTCATGTTCCACCTTTCGTCGGGGCGCCGGGGCCATCCCCGACGAGGCGTTCCCCAAAATATACGTGGACATCCTACTGCTTGGAAGGGTTGTGGAGGATCCGTCCTTCAGTCGGCGCCTCGGGTCCACCAATCATCGAGAAGTGACACGGGGGTGGTGCGTTTATGACGGCTGCGCAGGAACCGGGTCTCGATGGCTTCGGCGACGGCCTCCGGCACCGGACGTCCTTCGAGGTAGTCGTCGATGTCGTCATAGGCCAGGCCCAATTCGTCCTCGTCGGTGCGCAGCGGGGTCCCGTCCAGCAGATCCGCCGTCGGGGGTTTGGCCCAGAGCCGCTCGCTGGCCCCCAGATGGCGCAGCAGTTGGCGGTTCTGCCGCTTATCCAGTCCGTACAACGGCAGGAGGTCGGCCGCCCCGTCGCCGAATTTCGTGAAGAACCCGGTGACCGATTCGGCCGCATGGTCGGTGCCGATGACCAGATGCCCGTGTTGGCCGGCCAACGCGTACTGGGCGGTCATGCGTAGCCGGGCCTTGATATTGCCCTTGGTGAAGTCGCTGATCGTTTCGCTCGTGGTCTTCACATATTCCGCGGCCAGGGCGTCGACCCCGGGCTTGATGTCATAGGTCCAGGCGGTCTTCGGGGCGATGAACTCCATCGCCGCCGCGGCGTCGTCCTCATCGGTCTGGGTGCCGTAGGGCAGGCGGACTGCCACGAAATCCACGTCGTCCCCGTCCCGGGCCGCGGCCTCTACGGCCAATTGCGCCAAACGTCCGGCGAGGGTGGAATCCAGGCCTCCCGAGATGCCCAGCACGAAGCCCCTGGTGCCGGTGGCCTCCAGGTAGTCCCGCAGGAACGCCACCCGCCGCGTGACCTCTTCCTGCGGGTCGATGGTGGCCTTGACGCCCATTTCACTGATGATCCGTGCCTGCATATCGCGCATGGAATCAGC
>NZ_JBQSYU010000042.1:0-8778 GCF_052379645.1 Arthrobacter sp. 179 | reverse complement strand
GCATCCGTGTCAGCATCCGTGTCAGCAGTCGCGTTCACATCAGCATCGGTGTCAGCGTCAGCAGCAGTAGCCGCATCAGCGTCCGTGTCTTCGACAACAGCGAAATCGGTTTCAGCCGTGGAATCATCACCGGATTGCGTAGCAACGACAGTGTGATCACCCGGCTCAACTTCCGGGAACGTGACTGACCAGGTTCCGTCCTCATCCACGGTTGCTGTCTGTGAAGTTCCATCGTCGCCGTCGAGGACTACGACAACTTCCTCACCCGGTTCCCCTGTTCCTTCAACCGGAACGTCTGAGGTGCCTCCCGCAGGTGCAGTGACTTCCGAGCCCGGTGCCGGATTAGTGATGGCAACTGTTTCGATTTCCTCTTCGGCAATTCGCACATATGACGTTGCGAGTCCCACGTTGGCTGCATCAGCGCGCGGCAACAACGACAGTGCGAGTGCGGAGACGTGGAAGTCGGCCGGCAACGTGACGTCCTGAGATTCGGTGCCCAGGTTTGCAGCGCTGCCGCTCTGCTTGTTGATGGTGACTGATACGACCTCGTCCAGAACTCCGCTCAGAACCGGGGAGAGGGTATTCAGAACCGGAGTCGCAACACCCGTCAGGCTGTCAGTCAGACCGCTAAGCAACGGGTTCACAACTGCGCCGACACTCTGCGTCAGCGGAACAACCAAGCTATCCGCGACAAAATCCAACACCGGGTTGAGCAGAGTCGGCAAAAGGCTAATCTCCGCGTCAACGTTCGGGTCTGCCCCGGAGGTTCCCAAGAAATCGCCCAAGGCGCCGTCAATTGTGAGGTTCCCTGTAGTAGCAGAGACAAAGGGCGGTTTAACACTGAGGCCTGTTTCGAGCGTCAATGTTGCTTCGTTGATAGCCTTCGTCAGCTCCGTGTTGAGCTGATCGGTCAACGAACCGACCGCTTCAGCCAGACCATCGGTCACCTTTTGCAGAGTAGCCGAACTAATGACTTCAGTGTTGGCTGGCAACCCATTGAGGGTTCCGCCGGCAACCGCCTTCTCCAGGTCGATGGTGATGGTTCCATCCGCCAGGTTCAGAGCAACCAGCCCGTCGGTGTCCGTGATGGTCGACTGCAAGAGGCCGTCGTTGATTGATTCCAGAGCGGAATCCAAATTACCGATGGAGATTTCCGTCGGCCCAAGATTCACCTTGGCGACGCCGAGGTTGACTTCAGTACTCAGCACGTCTTCGAGGGCGCCGGTGATGGCCCCGTTCTCGCCCACCGCCCCGTTCAGCGTGGTTCCCACACCGTTGACAACGTCACCGAGGTCGCCGCTCAGCGATCCGACCAGCGGGCTGTTGACGTTCGCCTTCAGATCGGCAACGGTGTAATCGCTCTTGCCTGTCCCTGCATCGAGGGTTGCCGTCGAGGCGATTGCCCCGACTTCAAGGTTGAGCTGATCGATGACTTCATCGGTAAGACCGTCAACACCCAGCTGACCCAGCAGGCGAGTGAGCTCGACCGTTGCGTTTTCGGAGCTTCCGCCTCCACCGGCGTTGGCATCGATGGCCCCGTCCGCGCCCACCAGGCCGGCCGAAGCAGTGGCCTTGGTCGGCTCCGTGGCTTCCGCATAGCTGTGCAGCGCACCGAGTGCGCCAAGATCCAGCAGACCATTACCGCTGCCGTCATCAATCAACGGCAGTTGCAGCGACGGAAGTGTCAGGTTCACAGCACCGAGTGCGCCGACGTTCAGCGGCTCATAGTGTTCGCCCGGGTTGCTCGGCACGCCTGCTTCGCTGGTGGCGGCTTCCAGAAGGTCCAGGCTCAACACATCGCTGGAAATAACCTGTCCACGGGCTTCCGATACATCAGTATCGGCGGCCGAAGCGATTCCCGTCTGGAACATCAAGAGGCTGGAAACCATCGTGCCCGCCAGAATTCTCTTGGGGGTCAGGAAACGTCTTTTCCCGACCTCCAATGGTTTAGTTGCCAAGCTCAAAGGCCCTCCCAAATATTTGCGATCTAGTGATGAAGTGGTGGGAGCAGCCATCTTCCGGCCAAGATCCCCCCACGAAGAACCCTAAGGATTCAAATGGCGGATCGGTCTGGCCGTTCAGCTAGACATGAATAGCCGATGGGCCTCACGTCGACGACGGGCACCAGGGCGCGAAATGCCCCTGCTGAATTGAGGTCTCGTCCCGAAAGTAGGCTATTAATAGTTCCATAGCCGTATAAGTACTCGAGGGAACGCCTCGGCAGCGTCCACGGAGAGCCAGGGGGCTCCGGAGGGAGAAAACATGGGCGAAAAGCGGCTCAGAGTCCATGCCGCGGATAGCGATGTCATGTCGCTACTCGCCGTCAGGCATATTTTTTCACAGACCTGCGACCTCGAATTGGAGAGCGTCACCTCCAACGGAACCGAGGCCGCGGAGACGGCGATCCTGGCCAAACCCGACATCGTCTTGATGGAAACCAATGTCACCGATGTCGACAGTCTGACGGCGACGAAGATGATCTGCTCAGAGGCCCCCGAGGTCAAGGTGGTTTTCCTCTCCACGGTTCACGACGCCGTCAGCATCAGCCGCGCCTACGCGGCCGGCGCCAGCAGCTTCCTCGCCAAGAGCTCCATTGTCCGTGAGCTGTCCTCTGCCTTGAGACTCGTCTCCCTCGGCCATCAGATCTTCTCCTCCTCATCTGATCAACAACGACTCCAGATTCCAGGCTCGGCTGAGGGCGGGCCCCAGGAGCAGATCATTGCCCGCTGCGGCGAACTTACCAGCGGCTATTGATCGCTGTCGCCCAGGGCTGCACGAACCAGGAAATCGCCGCTACCCTTCATGTCAGCGAAGGCACGGTCAAAGCCCATATAGCCAAATTCAATTCCCAGTTGAACATCAGCAACCGCGTACAACTCGCCGTGGCCGTCGCCCAAGCAGGACTCCTGGACACCAGAGACGCCAACTCCTTCGTCCGCTAGAAACCCTCCCGCACACCCTCCCCACCGGCGGCGGGCCTACGATAGCCAATCGGCCAGAGTGCAGCGTCCGACTAGCCAGAAATATCCTGGATTCCCAACAGGTCACCCTTGAATCCATAGCATGGTTCCGGGTGTCCCATTTAGTCCGCGATGTGGGCTGGCACCAACCGCACGAGGGGGAAGCCATGCAGGCAGATTCAAAGAAGAAGTTCCGCGCCGTTCTCGTCGGAGGACTGGTGGTGGGGGTCGGGGCCGCAGTAACGCTCGCGGCCTGGAACGACTCCGAATTCGCCCAGGGGACCTTCGCGTCCGGACAGTTCAATCTGGAGGGAAGCACCACCAGCTCGACCGAGGGATTCGCCGACCACCCCAGCAGCGAAGATGCCGCCGCACTGACCTTCGAGGTCAACCCGGAAAACATGAGCCCGAACGACAGTGTCTACGCTCCGTTCTCGGTTCGCCTGGATGAAACGACGACCAATGATGCTTCCGTCGATATCACGGCAGCCGCCGGTGGAACGACCACCGGCATGAGCTACCGTTTGATCCAGACCGAGGCCTTCGGCTGTGATTCCGACACCGCGGGCACCGACCTGGTCCCGGCAGGTACCGCTTTGGGCTCCGTCTCCGGTGCAGCCGCCTTCGATCTGGCCAAGGGTGCTGCGGCGTCGGCCGGCGAAGCCACCAATCTCTGCTTCATAGTCACGGCCGACGACGACCTGGCACAGGACCAGACAGGCACTTCCACCTGGGAATTCACGGCGACCAGCAAGGACAGCTAGCACATCGTGGGAACACATGGCTCAACCTCACCAGAACGCACCGGCGGACGCCGAGCTAAAATCCGGGCGCTGCTGATCGGCGCGTTGGTCATCGGTGTGGGTGGTGCCACGACGTTGGCGGCTTGGACCGATGGTGAAAATGCTACCGGGACCTTCGGCACCAGTGTCTTTGGCATCCAAGGCTCCACGAACGGCAGCGCTTTCGCGAAGCACCCCAGCGACGCACCTGCATCCTTGGACTTCGCTGCCACGGGCATGACCCCAGGCGATAAGGCCTTCGCCTCGTTCGACGTTCGGACCACTGCTGGAACCACGATCGATGGAACTGTTGCCGTGACCGACGCCACGGTGGCCGGGGACTCGGCCATCACCGGGAACCTCAGTTACCGGGCGGCAGCAGTACCAGCCGGAACCAAGTGTTCCTCAACCGTCTATACCGGGGCGGCCCAGAACATCGGCACGGTCTTTCCCCTCCCTGCTCAAGCCGTCTCCGCAGCTGGAGCGAACACCGTCCGATATTGCTTCGAGGTGACCCTGGCGGCTAAGACGCCCAACACGGCACAAGGAAAATCCGGTTCCGCGACCTGGGTATTCAGCGCAACATCGGCCACGTAGATGCGACCTGTCCCCACCCGATCCCGCCGTCCTTCCGCCGGGAAACTCATTGGTGATCTGGTCCTGAACCTCGCTGCGGTCGGAGGGGCCCTGTGTCTGGTGCTGGTGGTGTTGGCTTTCGTCTTCAATATTTCGCTGATCATGTTCAAGACCGGCTCCATGACCCCGACGATCCCGGCAGGGTCGGTGGCAGTCATCCGACAGATTCCTGCCGAGCAGATCAGCGTCGGGGACGTGATCACGGTGGATCGTCCGGGAAAGCTGCCCGTTACGCACCGGGTCGTGGAGTCGTCCCCTGGAGATGCCGCCGGCCAGCGCGTCATCCGGCTCAAGGGCGATGCCAATGACACCGCGGACATCGCCCCCTACACGGTGGCCGAGGCAGGCCTGGTGCTTTGGCATGTTCCGGGGATGGCCAAGG
The DNA here is from genome assembly GCF_052379645.1 of Arthrobacter sp. 179. Lineage (NCBI taxonomy): Bacteria > Bacillati > Actinomycetota > Actinomycetes > Micrococcales > Micrococcaceae > Arthrobacter > Arthrobacter sp. 179. The sequence continues at coordinate 4,018 of NZ_JBQSYU010000042.1, read as the reverse complement.
TCATTGTTGGCATGTCGAGGCCCTGGGTCCTCGGTCTGATCACGCTCGCTGCCGGGGCCCTAGTCACTTGGACATTTTGGCCACGTCCGCCCGGGAACACGAAGGACAAAGCCTCAGGAAACGCCCCCGCAGGACCGGCCACCACCGAAGAAACGCCAGCGTATTGCGAAAGCCGGACCGGCACATCCGCCCCCTCCCCGAAGATCCGCCGCCCAGGGCGCCATCCAGGAGGAGCACTTACTCTCCTGCTCGGCATGGCGGTCTTCCTCTCCCCCATGACCCTGACGGTCCCTTCGGCCCAGGCAGACCCGGCGGACCGCCAGATCAACGGACGGTACCTGAGACTGACCTCCGTGGCGGATCCGGAAGCGATGACGACGTTGGCTCCCGGCGACTCGGTCGTCTGGCAGGTCGGGATCAGCGCCGATCCGCCCTCGCCCGGAAAGATCGAGGTCGGCTATGCCTTCACCGGGCGTCGAGCCCTCCCGTTGGAGATCACCACGACGGCCTGCACGACGCGTTGGCATGAGGGACGCTGCCCCGGGGCGGAAGTCCCAGCGGCGGGGATTTCGGCATCCGGCAACACCAATTCTGGCCCCCTCCTGTCTTTCGGAACCGGGGAACAGCGTTGGGTCCGCCTTCAGGTCCGTGTCCCGAGCGATGCCGCAGTGGCCCAGGATGCGGTGACCCGGCTCAGGCTGGTCGTCGCCGGGGCGGGCGAAGAGGTCTCGGCCAATCCAAGCGGTCCGTCGCCGGAAACCGGGACAGACCGGACGGGGAGCCCTTCCGAGGGCTCCGTAGCCGACCCCGGACGCCCGATCGTTGAGCCACTGCCCTCCACCGGCGGGGACGTCCTAGGTGCCCTGTTCTGGGGATTGATCGCCGTCGTGGGCGGTGTGGCCGTTTCCCTGGTCGCCCGGGTCGTTCAACGCAGGTCCCATCGTGGCTGACGTGCGTTCCGTCCGCCGGTTGTTGTCCCGGTCCTCACCACTGCTGGTCGCCGTGCTGGCGCTGACTCTGCTCGGAGCCTCCGGGGCAGGCATGGCGGAACCCACCGAGGCCCAATGGGCGGATGCCGAATCTTCGTCGGGCCGGTTCACCGCCCTCCGGGTCGAATCCCCCACCCCGAACGGCGGCTGCACGTACGTCCCGCATGCCTTGAAGCCGGATAAAATCCTGCTCTACTGGCACCTTCCCGCCGGTCAAACGCTGGAGGACATCAGATTTGAGGCCAAAAGCAACCGGGGTATCAGCATCGTGGACAAACTCAACAATTTTTCCTTCCTTGATGACTCGCATCCCGACGCCGGGCCGAACAACTACAGGACCGAGGTCCCGGTCGGCTTGCTCAGCGCTCTGTTGGGCCTCGGGGCAAAGATCACGTTGACCCTGACCAGCACGGCGGGAGCCTGGACATCCGCACCGATGAGTGCCGTCGCGACACTGCCCACGCTGACCATCGGAGGAAAGTGCAGCAACGTACCGGCCTAGGGGCGGAACGGTCCCCGACAGGCAGCACCGCCAACCATGCCGAGGCCCACTGTAGGGTTGTCGATGGACAACTTCCTCGAAGACGGAGTCATTGATGTCACGTACGGCCATCGTCGTCGGATCGGGCCCCAACGGCTTGGCCGCCGCGGCCTTCCTGGCCCGCCAAGGCGTTGACGTGACGATCCATGAACAAGGCCCCCTGCCGGGAGGCGCAGCACGATCGGCAGAACCACTCGGGGAAGGTTTCATCACCGATCTGGGTGCCGCGGGCCACCCCTTCGGCGTGGGCAGCCCGGCTTTCCGGGAACTCGGTCTGGCCGACCACGGGCTCGAATGGGTCCACCCCACCTACCCCATGGCCCATCCGCTGCCCGGACGCGACTCCGCACTGCTCCAACGCGATGCCTCATTGACCGCTGCGAGCCTCGGCTCCGACCGGAACGCCTGGCGCCTGCTGCACCAGCCGGTGGTCAAGCATCCTCATCGAACGCTGGAGAACATCACCGGGCCGCTGTTGCGTCTGCCGCCGCATCCGCTGTCGATGGCCTCCTTCGGCATCCGGGCCGGTTGGCCGGCCCATCTCCTGGCCCGTCGCCTCTTCGAAACCGAGGAAGCCCGCGCACTCTTCATCGGTTCAGCGGCCCATTCCATGCTGCCCCCCACCCATCCGTTCACCGCCGCGTTCGGCCTGGTCTTCGGAGGGCTCGGGCAGTCGTTGGGATGGCCCGTGGCCCGGGGTGGAACCGGCCGCATCGTGGATGCCCTGCTAGCGGTATTGGACCAGCACGGGGCAAAGATCCACACGAATTCCCCGGTGACCGACCTGCGCGATCTTCCCCGGGCCGATGCCGTCCTGCTGGACCTCACCCCCCGCCAGATCCTCAAACTCCAGGGGGCCGGGTTGGAGGACCGCTATCGCCGCCATCTGGCGAAGTGGAAGTACGGCATGGGCGGCTTCAAGGTCGACTATCTGCTCGATGGCCCCATCCCCTGGTCCGACCCGCGGACTGCCGAAGCCGGAACCGTTCATCTGGGCGGGACGATGGAGGAGATCACCGAGGCAGAATCGGCCACCCAGCGGGGGCACCTGCCGGCCCGGCCCTTCGTCCTGCTCTGCCAGCAATCCACCGCCGATCCCAGCAGGACCCGGGACGGTCGCCACGTGGTGTGGGCCTACGCCCACGTCCCCAACGGGTGCACCGCCGATGCGGCCCCGCTCATCGATGCCCAGATCGAACGCTTCGCCCCCGGATTCCAGGACCGCATCATCGGCCGGGTCGATTCCTCACCCCAGGCGTTGGAATCATGGAACCCCAACCTGGTGGGCGGGGACATCGGAGGCGGATCACTCCGTGGGCTCCAACAGGTCCTGCGCCCTGCCCCGACCTTGCGGCCTTACAACACCGGGACGGCGGGACTCTACATCTGTTCCTCCTCCACGCCCCCGGGCGGGGGTGTGCACGGGATGGCCGGCTGGCATGCCGCCCGGGCCGTGTTGCGCGATTGGGATCACCGGTAATCTGGGTCCATGGCCATCCTCATCGATCCGCCGCTGTGGCCGGCCCACGGCACGGTGTTCTCACATCTGGTCTCCGACGTCTCGGTGGAGGAACTCCACGCCTTTGCCACGGCTGCCGGGCTGAGTCGGCGCGCGTTCGACCGCGACCACTATGACGTCCCCCTCCGGCGCTTCGATGGCCTGGTTGCCGCGGGGGCGCATCCGGTCCCGGCCACCGAGCTGGCGCGGCGGCTGATCCGTTCCGGGGTGCGCGTCCCGGCCCACCAACGCCCCGAGCGCCTCCAAGGGGTCCTCACCGATGCCTGGGACCGGATGCTGCCCGGCTGCCCCTGGATCGCCTCAGAACTGATGGAACGCTGGTCCGAACCGCACCGGCATTACCACGACCGGGCCCATCTGCTGGCCGTTCTGCGGGCCCTGGACCTGTTGTGTTCGCGCGGGGAGGCCATTGGAGCGCATCCGCGCGCACCGTGGCTGGCGGCCTGGTTCCACGATGCCGTCTATGCCGGAGTCGCCGGCCGGGATGAGGAGGATTCAGCCCGGTTGGCCGAAGAGCTCCTTCCCACGGCGGGTCTGCCCACGGCCGAAGTGGACGAGGTGGCCCGGCTGGTCCGTCTGACCGCCGACCACCGCCCCGCAGGGCACGACGCCGGTGGCCGGCTGCTTTGCGATGCCGATCTGGAGGTCCTGGCCCGCCCCGGCCCGGCCTACCGACGCTATGTCTCCGCGGTGCGCCGCGACTACGCCACGGTCTCCGATGCCGACTTCGCCCGGGGCCGCGCCTCCGTCCTGCGGTCCCTGCTCGATACCGAAACGCTCTTCGGCACCACCAGCGGACGGGATTTGTGGGAGGAGCCGGCCCGGAACAACCTCGCCATCGAGTTGGCGGGACTACCGGGGACCTGACCCCCACCGTTCCGGATTTTAACGACGCCGGCGCGGCCCCTCGTTTCCGAGGTGACCGCGCCGGCGTCGTCGTGCAGGGGCTGAAAGGCCCGGGAGGCTAGA
>NZ_JBQSYU010000041.1:0-11143 GCF_052379645.1 Arthrobacter sp. 179 | reverse complement strand
CCGTGCCGGCGTTCCGGCCGCCGGCTACCTGTTTTCGCGTTCAGGGGAACTTCGGCCGGCGCACAGCCAAAGCCCGAAGTCGATCAGTAGGGTGAGGGTCAGACCACCATCGACGCCACGGGAACTTCTGGCGTCCCGACCCCTGGGGAGCCATGACTGCAGATCCAGCTTCACGCACTATGCCCGAACCCGCGACCAGCGAGGACCACCGCGACCACGACGTGAGGATCCAGGACGACCTGTACCGACACGTCAACGGCCAATGGCTGGCCACCGCGCAGATCCCCGGGGACCAGGGCAGCTACGGGTCGTTCATGCAGTTGCGCGACGAGGCGGAAGCGGCCGTGCACGCCATCATCAAACAAGCACGGCACGATAGCGCCGAGCCGGCCGGGGTGGCCGACGCCCGCCAGGAACGGATCGCCGGGCTCTTCAGCAGTTTCATGGACGAGGACGCCATCGAAGCCCGCGGCATGGACCCCATCCGCGAGGATCTGGCATCCGTCTACGCCTGCACCAGCATCGAACAGTTGCTGACCCTCAGCGGGGCTCTTCAACGGCGAGGCGTCTCGGGGCTCTACCAGGCCGGAGCGAACTCCGACGCCGGCCAACCGGACCGCAACATCTTCTCCATCATCCAGTCCGGCCTCGGACTGCCGGACGAATCCTATTACCGGGACGAGAAGTTTGCTGAACTGTTGCAGGAATACCAGGAACACCTGGGCCGGTTGCTCGGCCTGGTGGAGGTACCCAACGCCGACCAGGCAGCTGCCGGAGTGGTCGAGTTGGAGAAGGCACTGGCCGCCCATCATTGGGATGCCGTCAAATGCCGCGACGCCCAGGCCCGCTACAACCTGATGTCAGCGGAGGGGCTCTTCTCCCTCCAGCCGACCTTCCGCCTCTGGCTGGAGGGCGCGGGCATCGACGAGAAGTACTACGACGAAGTCGATGTCTGGCAGCCCAGCTACCTCCAGGGGGTCGAGGGGCTGCTGCACTCCCAGCCGCTCCGGGCGTGGCGCGACTGGCTGGCCGTACAGGTCGTGCGCAGCAACGCCTCGTTCCTTTCCGCGGCCTTCGTGGAGGAGAACTTCTCGTTCTATTCGGCCAAACTGGCAGGGGTGACCGAAATGCGTCCGCGGTGGAAGCGCGGGGTGGCCTTCACCGAGGGGGCCGTTGGCGAGGACATCGGACAACTCTATGTCGACGGGCACTTCGGACAACGCAGCAAGGACCTCATGGAGGACCTGGTCGGCAACCTCATCGCCGCCTATCGGCTGTCCATCGACGCCTTGGGTTGGATGAGCGCGGAAACCCGGGTGAAGGCCCAGGAGAAGCTCTCCATGTTCCGCCCCAAGATCGGTTATCCCGTGAAGTGGATCGACTACAGCGACGTATCGGCGGACCCGGATGACCTGATCGGCAATGTCTCCAGCGCCAATGAATTCGAGTTCTCCCGTGAACTGGCCAAAATCGATGAGGGTGTGGACAGGGACCTGTGGTTCATGTATCCGCAGACGGTCAACGCCTACTATCATCCGCTGCTGAATGAAATCGGGTTCCCGGCTGCCATCCTGCGTAGCCCGTTCTTCGACCCCGACCGGGACCCGGCCTCGAACTACGGGGCCATAGGTGCGGTCATCGGCCATGAGATCGGCCACGGCTTCGACGACCAGGGCTCGCAGTTCGACGGGACGGGCCAACTACGCGACTGGTGGACCGCCGAGGATCGTGCGGCCTTCGAAGAACTCACGGCCCGGCTGGTGGCCCAATATGATGCCCTCGTCCCCGAGGAGGCGCCGGAGCACCACGTCAACGGCGAACTCACCCTGGGGGAGAACATCGGCGATCTGGGTGGCCTGGGCATCGCCTACCAGGCCTACCGCCTGGATCTGCAGGCCCGCGGGCTGTCGGTGGATGAAGAGATCGACGGTCTGAGCGGGGACCAGCGCTTCTTCCACAGTTGGGCCGAGTGCTGGAGGTCGCTGACCCGTCCCGAAACGATGGTCAACCGGATCACCACCGATCCCCATTCCCCCGGGGAGTTCCGCTGCAACCAGGTGGCGCGGAACATGGATGCCTTCCACCGGGCCTTCGACACGAAGCCCGGCGACGGGATGTGGCTGGATCCCCAGGAGCGCGTTGCCATCTGGTGACCGGTGCTCTACCGGCGTCCCCTCCTGGAGACGGCGGTGGAGCGCTTCCGTGCAGCAAACCGTGACCGTTGGCACACCCATGGAAGAGCGTGCCCGTGCCGCGGCCGAAGGACGTAGAATCGAGTACTGTGACTGCTGATCAGACCCCCACCGCCCCCACCCCTGCCGAGACCATCGACACGCATGACCTGCGCCAGGTGCGTCTGGCCAAACGCGCCGAGCTGCTCGAAGCCGGCCGCGAGGCGTATCCGGTCGGCGTCGAACGCAGCCACACCCTGTTGCAAATCCGTGAGAAGTACGGACACCTGGAAGCCGGCGAGGAGACCCAGGACATCGTCGGCGTGGCAGGGCGCATCGTGTTCGCCCGCAATACCGGAAAACTGTGCTTCGCCACGTTGCAGGAGTCGGGCCCGAAGGGCGAGGCCGTCCGCCTGCAGGCCATGCTCTCGCTGGCCAACATCGGCGAGGAGTCGCTGGCCGACTGGAAGCGACTCACCGACCTGGGGGACCACGTGTTCGTCAAGGGTGCCGTCATCAGTTCCCGCCGCGGCGAACTCTCCGTCATGGTCACCGAATGGCAGATGGCCTCCAAGGCATTGCGCCCCATGCCGGTGCTGCACGCCGACCTCAACGAGGAGACCCGGGTCCGCCAACGGTATGCCGACCTCATGGTCCGCGACGAGGCCCGCGAGATGATCTACAAGCGTGACGCCGTGACCCGTGCCGTACGGGACACCCTCTACGGCCACGGGTATGTGGAAGTCGAAACCCCGATGCTGCAACTGATCCATGGTGGGGCCTCGGCTCGGCCCTTCCACACGCATCTGAATGCCTTCGACCAGGACATGACCCTGAGGATCGCCACCGAGCTCTACCTCAAGCGCACCGTCGTCGGCGGCATTCCCCGCGTCTTCGAAGTAGGGCGCCTGTTCAGGAACGAAGGTGTGGACTCCACCCACTCCCCCGAGTTCACGACGCTGGAATGCTATGAGATCTACGCCGACCAGTTCGTGATGGCCGAACGGATCCAGGAGATCATCCTCAAGGCCGCCGACGCCGTCGGGGCCGGCCGCCGGATCGAGACCTCCCAGGGCACCATCAACCTCGACGGCGAATGGCGCTGGCTTAGCGTCTATCCCGCCCTCTCCGAAGCGGTGGGCACCGAAATCACCCCCGAAACCACGGCCGGGCTGCTTCAATCGATCGCCGAGAAGCACCGCGTGAAGGTCGACCCGAAATGGGGGGCCGAGAAGCTGGTCATCGAACTGTTCGGGGAGATCGTCGAACCGACCCTGATCGACCCGACCTTCGTCTACGACTACCCGCCGGCGGCCCAGCCGTTGGCCCGACCGCACCGCTCCCAACCCGGGGTCATCGAAGCCTGGGACCTGATCATCGGGGGCATGGAACGCGGCACGGCCTTCACCGAACTGATCGATCCGGTCATCCAGCGAGAACGCCTCACCGAACAATCCCGACTTGCCGCCGACGGTGACGACGAAGCCATGCAACTGGACGAGGACTTCCTGCGGGCGCTGGAGTACGGTGCCCCGCCCATGGGCGGCATCGGGTTGGGCATCGACCGGCTGGTCATGCTCTTCACCGACGCCGGCATCCGCGAGACCATCCTCTACCCGCTCCTGAAGCCCGAGGCCTAGACCATGGCCTACGTCGAGGTGCTGCTGCCTACGATCGTCGCGGCACTGGTCTTCTGGTTCGTGATGCGTGCCCTGTTCCGGGTGGATCGCAATGAGCGGCTGGCGGAGTCCGCTGCCGATGCCCACCGGGAGGGGACGGCCCCTACCGAGGAACCCGACCCCGGGAGCGCCGACCGGCCCGGGGAGTAGGTTCCCGGACGCCGAGATCGGCCCATCCGCAGTACCATGGTCTCCGGAGGCACACCTCGACCCCCGGACCCCGAGGGCGAGATGCCCGGGGCCCGCCTGGAAGCCCCGATACCTTCTAAGTGAGGAGCCGCCCGTGGCGCGCAAGGTCGAAATCACGCTCATCGACGACCTGGACGGGTCGACGGCGAACGAGACCGTGCACTTCGGTCTGGACGGCAGCCACTACGAGATCGACCTCGGCGAGGCCAATGCCGGGAAGCTGCGAGAGGCGCTGGCCCCCTTCGTCGCCGGGGCGAGGCGTTCCACCGCCTACTCCGCGTCCGAGGCCCCCGCCATCCGGGCGTGGGCTGCCGACCACGGCTTCAAGGTCAGCGAACGCGGCCGCCTGCACTCGGAGGTCATCGACGCCTACCGCGAAGTACATCCGGAGTCCTGAGCCCGCTTCGGCAACCCCCGGGACCTCCCGGGGACCGGCTCGGACACCCCGCCGGCGGGACGGTGGGGAAATCTGCTTTATCCCCACGGCGAACACGGGCCATCTGGCGCCATTTGATGCGTAGCATCGTGAGTACGCGTTAGCTAGGAGTGTGCCGCATGTTTGAGAGATTCACCGACCGTGCCCGTCGCGTTGTCGTGCTCGCCCAAGAAGAGGCGCGCATGCTCAACCACAACTACATCGGAACCGAGCACATCCTGCTCGGCCTGATCCACGAGGGGGAGGGTGTCGCCGCGAAGGCGCTGGAGTCACTGAACATCTCCCTCGGTGCCGTTCGGGAGCAGGTGCAGGAGATCATCGGCCAGGGCCAGCAGGCCCCGTCCGGACACATCCCCTTCACCCCCCGCGCCAAGAAGGTCCTGGAACTCTCCTTGCGTGAGGCACTCCAGCTCGGCCACAACTACATCGGCACGGAGCACATCCTGCTCGGTCTGATCCGTGAGGGCGAAGGAGTGGCCGCCCAGGTCCTGGTCAAGTTGGGCGCCGACCTGAACAGGGTCCGCCAGCAGGTCATCCAGCTGCTCTCGGGTTATCAGGGCGGCAAGGAAACCGCAGGCGCCGGAGTCGGCCAGGGCCAGGCCGAAGGACAGCCTGCCGGCTCGGTCGTGCTGGACCAGTTCGGGCGAAACCTCACCCAGGCGGCCCGCGACGGCAAACTCGACCCGGTCATCGGCCGCGAGTTCGAGAAGGAACGCGTGATGCAGGTGCTCTCGCGCCGGACCAAGAACAACCCGGTGCTGATCGGTGAGCCGGGCGTCGGCAAGACCGCAGTGGTCGAGGGCCTGGCCCTGTCCATCGTGCGCGGCGACGTCCCCGAGACCATCAAGGACAAGCAGCTCTACACCCTGGACCTGGGGTCCCTGGTGGCCGGCAGCCGCTACCGCGGCGACTTCGAGGAACGCCTGAAGAAGGTCCTCAAGGAAATCCGCACCCGCGGTGACATCATCCTGTTCATCGACGAGATCCACACCCTCGTCGGCGCCGGTGCCGCCGAAGGCGCCATCGATGCAGCGTCGATCCTCAAGCCCATGCTGGCTCGTGGCGAACTCCAGACGATCGGCGCGACCACGCTGGACGAGTACCGCAAGCACATCGAGAAGGATGCCGCCCTGGAGCGCCGCTTCCAGCCGATCCAGGTCAAGGAACCTTCCGTGGAACACACCACGGAGATCCTGCGTGGCCTGCGTGACCGCTACGAGGCGCACCACCGGGTGACCATCACCGATGGCGCATTGGCCGCTGCCGCTCAGCTGTCACACCGCTACGTCTCCGACCGCTTCCTGCCGGATAAGGCCATCGACCTCATCGACGAAGCCGGCGCCCGCCTGCGTATCCGTCGACTGACGGCCCCTCCGGCACTGAAGGAGATGGACGAGCAGATCGCCAAGGTCCGCCGGGAGAAGGAATCCGCGATCGATGCCCAGGACTTCGAAGGGGCCGCCTCGTTGCGCGACAACGAGCAGAAGCTCCAGGAGGAGCGTGCCGAGAAGGAGAAGTCCTGGAAGAACGGCGATATGGACGATATCGCCGAAGTCGACGAGGAACTGATCGCCGAAGTACTGGCGAACTCCACGGGCATCCCGGTCATCAAGCTGACCGAGGAGGAATCCGGCCGCCTGCTGAACATGGAGGCGGAGCTGCATAAGCGGGTCATCGGCCAGGACGAGGCGATCAAGTCGATCTCGCAGGCCATCCGCAGGACCCGTGCCGGGCTGAAGGACCCCAACCGCCCGGGCGGTTCGTTCATCTTCGCCGGCCCCACCGGCGTCGGCAAGACCGAACTGGCCAAGGCCCTGGCGGAGTTCCTCTTCGGCGAGGAAGACGCACTGATCACCCTGGACATGTCCGAGTACTCGGAGAAGCACACCGTGTCCCGGCTCTTCGGTGCCCCTCCGGGCTACGTCGGTTACGAGGAGGGCGGACAGCTGACCGAAAAGGTCCGTCGTCGCCCGTTCTCCGTCGTGCTGTTCGACGAAGTCGAAAAAGCCCACTCGGATCTGTTCAACTCGTTGCTGCAGATCCTGGAGGACGGCCGATTGACCGACTCTCAGGGCCGTGTGGTGGACTTCAAGAACACCGTGATCATCATGACGACCAACCTCGGCACCCGGGACATCTCCAAGGGCGTCATGACCGGCTTCCAGTCGACCAGCGACACGAAGACCAACTACGACCGGATGCAAGCCAAGGTCCAGGAGGAACTGCGCCAGCACTTCCGCCCGGAGTTCCTGAACCGTGTCGACGACACGCTTGTCTTCCCGCAGCTGTCGCAGGAGGAGATCGTGCAGATCGTCGATCTGTTCGTGGCCCGCCTGGAGTCCCGCATGGTCGAAAAGGGGATGCACGTCCTGCTGACCGACGAGGCGAAGTACTTGTTGGCCACGAAGGGCTACGACCCGGCGATGGGTGCCCGTCCACTGCGTCGGACCATCCAGCGCGAGGTCGAGGACCAGCTCTCCGAGAAGATCCTCTTCGGGGAGATCATGGCCGGCCAGACGGTCACCGTGGACGTCGAAGGCGAGGGCGAGGACGCCAAGTTCACCTTCACCGGCCGCGAGGAGACCCCGGAACTGGAAGGCAAGGACAGCCCCGCGGAGATCGAGGAAGGCCACCTGAGCACCTGAGCCTGATCCCCGCCTGCACCAGGGGCCCGGTCGTGGAGATCCACGACCGGGCCCCTGGTCATGTGCTGGGAGGGTGCCGCCGACGGGAATAGGATGGGTAGATGCCAGATTTCATACTTCGGCCTGCCCGCACATCGGATGTCGCAGGGATCCGCCAGCTCGTCAGGCCGCTGGCCGATGAGAGGGTCCTGCTGGAGAAGGAAGCCGTCGCCTATTTCGAGAGCCTGCAGGAATTCATCGTGGCCGAGGACCGGGGGGACCTGCTGGGATGCGGTGCCCTGCACGTGATGTGGGAGGACCTTGCCGAGGTGCGCACGCTGGCGACCGTGGACAGCCGCCGCGGCCAGGGAATCGGCAGGTCCCTGCTCATCGAGTTGATCGAGAACGCGCGCAGGATCGGGGTCAGCCGGTTGTTCTGCCTGACCTTCGAGGTCGATTTCTTCAGGACGATGGGCTTCGATGTCATGGAGAATCAGACCGCCGTGGACCCCGAGGTGTATTCGGAGTTGCTGCGTTCCACCGATGAAGGCGTCGCCGAGTTCCTGGACCTCGCGCGGGTCAAGCCGAACACGCTGGGCAACACCAGGATGATCATGAACCTCTGAGGCCCGGGATTTCGCGCTCGGATGAATCCCGGATTAGTTGGTCCGTCATGGTGGACGAGCGGCCGTGCTCGTGCCTACGCTGGCAGCACAGGTCCCTCGGGGGCCGACGAGCCGCACCCCGCAGCCAGTGGGGAGCCGTGGCACCGTAAGTACCAACTGGAAACCAACGAAAGTAGGTCAAGAAATGGGACTCGGAGATAGCTTGGGTGGACTCGGCGACAAGGCCAAGGACCTCAAGAACGAACACGGTGACAAGATCAACGAAGGCGTGGACGCCGCCCAGGACAAGTTCGGCGACCAGCTCGGCGACCACAAGGACGCCATCGACGGCGCCCAGGAGAAGTTCCTCGGTGGCGGCGACGACGACAAGGACAAGAAGGACAAATAAGTCCGTTCATCCTTCATGAGGTAGGCGCCGCACGGCGCCACGGGGCCCCGCGGTATGCGGGGCCCCGTTGTCGTTGACGGGCCCCGTCCCCGCCGCTAGTGCGGCAGGGTGATTCCTGCCTCGGTTTCCACGGCCAACCCGTCCCGCAGCAGCCCCGCCAGGCATCGACGGCGCTGTTCAGCCCCCGCAGCCAGCGACCTCAGCCGTTGGAACGCAGAATCGGACTCGGCGTCGCCCCCCGACTCCGGCGGGGCGGTGTCCACCAGCAGGTCGGCGGGTTGGGGGTCGTCGCTGGCGCGCAGGACGGCCATCATGGCACCGCGGACCTGGCGATCGGTCCCCGCCCAGGGTTGGCCCTTGGGCGTGTAATGGGGTTCGGGTCTGCCCCGTGCGATCCAGGCGCAGGAGGCCGAAACCGGGCATTCGGCGCAACGCGGTGAGCGGGCCGTGCAGATCAGGGCCCCCAATTCCATCACCGCCGCATTCCAGGCGCAGGCCAGATCGCCCCCGTCGTCCCCGGTGGCCGGCATGAGATCGCCAGCCAATCGTGCTTCCGCAGCGGTCGGGCTGGGTTCGGCCAGGGCCTTGCCGCTGACCAGGCGGGCATGGACCCGCCTGATGTTGGTGTCCACGACGGTTTCGGGCTGCCCGAAGGCGAAGCAGGCAATGGCTGCTGCGGTGTAGCTGCCGACCCCGGGCAGGGCGAGCAGGTCAGCGGGGGAGGAGGGCACCTCTCCTTCGTGTTCCTCGACGATGCGTCGGGCGGCCTCGCTCAGGCGCAGGGCACGCCGCGGATAGCCGAGCCGGCCCCAGGCCCGCACTGCCTCTCCCGCGGGTTCGGCAGCCAGTGCCGCCGGTTCCGGCCAGCGGCGCATCCATTCTTCCCAGACAGGTAGGACGCGGGCCACGGGAGTCTGCTGGAGCATGAACTCGCTGACCATGATCCCCCAGGCGCCGCACTGCGGGCTCCGCCAGGGCAGGTTCCTGCCTTCGGTGGCGAACCATCCGGTGATGTCGTGATGGAGGGCATCGAGGTCCAGCGGCGGGGTGGGTGGCACGTGACTCCTTGGAAAGCGGGGCACCAATACCCTAGTGCACGGCGTGGGAACCGGGGGTGGCCGCGGCTGCTCCATACCCTAGGGGCATGGCACAACAGCAGTCCCGGTCTCCGGGCAGGGGCAAACCCAGTCCGGAAGTCTTCCGTCGTCGTCGAATCGTCGTTGGAGTGGCTCTGCTGGTCGTTCTCGCGTTGCTGGCCTGGGCCGTGATCGCCGTGGTGGGCTTCTTCACCAGGACCACCGACGGTGCCGGCCCGCCGCCGGCCGCCGCGTCCTCGAGCTCGGCGCCTTCCCCGTCGGCCAGTGCCGAGGCCACCCCATCGGCGAGCGGAAGTGCTGCCGCCACCGAAAGCGGCAGCGCCGAAGCATCGGCCTCCAGCACGGCCTCCTCCGCGGAGGCGGCGGGCGGAACCTGCGCCTCCGGAGACATCACGTTGGGTGCCGCTACGGATCAAGGCAGCTATGACCCTGCGGAGAAGCCGGTGTTGGAGATGAAGATCGAGAACACGGGCTCCGAGGACTGCACGGTGAATGTGGGGACCAGTCAGCAGGAATTCAGCATCGTGTCGGGATCGGACCGGATCTTCTCCACGACGGACTGCCGCAAGGATCCCTCCGATAGCGATATGACATTGAAGGCAGGGGCGACCGAAAGCGCCCGCTTCACCTGGGATCGTCAGCGCAGTGCCCCCGGCTGCAAGGACATCGAGTCCAAGCCCCGCCCGGGAACCTACACGTTCACCGCCAAGCTGGGCGACGTCGAAAGCGACAAGGTCAACTTCTCGCTGAAGTAGGCCGCCGCCGACGGGCCTACATGTACCGGTCGAGCAGACTGGACTCGGCAATGCGTGAGAGGCCCTCACGGACCGTGCGGGCCCTTTGCTCGCCGATGCCGTCCACGGCCATCAGGTCATCGATGTTGGCGGCCATCAGGTGCTGCAGGCCGCCGAAGCTGGCGACCAGCCGATCGGCGACCGCGCGGGGAACCGATTTGATGTTGGCGAGCAGACGGAACCCCTGGGGGTGCACCACCGCCTCCAACGAATCGGTGCCCGGGGTGAAACCGAGGATCGTGGAGATCCTGTTCAGATCGATCATGTCGTTGGAGCTGAAGGAGCGCAGCCGCGCCAAGGATGCGGCGATCTGATCGGGCTCGGTCCCGGCCTCGGAATAGTCCTTGAGCAGCAGGTCGCTGCCCGGTCCCAGCCCCGCGCTGAGCTCGTCGAACTGCAGAGCCAACAGCCGTCCGTCCCCACCGAGTTCAAGCACATACTGGTCGATCTCCTCGGAGATGCGCCTGACCATTTCCTGACGCTGGAGCACCACGGCGACGTCACGAACGGTCACCGTGGCCTCGATCTCGAGGGCGGAGAGGGTGCTGGTGACCTGGTCCAGCCGGTTGCGATAGCGTTCCAGCGTGGCCAATGCCTGATTGGCGCGGGCCAGCACGGGTTCGGACCCTTCCAGGACGTGGCGGATGCCTTGGACATAGATGGCGATGATATGCATCGATTGCGAAACCGAGATGACCGGGAAGCCGGTCTGGATGGCCACGCGTTCAGCCGTACGGTGCCGGGTCCCGGATTCCTGGGTTTCAATGGAATGGTCCGGCACCAGCTGCACCGCGGCCTTGAGGATGTTGGAGGCGTCCCGGTCGCAGAGGATGGCCCCGTCCATCTTCGCCAACTCCCGCAGACGGGTCGGAGAGAAGAGGATGTTGATGTCGAATCCGCCCGAGGAGATCGATTCCACGGTGCGGTCGCTGCCCAGCACGATCAGGGCTCCGGTCCGTCCGCGCAGGATCCGCTCCAGACCATCACGCAGCTGGGTCCCGGGGGCGACCCGGGCCAGGGTGGTGCGCAACGCTTCGTCGGGGGATTTGGGCATGGGGTTCCTTCCGGTGGATCACCCCATCCTAAGCAGGACGTGGCCGCTGCGGCGAGGCGGGTCCTGGTGCGTCGTGGTGGGGCTC
>NZ_JBQSYU010000040.1:0-12009 GCF_052379645.1 Arthrobacter sp. 179 | reverse complement strand
AAAAAAGCCCCCGGAAGAACCACCCTTCTGAGTCGAGCGTTGGAAGCACGGCTGCCTGCCAGGGAGTCAGCGAATATATCCCTTTAAACAATGAGGCTCCCACCGCTAAAAGCGGTGGGAGCCTCATCGTGGTGTTCTGTTGAAGGCTTCCTGGGAAGCCATCAACAGGATCCGGTGCTCTAACTAGATGTTGAAGCCGAGCGCACGCATCTGGTCGCGTCCATCGTCGGTGATCTTCTCAGGTCCCCACGGTGGCATCCAGACCCATGTCAGTCGGTGCTCGTCAACGACACTGCTCATCGCCTGGCCAACCTGCTCCTCGATGATGTCGGTGAGCGGGCAGGCCGCCGAAGTCAGCGTCATGTCAATGAGCAGCGCACCGTCATCGGCATACTGCAGGCCGTAGAGCAAGCCCAAGTCAACGATATTCACCCCGAGTTCAGGGTCGATAACGTCCTTCAATGCTTCCTCGACGTCCTCCAGCGGAGTGTGGGTCGAGCCACTTGCTTCGTCGGTGGTGCTCATGACTACGCCCCGACGGGGAGGAAGCGGTCGTAGCCCTCTTCCTCGAGACGGTCGGCAAGGTCCGGACCGCCCTGTTCGGCGATACGGCCATCAACGAACACGTGGACGAAGTCCGGCTTGATGTAGCGCAGGATCCGCGTGTAGTGGGTGATGAGCATGGTGCCCATCTCGCTGCCCTCCGCGGCGCGGTTCACGCCATCGGCAACGACCTTCAGCGCATCGACGTCGAGGCCGGAGTCGGTCTCGTCGAGGACGGCGAACTTGGGCTTGAAGAGCTCGAGCTGCAGGATCTCGACTCGCTTCTTCTCACCACCGGAGAAGCCTTCGTTGACGTTACGGCTGGCGAACTCCGGATCGATCTTCAAGTTGGCCATAGCCGCCTTGACGTCCTTGGTCCAGTGACGCAGGCTCGGGGCTTCGCCCTCGATGGCGGTCTTGGCCGTCCGGAGGAAGTTCGTCATGCTCACGCCGGGTACCTCGACCGGGTACTGCATGGCCAGGAAGAGGCCGGCGCGAGCACGCTTGTCGACGCTCATGGCCAACACGTCGTCGCCGTCGAGCGTGATGGTGCCCGAGGTGACGTTGTAGCGCGGGTGGCCCGCGATCGTGGAGGCCAGGGTTGACTTGCCCGAACCGTTCGGGCCCATGATGGCGTGCGTTTCACCGGTCTTGATGGTGAGGCTCACGCCCTTGAGGATTTCCTTGCTGCCCTGCTCCGTATCGATCGATACGTGCAGGTCCTTGATTTCCAGGGTAGACATTGGTGTCCGTTCTCTGACATGCCGGACTGGCCGGCGAGGTTCACTGGGGGGGGAAAAAGGCCAAAGGCCTAGTTATCGGTCGCGGCGAGTTCTGCCTCAACCGTTTCGTTCAAGCGTTCCTGCAACTCCTCGACGCCGATCTGCTGAATGACCTCGTTGAGGAAGCCGCGCACGACGAGACGGCGAGCCGTCTTTTCGTCGATTCCGCGGGACTGGAGGTAGAACAGGTGCTCGTCGTCGAAACGACCGGTGGTGCTGGCGTGTCCGGCACCGGCGATGTTGCCGGTCTCGATCTCCAGGTTCGGGACCGAATCAGCCCGGGAACCATCGGTGAGGACCAGGTTGCGGTTGGCCTCATAGGAGTCCGTGCCTTCTGCCGCCGCGCGGATGAGCACGTCGCCCACCCACACAGTGTGTGCGTCCTTGCCCTGCAGCGCCCCCTTGTAGAGGACGTTGGAAGTGCAGTGGGGCGTGGAGTGATCGACGAACAAACGGTGTTCCAGATGCTGGCCCGGATCGGCGAAGTACAGTCCAAACATCTCCACCTTGGCACCGGTGCCAGCGAATCGCGCCGACGGCGTCAGGCGCACAAGATCACCGCCGAAGGTGACAACGATGTGCTTGATCTTCGCATTCTCGCCCACCTTGGCCTGCTGCGAACCTGCGTGGATGGCATCGTCTTCCCAAGCCTGCACGCTGACAACGGTCAACTCTGCGCCTTCTTGGACATCGAACTCGATGTTCTCAATCAGGACGGCGCTGCCTACGTGGTCGATGACGACGAGACCGCGGGAGTTTGGCTCCGCGACGACGACCAGGTGCTGGGCCGACGCTTCCATACCCGCACCGGTATAGGTGAGGGTGGCTTTCACGTCCTCGGCGTTGGCGCCGATGGTCAGCACGGAGGCCTCTGCGGCTGCGTTCCACCCGTTGGCGGAGACGCGGTCCTCGGGAATGCCGGCGGAACCGACGCGAGCGTCGTCCATGCCCACGGTTTCCAAGGTCGCGCCATCGCTGAGCTCGGTGGCCAGCGTCGGAGCGGCACCGGTGGGAGCCTTCTTATGGAGTCCACCCAGGCGCTTGAGCGGTGTGAAGCGCCAGTCTTCCTCGCGACCCGTCAGCGCCTTGAAGTCCTCCAGCTTGTAGCTGGTTAGACGGCCGGCTCGGGAAGAGTCGGGCACTCCCGCTCCACCGCCGTGGCTGTGCGCCTTGCTGGCATCACCGCCCAGCGGCGAGCTGTCCTCATTCAGTGGGGAGAGATTCTCGCCCTCTTCGGTGAATCCAGCGATGGCGGGCACGCCGTAGCGTGATTCCTTGCCAGTGGTTTCTGTTGCGGTATCAGTCATGATTAACCGACGCCTCCTTCCATCTGCAGTTCAATGAGGCGGTTCAGTTCGAGCGCGTATTCCATTGGAAGCTCCCGGGAGATCGGCTCGACGAAACCGCGTACGATCATCGCCATTGCCTCATCCTCGGCCATGCCGCGGGACATGAGGTAGAACAGCTGCTCCTCGGAAACACGCGAGACGGTTGCCTCGTGGCCCATGGTGACGTCGTCTTCGCGGACGTCAATGTACGGGTACGTGTCCGAACGGGAGATCTGGTCGACCAACAGCGCGTCGCACTCCACCGAGTTACGCGATCCCTTGGCGCCTTCGCGCACCTGGACCAACCCTCGGTAGGCCGAACGGCCGCCGTTGCGCGCCACCGACTTCGCCACGATCGTCGAGGACGTGTTCGGTGCGATGTGCACCATCTTCGAACCAGTGTCCTGGTGCTGTCCTTCGCCGGCGAAGGCGATGGAAAGGGTCTCGCCCTTGGCATGCTCGCCGACCAGGTAGACGGCCGGGTACTTCATGGTGACCTTGGAGCCGATGTTGCCATCGATCCACTCCATGGTGGCGCCCTCTTCGCAGATCGCGCGCTTGGTGACCAGGTTGTACACGTTGTTCGACCAGTTCTGGATCGTCGTGTAACGGACGCGGGCGCCCTTCTTCACGATGATCTCCACGACCGCCGAGTGCAGCGAATCCGAATCGTAGATCGGTGCCGTGCAGCCTTCGATGTAGTGGACGTAGGAATCCTCGTCCGCAATGATCAGCGTGCGTTCGAACTGACCCATGTTTTCCGTGTTGATGCGGAAGTAGGCCTGCAGCGGGATATCAACGTGTACACCCTTGGGCACGTACACGAAGGAACCGCCCGACCAGACCGCGGTGTTCAGCGAACCGAACTTGTTGTCGCCCACGGGGATGACTGAGCCGAAGTGCTCCTTGAAGACATCCTCGTGTTCCTTCAGCGCCGTATCGGTGTCCAGGAAGATGACACCCTGCTTTTCCAGATCCTCACGGAGCTGGTGGTAGACGACCTCGGACTCGTACTGTGCGGCGACACCCGAGACGAGGCGGTTCTTCTCCGCTTCCGGGATGCCGAGCTTGTCGTACGTGTTGCGGATGTCTTCCGGGAGGTCCTCCCAGCTCGTGGCCTGCTTCTCGGTGGAGCGCACGAAGTACTTGATGTTATCGAAGTCGATGCCCGAGAGGTCTGCACCCCAGGTAGGCATCGGCTTGCGACCGAAGTACTTCAAGCCCTTCAGACGCATGTTCAGCATCCATTCGGGCTCGCTCTTCTTTTGCGAGATGTCGCGAACGACTTCCTCGTTCAGGCCACGGCGCGCGTTTGCGCCGGCGTCGTTCTTATCCGACCAGCCATACTCGTAGTTCCCGATCCCCTCGAGCTCCGGATTCTTTTCCAGAATCTCGGAGAGCACACCGGGGTCGGCGGTCTCCTGTGCCATCTGATCCGTCATCTCGGCCTTTCCTGCTTTGTCAGTTTGACTCGTGTTCTCTTCTCAGCTTGCTGAGGAGTCTGGTTGCGACCCAGCGGAATGTGGGTCGTACAAACGTGTCCACCCGAGGCTAACGTCGACAGTCGGCGGACGTCGACACCCAAAAGGCGGGCAAAAACTTTGGTTTCTTCATCACAGAACACCGGGAACTCCCGGGCCAGATCCTGAATGGGGCAATGTCCCTGGCACAGCTGGATGCTCTGCAGCATCGCCGCCGGTTGGTTGAATCCCACGGCGCGCGTCGACGCAACGAACCCGTCGCCGCTGAGTGCCCCGGAAAGCGCTTCGGCCCGGTCCTCCAGGGAGTCGCCGGCCGCTTCGACGATGGGACGGTATCGCCGCTCCATTTCCGCGAAGCGGCGTTGCGCGAAGGCGGTGACCGCTTCCTCGCCGGCCACGTCGGCCAGATCGGTCAAGGCCGAGGTCGCGATGTCGAGGTAGTCGTTGCCACGCGTCGACTGGCCATGGCGGCTGAGCACATAACGTCGGGCGGGACGCCCTGCCCCGGCCGGCTGGTTGGCGACGAGTTTGACCTCGACCAAGCCATCACGACTCAAGGCATCCAAGTGGCGGCGGACCGCAGCCGGGGTGAAGCCGAGGCTTTCCCCGAGTTCCGCAGCGCTGACCGGCCCCTGGTGCAGGACGGCCTGCAACACGCGGTCGCGAGTCCGTTCCTCGGGTTCGGGCGCCACCGGGTTAGCGGCCGACGTAGCGGTCGCTTCCTGAGAGGGCAGCTGAGATGAATACACAACACAATCATGACCTAATGCGGTCGAGTGCGCCAGTAAGGTGTGACTTAGTTCCCGCAGAGCGCAAATACCGGCGCTCCGGACCCTCTGCCCGCGCCCTTCTCTACGTAACGTAGAATGCTCGGGTGACAACTACAGAACCCAGTCTCGTCGTCGAGTCCCTCCGTAAGGACTTCGGCCCGGTTGCCGCACTCGATGGCCGTATGGTCCGGGTCCTCAACGGTATCTCACTGACAGCACATCGTGGCGCGGTGACGACGTTGCTCGGATCCAATGGCGCCGGCAAATCCACCACGCTCGCCTGCGCCCAGGGACTGCTCCTTCCCGACGGCGGCACCGTCCGCCTGCTGGGTACCGATCCGGCCTCCGGAGGAAGCGCACTGCGCTCCCGGGTGGGCGTCATGCTCCAGGACGGCGGCCTACCCCCTTCGGTCAAGCCCATGACCCTCCTGCGCCACGTCGCCCGGATGTATGACCGCCCGGTCGACGTCGATGCCCTGGCCAAACGCCTTGGCATCGACTCCTTCGCGCACACCACCATCCGGCGCCTCTCAGGCGGGCAACGCCAGCGCGTCGCCTTGGCAGCCTCCCTCGTCGGAAATCCCGAAGTCGTGTTCATGGACGAACCCAGTGCAGGCCTGGACCCGCAATCACGCCAAACAGTCTTCGAACTGATCGAAGAGCTGCGCGAACGGGGCTTGTGCATCGTCCTGACGACGCATCTGATGGAAGACGCCCAGCGCCTGTCCGACTACGTCTACATCATCGACAACGGCCGCAACGTCGCCCAAGGCACCGTCGCGGATCTGACAGCCGAGGCCACTTCGGCGACGGAGAGCCGTACCCTCCATTTCACGGCCGACCCCGGCCTGCCGATCCCCCGGCTACACGACGCCGGATCACTCATCGAGGAGGCGGCGGGCCGCTACCGCGTCGAGGGGCTCCACTCCCCCGCCGGGTTGACGGAAATCACCTCCTGGTGGTCTGAACAGGGAGTCCTGCCGACCTCGATCAGCATGGAACCGAAGAACCTTGAAGACGTCTTCCTGGATATCGCCCAAGGAGGCACCCGTGGCTGACCCGACGCCCTCGCCCCTGCCCGAAGCCCCGACCACCGGTGCCCGCCGGTCCAATGCCGCCAGTCTGACCACGCGCGTCGTCCGCCACGGTGGCTACGAAACCCGCGCCATGCTCGGCAATGGCGAACAGCTGGTCCTGGCGGTCGCCCTGCCCCTGCTGGCACTGTTCGGGTTGACGTTCACCAGCATCCTCGATGGCGTTGCCGAACACCGCATCGATGCCGCCGCCCCCGGCGTGCTGGCGTTGTGCGTCATGTCCACCGCCTTCACCGGCCAGGGCATCTCCACCGGGTTCGACCGGAGATACGGTGTCCTGCGCTTCCTGGCCACGACCCCCTTGGGACGAGCCGGGTTGATCTTCGGCAAGGCCCTGGCCGTGTTGGCCGTACTGGTGGTCCAGGTCGTCCTGATTGGTGGGGTGGCGCTGTTCCTGGGGTGGCGCCCGGAACCGGCAGGCATTCCCCTGGGCGTCCTGCTGTTGATACTCGGTGCCGCTGCCTTCACCTCACTGGGCCTGCTGATTGCCGGTACCGTTCGGCCTGAAGCAACCTTGGCGATCACGAACCTGGCGTGGATCCTCCTGGCAGCAGGAGGCGGGATCCTCATTCCGGGCAGCCGCCTTCCCGGGATGCTGTCCGACATTGTTGCCGTGTTGCCCTCGTCGGCGCTCGGCGATGCACTGCGTGAGACCCTCATCAGTGGGACCATGAACATGGGGGCCATCCTGATCCTGCTCGCCTGGACGATTGCCGCAGGATTCGCCGCCACCCGCTGGTTCAAATGGAATTGACGCGCGCACAGCCAGTCGCCCCGCGTCCCGAATGGAGAAAGACAACATGACAACCCCCGTCGCCAACCACTGGACCGACCGGCTACCGCCGGCGTTGGGGCGCGGCACCCGCGCGGTTCAGACCACCTACTCCCGTGGATACAACCATCTCCCGCTATCCATCGGCCGAGGCATCCACCGGTTGGCGATCGCCTCCCTGATCACCCAATCAATCCTGATCGTCTCCGGCGGCGCCGTCCGACTGACCGCTTCCGGACTCGGCTGTTCGCAGTGGCCCAACTGCATGCCGGGGACGATGACCCCGACCCCCGAAATGGGAATCCATGGGTTGATCGAATTCGGCAACCGACTGCTGACGTTCGTCCTGGCCGCCGTGGCGATTGCCATGATCGTCTCCATCTGGCGCATACGACGCACCCACCGCACCGTGTTCTGGCTCTCCATCGCCCTGCTGTGCTTCATCCCGATCCAAGCCGTCATCGGCGGGATCACCGTATTGACGGATTTGAACCCCTGGGTCGTCAGCTTCCACTTCCTGGCGTCGATCGCCTTGGTGGCCGTGGCAACACTGCTGGTCAACCGCACCGGGAGGGAATCGCGCGGTGAAGAACTGGTGGCCCCCGGCCCCCTCACCGGAACGATGCGCTCACTGGGCTGGACCATCGCCATCACCTCGGCCCTGGCCCTGATCCTGGGAACCGTGGTCACCGGCTCGGGCCCCCACGCGGGGGATCCCTCCTCACCCCGGCACGGCTTCAACTTGTACCTCGTGACCCGCATCCATGTGGTCCCCGTGTACCTCCTGGTCATCGCAACCCTGCTGGGCCTGTATCTGGTCTACCGCACCCATGCGGCGCGGGCCCTGAAGCGCGGCTACCTCTTCCTGGTCGTTGCCGTACTGGCCCAGGGCGCCATCGGATACACCCAGTTCTTCCTCGGACTGCCCATCGCGGTCGTCCTGCTGCACATGGTAGGCACCGCATTCCTGACGGCGGCCGCCACCAATGTATGGGACCGTTCCACCGGCGTCGTTCCGCTATAGCAACGCCCCGCCGACTGCCCTGCTCCTTTCCCGCGGTGAAGCAACGGGACCTTCTGGTTTCCAGCCCTGGTCAGGTGCAGGATCACGCCCCGAGTTCCCGGGCTTGCAGCCGGCCGCTCCTCCCGGTGCTCCATGAGAGTGCGGATATTGCCCCGGTGTCGTTTTTCGAAGACGACTACAAGGAAGCCCGGAGTCTTCTGCACAACGATTCCGTGTCTGTTTGGGCAACGGCTTGCGGGACGGCTGGCTAGGAATGTTGAAAGAAGGCAACACAGATGAGTGAATTGCGACGACGGCTAGTCTGAGTGCATGGAATTTCGAGCCGTTCTATTCGATCTGGACAACACTCTGTTCGACCATCTGACATCAGCACGTGGTGGCTTGGATACATTCGTTCGGAGTTTTGGCGTCGAGCTGACACCTGATCTTTCGAATTCGTGGTTTGAGATTGAACAGGCCAACTACGATCTTTTCCTATCAGGTGAGCTCAGTTTTCATGCACAGCGCCGCGAACGACTCCGCCAGTTCCTTCCCCTGATAGGGCATCCGGGTCCGGTTGGCGCCACTGAGCTTGACGAAGTGTTCGCCATTTACCTGCGAAGTTATGAGGAAGCATGGACTGCGTTTCCAGACGCCGTGCCGACCCTGGAGCTGCTAAGAAGTTCCGGTACCACGGTCGGCGTCATCACCAACGGCAACCACGAGCAACAAGCGAAGAAGATCAAAAGGATCGGCATCGAACCCCTCCTCGATCTATTCTTCAGTTCTGAACAAATGGGCCATGCTAAACCCACAAGTTCAGCATTCATCTTGCCGTGCGAGAAGATGGGGATTTCCCCAAGCCAGGTACTTTACGTCGGTGACAACTTCCGTGTGGATATCGAAGGGGCACGAGCCGCAGGCCTTCAAGCCATACACCTTGACCGGGAGGATGCCGGTCAGCCGATGACTCTGCGTAGCCTGACGGATCTCGTCCCGTTGCTAAAGATCGAAGCGACTGCTCCGTAACCGGAACGGTGACCGGTCAGGGATCCCGTTCTGGGCTCAACTCACCCTGACACGTAGAGCCCCCGCCGATACCTCAGCAGCGAGAATGGACGAGGAAGAGGAGGCCAGCATGGCGTATGGGTCGGCGCGCGACTTGCCGAAGTTCAAAGAGATGGAGTTGCAACTGGCAGGACTGCGGCGGTTCAAGTTCCTCATCTCTAAGGAACAGCGTCACCTGCTGACAGACGTCTCAGCCCAACTGGACCGCATCACGAGCACTGTTGACGCCTTCTACGTACTCCTCGGTCCTCGACATTGGGTCTTCCATGACGACCTGCCGGTCGATGACCTGGCCGGCCTTGTGGCCAATCACCAGGACGATCCGGAGCGTGCGGAGCAAGCCTTCATCGCTTGGTACCAGGACAAGGATCGCCTGTCTCATCTGGTGCGACGACTCAATGTGCACCCTGATTTACGCGCACGCATGCATCTGCTGAGGTCGGCGCTGGAGGATTACCAAGCTCAGCGCTACTACGCCGTAGTCCACGTCTTGCTCAGCGTCATGGATGGCTTCGTGAACGACCTCAATCCGGCCTGCCGCAAAGGTCTGCATGCCCGCGAGCCGCAGGAGATGGACGCCTGGGACAGCGTTGTGGGCCACCACTTGGGACTCAGTGCAGCGCATGCGACCTTCGCCAAGTCCAGCAAGGGACGCAACGACGAGCCAGTCTATGAGTTGTACCGCAACGGCATCGTGCACGGGATGCTGACCAACTACAACAGCAGCGTCGTCGCGACCAAAGCCTGGAATCGACTCTTCGCCGTGGCGGACTGGGCGCGCTCCTTGGAGGCCCAAGAGCAAGAGACAGCGAAGCCGCCCGACCCGACGTGGAAAGACCTCGCAACTCAACTTGCTGCCAACACCGAGACGAAAGCTGCACTGGCGGAGTTCGTGCCCATTGCCCTGACCTCAGATGATCACGCATCACTCGCCGCTCACCCGGTCTATGTGGCGTCTACTAGATACCTCGACGCCTGGAAGCGGAAGAACTACGGACACATGGCCCAGGTGATCACGACTCTGGGCCAGACAGTCGGCCCTGGAGACGTGCGGTTGGACTATCAAGGGCACTCGCTGGATGACTACTCCCTCAAGTCGCTGGTGCACAGCGCCGCCGCGATCTGCACCGTTCGCCTTCACGTCGTCGTCAACGGCACGCCCGGCTCTCCAGAGATGAGGTGGGTGCGTGAGGGGAGCGATGGGCGTGCGGCTGCGCCGAATGAAGACGGCGAGTGGCGCCTGATGTGGTGGGGCGCCGCGCATATGACGCGGGATGCTGAGTAGGGAAGCGAATTAGTCGCGAGAGGGAACCCCAAATGGGCATCCCGGAGTGACGTGACCGGCAGCTCTCAGCTATTGGTTGTTGTCCGCCAACTTCTCCAGCCCGACCACTCGGCCGCCTCAATGACGCAGAACCGGTTTCCCTCGGGGTCTTGCATGATGACGTAATCTTCATCGTCGGGGCATCGACCCCAATCCACCTTGGTGGCACCGAGAACAGTAAGTCGGTGAACTTCGGCCGCCTGGTCCTCCGCGTACAAGTCCAGATGAATGCGAGGTGGCAATATCCGCTCAGAGCGGTGCGCGTCGAGGGAGACATTCGGACCTATTCCATCGGTGGGGAATAACAGTGCGAAGTCATCATCAATCGGCTCTCGCACAGTGTAATTGAGAGCATCAGACCAAAATTGAATCTGCTCTTGCAGGTCGCTCACACGAATGACAATGGACCCAACAACAAGCATTCCATAACCGTAGGTCGAGTGGAGTGACGCCGCAAGCGGAACCCTCGTCGGGACGCCAGCTTGCGAGCGTGGCCGGCCGGGATCTCTCGGCTGATCCACCGCCGGACGCTACCTACTGACGGCAGCCGAGACCTGATGGTCCTTCCGGAATCAGACTAAAGTCGCCACATGGACAACTTTGAAGTCGCGATTGACCACGAGCTGTTCCGCATCAGCGAAAGGTACCAACCAAGCGGGAGCCTCAGCTATGACTTTGCTTGGCTGAATGGTCCAGCTGGGGGAACTTACGGCTTTACTGTCGGCATAACGGGCACCGATTCCAACGACGTTTCGCGAATGTCCTCCGAAGAGCTCGTCGAGGAAGCTCGCCTTTTCGTAGAAGCCTTCTATGGCGCTGGCGGTATCGGAGCAGAAGATTTCCCTGATCACGTGCCAGCAAAGAACCGTGGAGGAAAAGGCTGACAGCGAGTCCCTCAGCGGGAACCCCATGGGAGGCAACTGTTCTCGTGTTGAATAAGGCCTATCGTTGTTGAATGGCAATGAAAGACGAGTTCGGGTATCCGCTCAAAATCGATGCTATTGACCGCTACATGCCCCCGGTTGAGCTCCCTCCTTCGACCACACCTGAGGAACACGCTCGCCATGCAGATGCCTATTCTGCCTACCAAGAACGCTTCCTTCGGGCGTCCAAGGAACGCCGCAACAACAAGGAGTGAATTCGACTCTGCGAATCCTCGCCTCCTGCGCCTCAATAGCCGAGGGCTCAACGGGACGGTATTCGCGGCTTGACAGCCGAATAGACACTCTGCGGCACAACGAAGGCTGCATAGAATGCCATTATCCGCCCTACAGCTTGTGGTTTTGCTCCTCTAAACTCCGGACGAAACCGCCCAATGCAGCCAATCATCGGGCTATCTACCAGATGAACGTGAACTCGGCGGATTGGACAATTGCGCTCTAATCTCTCGACCAACTGCAACAGGGAATGGCCACGCGAGTGGCAACTTCTGAGAGTCTGGGCGTATGACCGCGACAATTCCTGAGTTCACTGACAGCTACTCCGACGACATGATCTTCTTGCAGACGGTTCGCCGATCTCTACTGCGACACCCTCTCGAATATCACTATCCGAAGATCTTGGATGCCACCCTCGCTCGCCTGCATGCTGTGATGTTGGTCGGGAATGTCGAGAACGCAATCAACCAGGAACATGAGCGCACGGGCGATTCGAAACTGAAGGATTATCTCAAACCCAATGGTCAAAATAACAAAAAGAAGGTGGAATCGCTGCGATCGTATTTGGAAGGACGGATCGGCGGAGCAGTGGACACGGAAATACTCGAGGACTATCTCGCCATCAAGAACTTTCGCAACGGCATAATCCACTCAGATCGAAGGACGGGTGAGAAGGCTGAACATGTG
>NZ_JBQSYU010000039.1:0-13531 GCF_052379645.1 Arthrobacter sp. 179 | reverse complement strand
CGGGGGGGGGGGCCACTGTCGGGGGCCGCACGCCGCGTTCTGCCGTACTCCGACGTCCTTCAGAGGCGTCTTGAGCAGGAAGTCCCATAATGAACAAGACAGGCCCGATCAAACACGCGCGCCGCGCGCTGTTGTGGCTCGGCGTGATGATCCTCGCCCTTTCGGCGGTGTTGATCAGTGGCGTCGCAACCCAGCAATCGACCTTCGCCCCCAAGCTGGCCCTGGACCTGGAGGGCGGCACGCAGATGATCCTGTCCCCGAAGGTCCAAGGCGACCAGGAAATCAACCAGGAACAGCTGGAACAAGCGGTGAAGATCATCCGCCAGCGTGTCGACGGTTCCGGTGTCTCCGAAGCGGAGATCACCACCCAGTCAGGCCGCAACGTCGTGGTCTCCATGCCGGGTTCCCCGGATGAGAAGACCCGCGAACTGATCCAGGCCTCGGCGAACATGGAGTTCCGTCCCGTCATCGCTGCCGGGACCTGGGAAGCGACCCCCAAGGCGGAGCGCACCAAGAAGGCCGACCTGCCCAAGCCGACGGCGAAGCCGAAGAACGGTTCGGACGAGAACTGGATCGACGGCAAGCTGCTGAAGAAGTTCGAGGCCTATGACTGCGCGGACGAAAGCGCGAAGTCCAATATCGAGAACGGCGATCCCGACGTTCCGATGATCTCCTGCGATCCCAACCAGCAGGCCAAATACATCTTGGGCCCCGTCGCCATCCCCGGGACGGACATCGCCGATGCCACCTCGGGCATGTCGACCTCGGACCAGGGATTCAACACCGGCAAATGGGTCGTCAACTTGGAGTTCAACTCCGAGGGCGCCAAGAAGTTCGGTGAAGTCACCAAGCGCCTGGTCTCCATGCAGGGCCCGCAGCACCAGTTCGCGGTCGTCCTGGACGGCAAGGTCCTCACCGCCCCGACCGCCAACGCACAGATCGGCAACGGCAAGGCGGAGATCAGCGGCAACTTCACCGAGGAATCCGCCAAGGCCCTGGCCGAGAAGCTGAAGTACGGCGCCCTGCCGATCAGCTTCGAGATCCAGTCGGACCAACAGATCTCGGCGACCCTGGGTTCGGATCAGCTGCGCATGGGCATGATCGCCGGCATCATCGGGCTGGCCCTGGTCGCCGTGTACTCCTTCTTCCAATACCGGCTGCTCGGCCTGGTCACCATCGTCTCGCTGCTGGTGGCAGGGGTGTTGACCTATCTGGCCATCGTGTTGCTGGGGTGGGCGCAAAACTATCGGCTCTCCTTGGCCGGCATCGCCGGCATCATCGTCGCCATCGGACTGACGGCGGACTCGTTCATCGTGTACTTCGAACGGGTCCGTGACGAACTTCGTGACGGGAGATCCCTGCCCTCGGCCGTGGAAACCGGCTGGAAGCGGGCCAAGCAGACGGTCATCGCCTCCAAGGCGGTGAACCTGTTGGCCGCCGTCGTGCTGTACGTCGTGGCGGTGGGCAATGTGAAGGGCTTCGCGTTCACCTTGGGGCTGACGGCGATCGCCGACCTCATCGTCGTGTTCCTGTTCACCCACCCCATGCTGCAGATCCTGGCCCAGACCCGGTTCTTCGGCGAAGGCCACCGCCTCTCGGGGCTGGACCCCTCGCTGTTGGGCGCCGAACCCCTCTATAAGGGGGCCGGACGGATCCGCGACTTCCGCCCGACGGTCGACACCTCCAAACGCCATTCCGGCGCCTCGAAGGAAGCCGCCCGGCGGCAGACGATCGCCGAACGCAAACAAGCCGAACGAGGGTCCGCGGAATCCCAGTCGGTCGCGACGAAGGAAGACGATAATGCCTAATCTCGCCACCTGGGGCAACGAGCTCTATACGGGAAAGCGTTCCTACCCGTTCATCGCCAAACGCAAGCTGTGGTTCTCCATCGCCGCGGTGCTGGTCCTGGCCTCGATCATCCTGCCGATCGCCAAGGGCGGCTTCAACCTGGGCATCGAGTTCAGTGGTGGTTCCGAATTCACCATCTCCGATGTCAAGCACACCGACGTCAAGGTCGGGGAGGACGCCATCAAGGCCATCGCCCCCGACCACGCCCCGACGGTCACCAACATCGCGGCCAACACCATGCGCGTGCAGACCGAACGGTTGACCAACGATCAGACCCTGAAGGCCGGTGACGCCCTGGCCGACGCCTACGGCGTCTCCGACGACGAGGTCACCTCCTCCTTCGTGGGTCCCTCCTGGGGCGCGGATGTCTCGCAGCAGGCCCTCCTGGGCCTGATCGCGTTCGTCGTGTTGGTGGCCCTGCTGATGGCCGTCTACTTCCGCACCTGGAAGATGTCGCTGGCAGCGATCATCGGCCTGTTCACGGTCGTGATCATCACCGCAGGCATCTACGCGCTCTCGGGTTTCGAAGTCACCCCCAGTGCGATCATCGGGTTCCTGACGATCCTGAGCTATTCGCTCTATGACACCGTGGTGGTCTTCGACAAGATCCGCGAGAACACGGCCCATACGTTCGAACAGACGGATCGGACCTATATCGAGCACATCAACCTGGCCGTGAACCAGACACTGGTCCGCTCGATCAACACCTCGGTGGTCGCCGTGCTTCCGGTGGGCTCGATCCTGTTCATCGGGTCCTACCTGTTGGGTGCGGGCACGTTGAAGGACCTGTCGCTGGCCCTGTTCGTGGGCATCATCGTGGGCACCTTGTGCACCGTCTTCATCCAGGCACCGCTCTACGCGGTGCTGCGCCACGGCGAGGCCGATGTGCGCGAACACAACAAGAAGGTCCTAGCCAAGCGCGGGGCCGATCTGCACTCCCAGGCGGCCACTGCCGGCTGAGCCGTCACACCCGGGCAGCGGAAGTGACCGCAGAGCCCCGGGGGTGCTATAACCTTGAGGAACGGAGGGGCCACGGGCGGTTAGCCGCTCGTGGCCTCCCCGTCACCCAGGCCCCGGAAGCGTAGTGCGAACCGGGTACAGCGAGAGGACCTGCCATGGCGGAACCCACAGCCCGGGCAGCGAACGGCGCGGCCGACCAGCCGGCCAAGCCGGCGTCACCACCGCCGGCAGCCCGACGCCGCGGCGGGACCATGTCCCGACTGGCCCGTTTCGCCGGGCGCAGCACCTCCGGACAGCCCCCGATCCTCGAACCGCTGCTGCGCACCGTAAGGGCGAACAGCCCGCGCGAGGACCTTGATCTGATCACCCGCGCCTTCACCGTGGCGGAGCGGTGCCACGAAAACCAGAAGCGCAAAAGCGGCGATCCCTACATCACCCACCCGGTGGCGGTGGCGACCATCCTGGCCGAGATGGGCATGACCGGAAGCACGCTGGCCGCGGCGCTGCTGCATGACACGGTCGAGGACACCGACTATTCGCTCGAGGACCTCGCCCGGGAATTCGGCGACGAGGTCGCCATGCTCGTCGACGGGGTGACCAAGCTGGACAAGGTCCAGTTCGGCGACGCCGCCCAGGCCGAGACCGTCCGCAAGATGGTCATTGCCATGGCCCGCGATATCCGGGTCCTGCTGATCAAACTCGCCGACCGCCTGCACAACGCCAGGACCTGGCGGTACGTTTCCCCGGAATCCAGTGCCAAGAAGGCCCGCGAAACCCTGGAGATCTTCGCGCCGCTGGCCCACCGTCTGGGCATGAACACCATCAAATGGGAACTGGAGGACCTCTCCTTCGCGGCCCTGCACCCCAAGGTCTACGAGGAAATCGTCCGCATGGTGGGGGACCGGACCCCCGAACGCGAAAAATACCTGTCCACGGTCAGGACCCTCATCGGCGAGGACCTGCACCAGCAGCGCATCCGGGCCACCATCACCGGCCGGCCCAAACACTATTATTCGATCTACCAGAAGATGGTGGTGCGCGGGAAGGAATTCGACGACATCCACGACCTCATGGGCGTGCGCGTGCTCGTGGACAGCGTCCGCGAATGCTATGCGACCCTGGGGACCCTGCATGCGCGCTGGAACCCCCTGCCCGGGCGGTTCAAGGACTACATCGCGATGCCGAAGTACAACATGTACCAGTCGCTGCACACCACCGTGGTCGGCCCCGACGGCAAACCGGTCGAGATCCAGATCCGCACCCACGATATGCACCGGCGTGCCGAATACGGCATCGCCGCGCACTGGAAGTACAAATCCGGTGCGGCTAAGACCAAGGCCGTCGGCCAGGACGGCCAGGACCTGAACTGGCTGCGCAGTGTCATGGACTGGCAGCAGGAGACCCGCGACCCCGGCGAGTTCCTTGATTCGCTGCGTTTCGAGATCAACGCGGCCGAGGTCTTCGTCTTCACCCCCAAGGGCGAGGTCATGGCCCTGCCCGCCGGGTCGACCCCCGTGGACTTCGCCTATGCGGTCCATACCGAGGTCGGCCACCGCACCATCGGGGCCCGGGTCAACGGCAAACTGGTCCCGCTGAACAGCGAACTCCACCACGGGGACTGGGTGGAGGTCTTCACCTCCAAGGCCGAAGGTGCCGGCCCCAGCCAGGACTGGCAGGGGTTCGTCAAGAGCCCCCGGGCCCGGAACAAGATCCGCCAGTGGTTCACCAAGGAACGTCGCGAAGAGGCCATCGACAAGGGCAAGGACCAGCTCACCAAGGCCCTGCGCAAGAACAACCTGCCGCTGCAGAAGCTGATGACGCACGATACGCTCACCGCCGTCGCCCAGCAGTTGCGCCACTCGGATATCGCCGCCATGTATGCCGCGGTCGGTGACGGACACACCTCCGCCCAGAACGTCATCGAACACCTCCAGGCGCTGGTGGGCCCGACCCACCCGCATGAAGCCGACTTCGACGAGACCCCCTCCTTCACCCCCGGAACCTCCCGCCAGACCCACGACGCCGGGGTGGTCGTCCCCGGGGCCGGGGACGTCATGGCCAAACTGGCGCGCTGCTGCACCCCGGTGCCCCCGGATGCCATCCGCGGCTTCGTCACGCGGGGTTCGGGGATCTCGGTGCACCGGGCCGACTGCGCCAACCTGCAGGCCCTGGGCGATCAGGCCGAACGGCTGGTCGAGGTGCAATGGGCCCCCACCCAGTCCAGTGTGTTCCTGGTGGAGATCCAGGCGGAGGCGTTGGACCGCAAATCGCTGCTCTCCGACGTCACCAAGGTGCTCTCGGACAATCAGGTCAACATCCTCTCGGCCAGTGTGGTCACCGGTAAGGACCGGGTCGCGACCTCCCGCTTCTCCTTCGAGATGGGCGATCCCAAATACCTGAACCACGTCCTGAACGCGGTGCGACGGATCGACGGGGTCTACGACGTGTACCGCACTTCCGAGGGCCGCCGGCGCTCGTAGCGGCCTTCGGGGCCCTGGACCTCATCGGGGGACGGCCGCCAGCGACGGCAATCCCGCCACCAGGTCCCAGGCCGCCCGTTTACCCGGTCGACGGCCCGTGGCCTCGATCGCGGACAACAGCTCCTGCCTGCTGCACCCACCGCTGCGTGGACCGGTCAGACGACTGAGCACCTGGCGCGCCACGGCCGGGCCACCATGGAAGGCGACGTCCAGGCCCGTGCGGACCGGGGTCGTCACCGGCATCGCGAAGCGCCCCTGGACCTCACTGGGCTCCAGCACGCATTCATGCAGCGCCAACCGGACGGGGCCGCGCTGCAACGGGATGCGATGGAACCGCGAAACCAGTAGTTCAAGGACCTCCGGTGCCGGGTGGAAGCCATGCACCCAGGCCGCTGCCAGCCGTCCGATGACGGCCGATTCGTGCAACCGGGGGCCGGCCACCGTGGCCACCGCCGCGGCGCGCAACGCCGGGCCGTCCTCGACGGCCGAACACACGAACGTCCCGGGCAGCACCTGGCGCAGGACCCCCTCGGCACGCAGCACCATCAGCTCCGGAGCGGCAAAGGGCCGCCCGGGTTGCAGGAGCGCGGTGACCTCGGTGGCCTCGATCGGATCCATCATGCACCCACTGTGGCAAAGGGGGCGTCGCGGCAAAAGGGCCGGCCACCAGCCTGTGGATACTGGTGACCGGCCCTCCAGAGCCGGGCACGGGTGCTCCGCGGACCGTTACCGGTCACTGGGGAGCAGGAGCCGGCAGAGGCCTACTCGAAGTCCTGGGCGGACTCCTGGAGGGTTTCGAACCAGGCCCGGCGGGCCGAGAGGGCTTCCTCCGCCTGCTTGATCCGCCGTTCGTCGCCGGAGGCCTTCGCGGTTTCGAGTTCGGTCTCCAACTCCGCAATGGTGTCCTCGAGCTGCGTAAGCATGCTGTTCGAGCGGGCCTTGGTCTCCGGGTTGGAGCGACGCCACTTCTCGTCTTCGGCACCACGCAGGGCGTCCTCGACGGTGCGCATTCCGCCTTCCATGCGCTGCATGGCCGAGCGGGGCACCTTCCCTGCAGCCTCCCAGCGGTCGCGAATCGGCTCGAAGGCCTTCTTCGCCGCGGCCAGATCCTTGATCGGCAGCAGGGCCCTGGCCTCGGCGAGGATCTTCTCCTTCACCGCGAGGTTCTCCTCGAATTCCTGATCCAGTTCCTCGTTGGCCCGCGAGCGGGCATTGAAGAAGATGTCCTGGGCGGCCCGGAAGCGGGCCCACAGGGCGTCGTCGTCCTTGCGGGAGGCCCGCTTGGAGGCCTTCCACTCGTCCATCAACCGGCGGTATTCGCCCGCCGTCGGCCCCCATTCGGTGGACCCCGACATGGCCTCGGCCCGCGCGATCAGATCCTCCTTGACGCGCTTGGCCTCGGAATTATCGGCATCCAGCCGCGAGAAGAAGGCACGACGGTGGCGGTCGAACGTGGTCCGGGCCCCACGGAACCGCTTCCAGAGGCCGTCCTCGGTGGAACGGCCCAGACGCGGACCGTTCTTCTGGGCCGACTTCCACAGCTCGAACAGTTCGTTCATCCGGTTGCTGCCCTGTTTCCACTGGACGGTGGCCGGATCCTGGGCGGCGAGTTCCTCGGCTTCAACGACGATCGCCTCCCGGGCGGCCAGTTCGCGGGCCCGGTTTTCCTCCTGCGTCTTGCGTTCGGCCTTCTGCCGTTCGGCAACTTCCTGCCGGGCGGCGTCCAACCGGCCCTGCAACGCCTTCAGGTCACCGACCATGATCCGTTCGGTCACCAGCTGCTGGAGGTGGTCCAGGGTCTTGTTCATGTCCGTGGAGGGGGCGTGGGCGGCCACGCGCTGTTCGAGCAGCAGCAACTGGCTGACCACGTCGTCGTGCTTGCGCACGAAATAGGCGAGCGCTTCGGTGGGGGTGGCGTCCGGGTATTGGCCGACCGGGAACTCCTCGCCCTCGACGAGGACGAAGACGTGGCCGTCATCGGTGACGCGGCTGAACTTCGCGGCCTCGTCCAGGTCGCTGCTGTAGGCCGGGGGAGCGGGGACCACCGGGGTCGGCTTGCTGGACTTCGGTCCCGCCTGCGGGCGGGGCATGGCCGCCGGGGTGGGCGTCGGTCGCGGGGTGGCCGAGGGCTTGGGAACTGCCGTGGGCTTCGGGGCGTCGGCGGGCTTCGGCGCTGCCTCTGCGGCCGGGGCGTCGGCGGCCGGTGTCTGCGGCTCGGGCGACGTGGCGGGAGCCTGCTGCGTGGCGGGGGTCTCTGACTCCGTGGCGGGGGCCGCCTGCGCCGGGGAGGTCTGCTGCTCGGAGGTGCCTACGGGCGCACCTTGGGTGGACTCGTCGGGCTGGCCTGCGTTGTCGTCGGATTGCGTGGAGCTGTTCACCGCTAAAACTCTTTCGTTCGGAGTCGGTCCGGAAGTTCCCCGGAACCCTGTGTTTCCTCCGTAACTGTACCGAGTCAGTGCTGCAACAAGGTAGTTTGCCGCGGGCCGGGTCGCTATGGCGGTCTCGAACGACATAGAATCGTGCGGTTACCTCCCGGACCCGGGCACGCCGGCGCGACGCCATCCGGAACGGCAGCATCCCACCATCCCCGCGAAGGAGTCTTCACCCCTATGGCACGCAAGGCCTCATTGTCAGGTTTCCCCGAGTGGCTACCCAACGAACGCCTCGTGGAGCTCCATGTCCTGGACAGCCTGCGGCGCAGCTTCGAACTGCACGGGTTCAGCAACATCGAGACCCGGGCCGTGGAAACCGTGGGCCAACTGCTGCGCAAGGGGGAGATCGACAAGGAGGTCTACGGGCTTTCACGGCTGCAGAACGACGACGGTGAGGCGGCGGGGACGGACCCCCACGCCCTGGCCCTGCACTTCGATCTGACCGTTCCCTTCGCCCGCTACGTGGTGGAGAACGCCGGACACCTGGCCTTCCCCTTCCGCCGCTACCAGATCCAGAAGGTCTGGCGCGGGGAGCGACCCCAGGACGGCCGATTCCGCGAATTCACCCAGGCCGACATCGACGTCGTCGGTGATGGGGCCCTACCCTTCCGTTACGACGTGGAACTGGCCCTGGTCATCGCCGACGCGCTCAGCGCCCTGCCGATCGGCGACTTCACCGTGCGGGTGAACAACCGCAAACTAGCCGAGGGCTTCTACCTCGGACTGGGGATCGAGGACACCGCCGGGGTGCTACGCAACATCGACAAACTCGAGAAGATCGGCCCCGAGAGGGTCGCCGAAGCGCTGGTGAACGAGATCGGCACCACCGAGGAACAAGCCCGGGCCGCCCTGGCCCTGGCCTCGATCCGCACCGCCGACACCTCCTTCGTCGAACAGGTCAGGGCCCTGGGGGTGGAGCATGAACTGCTCGAGACGGGCCTGACCGAGCTGGCGGAAGTCATCGACGTGGCCACCCGTCGGGCCCCCGGCCAGGTCGTGGCCGACCTCTCGATCGCCCGCGGCCTGGACTACTACACCGGCACCGTCTACGAAACCGTGCTGGTGGGCCACGAGAAGCTCGGGTCCATCTGCTCGGGCGGCCGTTACGAATCCCTGGCCTCGAAGGGCAACCGCGTCTTCCCCGGCGTCGGACTGTCCATCGGGGTCAGCCGGTTGGTCTCCCGGATGCTGTCCGACGGCGGCCTGAAGGCCAGCCGTGATGTCCCCAGCGCCGTATTGGTCGCTCTGAACGACGACGACTCCTGGTACCCCGCCCAGGACGTCGCCGCGGCGCTGCGTGCCCGCGGCATCGCCGTGGAGGTCGCGGCCCGGGCCGAGAAGTTCGGCAAACAGATCCGCTATGCCGACCGCCGGGGGATCCCCTACGTCTGGTTCACCTCAGCCGAGGGCACCCATGAGGTCAAGGACATCCGTTCCGGCGAGCAGGTGGTGGCCGACCCGCATGCCTGGACGCCCCCGGCAGAGGACCAGCACCCGGGAATCAGCGCCTCCTGACCGGGGCGGGCCCCCCGGGAGCCGCCCCGGTTGTCGGGGGGCCCACCACTGCCGGTAAACTCGACCCAAACCCATAATTGAACCAACGCGTGCCGGGCCCGGGGAACCCCCGGGAGCACGCGAGGAACCCCTCGAAAGGACTTCAGTGCTGCGCACTCACGACTTGGGCACGCTCAGGGCCGAACACATCGGACAATCCGTCACCCTGGCCGCCTGGGTAGCCCGCCGCCGGGACCATGGAGGGGTCGCCTTCCTGGATCTGCGTGATGCCTCGGGTGTGGCCCAGATCGTGGTCCGCGACGAAGCCGACTTCCACTCCCTGCGCAATGAATTCGTGTTGCAGATCGTCGGCACGGTAGAACGCCGTCCCGATGGCAACGAGAACCCGGCCCTGGCCAGCGGCGAGATCGAGGTGATGGCGGACTCCGTCGTCGTGCTGAACACCTCGGCACCGCTGCCGTTCCAGATCGACGAGCACGTCGAGGTCGGCGAGGAGGCGCGGCTGCGCCACCGCTACCTGGATCTGCGCCGTCCAGGCCCGCACGCGAACATCCGCCTGCGCTCGGAGGTCAACCGGGTGGCTCGTGAACTGCTGCACGACCAG
This sequence comes from Arthrobacter sp. 179, assembly GCF_052379645.1. Classification (NCBI taxonomy): domain Bacteria; kingdom Bacillati; phylum Actinomycetota; class Actinomycetes; order Micrococcales; family Micrococcaceae; genus Arthrobacter; species Arthrobacter sp. 179. The sequence goes on along the minus strand of NZ_JBQSYU010000039.1, from coordinate 3,692 downwards.
GGTTACGTCGAGATCGAGACCCCGACGCTGACCCGTTCCACCCCCGAAGGCGCGCGTGACTTCCTGGTGCCGGCCCGTCTGGCCCCCGGCTCCTGGTACGCCCTGCCGCAGTCGCCGCAGTTGTTCAAGCAGCTGCTGCAGGTCGGTGGATTCGAGAAGTATTACCAGATCGCCCGGTGCTACCGCGACGAGGATTTCCGGGCGGACCGCCAGCCGGAATTCACGCAGCTGGACATCGAGGCCTCCTTCGTCGAGCAGGATGACATCATCGCCCTGGGCGAGCAGATCGTCAGTGCCGTCTGGAACCTGATCGACGTGCAGGTCCCGACCCCCATCGCCCGGATGACCTACGCCGATGCCATGCAGAACTACGGCTCGGATAAGCCGGATCTGCGCTTCGGTCTGGAACTGACCGAACTGAAGGATTTCTTCAAGGACACCACCTTCCGCGTCTTCCAGGCCCCCTATGTCGGCTCGGTGGTCATGCCCGGCGGTGCTTCGCAGCCGCGGCGGACCTTGGATGCCTGGCAGGAATGGGCCAAGCAGCGCGGAGCCAAGGGCCTGGCCTACGTCCTGGTCCAGGAGGACGGTTCGTTGACCGGGCCCGTGGCCAAGAACCTCACCGACTTCGAGCGGGAGAACCTGGCCACCACGGTCGGCGCCACCCCGGGGGACTGCATCTTCTTCGCCGCCGGCTCGGCCTCCGAATCCCGAGCCCTGCTGGGCGCGGCCCGGGTCGAGATCGGACACCGCACCGGGTTGATCAAGGACGGGGACTGGGCCTTCGTCTGGATCGTCGACGCCCCCATGTTCGAATCCTCGGCGGCCGCCGTGGCCTCCGGCGACGTCGCCGTCGGTGCCGGGCAGTGGACCGCGGTCCACCACGCCTTCACCTCCCCGAAGCCGGAGTTCCTGGACACCTTCGACACGGATCCGGAAAACGCCCTCTCCTATGCCTACGACATCGTGTGCAACGGCAACGAGCTCGGTGGTGGTTCCATCCGCATCCACCAGCGCGAGGTGCAGGAACGGGTCTTCAGGATGATGGGGCTGGATGAGGAATCCGCCCAGTCGAAGTTCGGCTTCCTGCTGGACGGGTTCAAGTACGGCGCCCCGCCGCATGGCGGCATCGCCTTCGGTTGGGACCGTGTGGTGCAGCTGCTCACCGGCACCGAGTCGATCCGCGACGTCATCGCCTTCCCGAAGACCGGTGGCGGTTTCGATCCGCTGACCCAGGCGCCCGCGGAAATCACCGCGCAGCAGCGCAAGGAGGCCGGCGTCGACGCCAAGCCAGAACCGAAGAAGGCCGCCAAGGCGGACCAGCAGGACGGGGCGTCCGCCGACGCCTGATCATGCTGGAACCGGCGGCCCGGCAGAGCGCACCGGGGCACACCGCTGTCCAGCACATCGACTCCGCCTGGACGGGGACCCGGCCGGCCACCATCGGCCGGTCCTCGTCCGGCGGGTGGTGGCCGGCCGGGGAAGCGATGAGCGGTCCCCGAGGCGTGCTTCGGTCCGCCAGGATCCCCGTGGTGATCAGCCGGGGAGATCGGCCGTATCGACGATGAGGGTGAACGGCCCCGAGTTGACCAGGGAAACATCCATCTGCCCGCCGAAGACCCCGTGCTCGACTCGTGCCCCGAGGTCCCGAAGGGCGGCCATGAACGCCTCATACAAGGGTTCGCTCAGCGCCCTCGGTGCGGCGGCCGACCATCCCGGTCTCCGGCCCTTGCGCACGTCCCCGTAGAGGGTGAATTGGCTGACCACCAGCAACGGGGCGCCGAGATCGGCGCAGGATTTCTCCGCCTCGAGCAGGCGCAGACGCCAGATCTTCGCGGCCAAGGTGGCGGCCTCGGCGTCCGTATCGGTCCCGGTGACCCCCAAGAGCACCAGGAGCCCCGGCTCGTCGATACGCCCGACCACCGTCCCCTCGACTTCGACCGAGGCCTTCGAAACCCGTTGGACTACTGCCTTCATGCCCTGGCCCTTCGCTCGCACGACATCACCCGTCCACCGTAGCGCTACGCCCCGGCACCACCGTGCGGGCACTAGGCTGGATGGGTGAACGATTTGTTGAGTCCGCTGGATGACGACTCCGAGGACGAACCCACCCGCGGATCCTCCCGCCCCCGGCCGCCCCTGGCAGTGCGCATGCGCCCGCAGACGGTGGCCGAACTCGTCGGTCAGCAACATCTGCTCAAACCCGGCTCGCCGTTGCGCCAACTGGCCGGGGTCGATGGGCCCGGTCCCTCCGGACCCGCCAGTGTCATCCTCTGGGGACCGCCGGGAACCGGCAAGACGACCATTGCCCATGTCATCGCCCGGGCCCCCGGCCGGCGTTTCGTAGAACTCAGTGCCATCACCGCCGGGGTCAAGGATGTCCGCCGGGTCATGGACCAGGCGTTGACGGACCGGGACCTGAACCGGATCACCACGGTGCTTTTCCTGGACGAGATCCACCGCTTCACCAAGGCCCAACAGGACGCCCTGCTGCCGGGGGTGGAGAACCGGTGGGTGGTGCTCATCGCCGCGACCACGGAGAACCCTTCCTTCTCGGTGATCTCGCCGCTGCTGTCGCGTTCCCTGCTGCTCACCTTGCAGCCCCTGGAGGAGGAGGACATCCGTGGACTGGTGGTCCGCGCCGTTCAGGATCCCCGCGGACTGGACGGGACCGTTTCACTGGAACCTGCCGCATTGGATCACCTGGTCCGGCTCAGCGGAGGCGATGCCCGCCGCGCGCTGACCGCCTTGGAAGCCGCCGCCGGGGTCGCCTGGGGCGAATCTGACGGTGTCGAAGCCAGTCCAGGGAACGACGGCGAAGCCCCGGCCGAGGGCGAGGAACACGCTGCTGTCCCGATCCCGGTGAACACCTCCCATGCCGAGCGGGCCATGGATGCCGCCGTCCAGCGCTACGACCGGGCCGGGGACCAGCACTACGACGTGATCAGCGCGTTCATCAAGTCCATTCGTGGCTCCGATGTCGATGCGTCACTGCACTATCTGGCGAAGATGATCGAGGCGGGGGAGGACCCCCGGTTCATTGCCCGCAGGATCATGATCAGTGCCTCGGAGGACATCGGCATGGCCGATCCGACGGCCCTGCAGAGTGCGGTGGCCGCGGCACAAGCAGTGCAACTGATCGGGATGCCCGAGGGCCGGATCATCCTGGGCCAGGCAGTGGTCCACTTGGCGACCGCCCCGAAGTCCAACGCCTCCTATCAGGCGATCAACGCCGCCATCGCCGATGTCAGGGGCGGTCGAGGCGAGGGGATCCCCCCGCATCTACGCGATGCCCACTATCCCGGCGCCGGACAACTGGGCCACGGCAAGGGGTACCTCTACTCCCATGACGCCCCGCATTCGATCGCCGAACAGCAGTACGCCCCCGACGATCTGGTCGGTCGCGATTACTACGCGCCGACGGCCAATGGGGCCGAACGTGGCATCGGTGAACGGCTGCAGCGGATCCGACGGATCATCCGCGGTCGCTGAATCCGCCAACGGAACCTCTACGGCCCGAACCCTTCTCCTACCCTCCAGTAGGTGCCACACTGGCCCCAAGGACGCTTGGCCGGCCGGGGGGACGGGCGGAATCGAGCTTGCGCCGATCGGAGGATCCCTTGGCTACCTACGAATACGCTACGGACGAGACAACTGTTCTCGCCCCCCGGGTGGTACCGGTCTCCAAGGGG
>NZ_JBQSYU010000038.1:0-15975 GCF_052379645.1 Arthrobacter sp. 179 | reverse complement strand
TAGGTCAGGTCAATTTGAGTGTCGAGCTGCGAGAACAGCCTTTTCTATGATTGCGTCGTAATCCACGGGGCAACGAGCCAGCCAGACTTGCCGTCGACATCGGTGATACGTTCGCTTGATCCAGGTCACCAGAGTGATCCTCAGCTGGTCCTGGGCGGCCCAGCACCACAGTCGTCGAGCACGTTCTTCTGCACCAACGCAAAGAACGACTACATGGCCGCATTGTCCCGGCCGCGCCGTCTCTCCCCATCGACCCGACCAAATCCCGAGCTGCCAAGCACGGAATAAATTGCTGGTTCGAAGTTCCGAACCTTGATCTGAATGCACTGTGCAGAAAGCCACGTTGCCACGTCCGGCGACGGCCATCTGGAGGGCGTCGACGGCGAATCGGGCCTGCGTCCGGCTGCTGGTCGAGTAGCTCGCGATCGGAGACGAGAACACATCCTTGATCGCGCAGAGGTAAATTCTGCCTTGTTTTGTTTCTTGCTCCGCAAAGACGGTCAGCCACAACTGGTCGGGTCCGTTGCGCTGAACTGGTGTCGAGTTCGTCCGTCGAAGTCGGTGACGGCGCACGGATCGTCATGAATTGGAGGACCAGGACTTATGCTGTTCTTGCCCCTTCCCGGACGAAATGCAGAGAACTACGCATTATCCGAGCACGGCCGTCACGTGCGTGCGAGCGGCCATGGGGTACCCGGCGGTTTCCGGCTCGTCGTCGAGGTATCGCTACCCGAACTCCGGGTCGTCCCGGTGGGCATCGAAGAGGGCATTCGTCCGGTAGGCAGCGAAGAGGTCGGCGTGGGTCTTGGGAACGGACAGCCAGCGGTAGTACCCTTGGCGGGATAGCTTCAAGAGCCGACACGACAACGCGACGGGGATCGAGTCGGCGGCGAGCTCCCTTACGAGCGGGCAGAGTCTTTTGACGGCAGATTCGCTTGCGACAAATAGGCAGCGGCATGGCGAAGGACTACGTTCGCCTGTGCAAGTAGACGTGTCCGGTGGCCTGGTGCTCGTAGTTCTGGCGACTGGTCCGTGGTCTCGCCGGGCTTGTTGCCGTCGGCGATCCCTGCTGCGTGGAGCCATTTGGCGATGATGCCTTCGTGGACGCCCAAATTTTTCGCGATCTGGCCGATCGGGGCCTTTACATCTCGATTAAATACGACGCGGACAACGTCACCGCGGAACTCTTTCGTGTAGGGGCGGTGGCATAGCGACCATCCCATCGGGCTTGTCTACCAACAAGCCAGATCATGTGTCACCTTTCCCCTGCATCAGCCCCGACCTGCACTTCTAACGAACGTTCTCGAAGTCAGCCGAATGTTCGTCGTACTTCGAAGCTTGCGTATTCCGTCCCTTCCTGAACCTGCGCGGAGATCGCTCCGGGATCCTGGCCTTCCGACCCGGGGTAACACGACTGCTCGGAGAGTCGATAGGTTGTTTATACGAGTACAGAGAATCCTGGAGAGTTTGGGGCTGTACTTTGTTCAACACCACGCCGAGGACACGGCTATCAAATTTCTCGAGGTTCTGACTCGCTTGTACGAATTGGTTCTTTGTCGTGGCGCCTGCTGCGACGACTAAAAGGGCGCCGTCACTGTACGAATTCAGGATATGGCCATCGGTGACCGGGAGCAGGGGTGGCGCGTCAATAATGATTGAATCGTATTTGGCTCTAAGCTTGTTGATGGTGGCTTTCATCTCTGCGGAATTGAGAAGGTCTACGGGATTGGGCGGCAAAACGCCTGCGGTCAGGACATCTAGGCCTCCGTCGCCCCAGCTCTGGAGCACATCTTCGATGTCGATTTGCCCAATGAGGGTGGACGTCAGGCCTACTGACCCTTCGAGCCCCAAGGTGCGAGCGACGGCGGGCCGACGAAGGTCACCATCGATCAAGAGGACACGCGAACCCGACTGAGCCATGCTGATGGCCAGATCCACTGCCGTCGTGGTTTTACCCTCGGTGGGCATCGCTGATACCACTGTGATGACACGGGAGTTCTGAACGAATTCAATGAACTGCAAGTTGAGTCGCAATTTGTTGAAGGCCTCAGCGGATTGTGGGCTCGCACTCAATGACCCCACGAGTGGCCGTGGGCCGGACGCAGCATGCTTTTCGTAGGGGATCTGTCCAAGGACCGGTGCACCAGCGAGCTGCCTGATGTCTTCTTCGGTCCTGACCCTGTTATCCATCGCTTCCCGCAACACCGCAAACGCGATGGCGAGACCGAGACCCACGCCGAATCCTATGACCAAGTTGATTCTCGGTCGTGGTGATACTGGGGCTTCCGGTACCACGGCAGGAGTTGTCACTGTTGCCTGCACCATCGCGTCTCCGTTGGAGTGTTTCGGGGCCAGACGGTAGGACGCGGTCTTCAACTCCTTGGCAACGGCATTCGCCATGTCTGCGGAACGCTCGGGCGACGGGTCAGTCGCACTGATGTTGACGATCGAAGTATCCGTGGGAATCGTCACAGACAATTGCTTCTTTAGATCCCCAACACCTTTCGTTAGTTTGAGTTCGCGGAGAACCGGTTCCAGCACGATAGTAGAAGTAGCCAGCTCCGCGAAAGACACGACTTGACGTTGGGAGTAAGCGGAGCCCTGCGCAATTTCGTTGTAGGAGGAACCATCCGCAACTGAAAAGAAGACTGAGGCGTGCGTTCGGTACTCGGGGGTGGCGAGCATCGCTGCACCCCAGGCCACAAAAGTACTTAGGAGCGTCACGACGACTACGGCCTTCCAGTGTTTGCCAACGACTCGAAGATATTCATACAGTTCCATGCAAACTCCCCAGCGAATGTGATTTATTGAATTCTTGCATGTACTCATGTGCCGCATCTCATTGTCGGATACTCATAATTCCTCGGGAACTACTTGGAGGCGTGGCAGGTCTACTCGAAAATGCGTTGTCCTCTTCCGCGGCCGTCAAGCTACGCATACCGTTGGCCCTAGCTCCCACTGGGTGCACTGAATTACCAATGGCATATCTTGGGGGTTTCAAGTGCGTAAGTTTTTGTCGATGACACTGGCTGCGGGGCTCGTAGCGTCTGGTGCACTCATTGCTTTGGCATCGCCGGCATCAGCGTTGTCGGACAGGCTTCAATTTTCTGCCGTTGATGCGCCCACGTGGCAAACCAACGGAACCGTTTGGGCTTTGGCTCAAGCCAAGGGGACAGTGTTCGCGGGTGGGACGTTCAGCGCCCTAGTTCCTCCCAGTGGGAGCTCGGGCACTAGCGTGGCCGTGACGTCGTTGGCGTCGTTCGACGCAGCGACTGGAGCACCGGCCTCTTGCCGGCCGGTCTTGTATTCATCGTCCGGGACCACGACTGTTCGCGCCCTGACCGTTTCACCGGATGAGAAAACCCTATACGTGGGTGGTCACTTCACGCATGTTAATGGGGTTTCCGTTGCGCGCCTAGTCGCCATCGACATAGCAACCTGCACCGTCAAGTCTTTTCGCGCCGGTTCCATCTCTGCGACGGTTCGAGCGATAGCCGCCACCGATTCGACAGTCTATTTCGGTGGTGACTTCAACAGCGTAAGGGGCACGCAACGATCCAAATTCGCTGCGGTGGACGCCACATCCGGGGCCCTGCAACCGTGGCAGGCCAATGCCGACGCGCCGGGGAGGGCCGTCGCCGTCTCACCGGACGAAAACCAAGTGGCTGTTGGTGGCGATTTTTTCACGATCAACGGAAACGATGCGCACTCGATGGCCGTCTTGGATGCTTCCACAGCCGACATCGTCAAGACCTTTGGTGCGGGTAACAACACCGAGACTCAAATCCCTGCAACGTCCGTTACGAAAGCCATCACCACCGATGATACTGGCTTCTATGTTGCCAATGAAGGAACGGGGGGCGGTGTCTTCGACGGAAAACTCGCCTTGGACTATTCGGATCTTTCTCAACGTTGGCGCGATCGCTGTCTGGGAGCGAACCAAGCACTTGTTGTGAATGAGGCGACCCTCTATTCAGCGAATCACGCGCATGATTGCGAGCTCATGGGCTGGCAAACTGATGGCCGACGAGTCTATCTTCAGGCGCAGACAGTTGAAGCGCCGACCGCTGCGGTGGCATGGAAGCCAGACCTCAATGATGGGATTGGGGAGGGTATTGGCGGCAGGGCCCTGACGGTTGCGCAGAAGGGGGAGAAATCGTTTCTCTGGGTTGGCGGCGAGTTCACCCTCACGAATGGACACACACAGCGCGGCTTGACGCGATTCGCATCCGGGCCTGAATCTGCCAAGTCGCCCACCCCAGGGAGGCTTACCGCCGAATCCCTCAAGGAGGGAGAGATCCAGGTCCGCTGGCGCTCAAGTATCGACGATGACGACGGGAGTCTGACGTATCGGGTCTACCGCAACGGTTCAAGCACGCCAATTGCCACGATTGAGGGCGAGTCGACCTGGTGGCACGCGCCACAACAGTCCTTTGTGGACACGGATGTCCAAGCAGGCCAAACGTACTCTTATCGTGTTACGGCAAGCGACGGATACAGCACCAGCGGTTTGTCCGCAACCGCGTCAGCTACTGCCGCGACAGAAGACGCACCGTACGCATCTGAGGTTCTCAACGATGGAGCCACGCTCTACTGGCGTTTCAACGAGCAGAACGATATCTACGGAGCCGACAGTTCGAATGGGAATAAACAAGTCCGTTTCCTAGGCTCCCCTGACCTGCGGGCGATCGACAATGCTGTTGAAGGCGGCGACGGTTTCGCTATTGGGTTCAACGGCAGCAGTTCCTACGCGTTGAATGACACATTCGCCCCGGGGCCCGATGAGTACACCATCGAGACGTGGATCAAGACCACCACCGATCGTGGAGGAAAGATCATGGGCTACGGGGACGGCAACCCGCGGACGGACAACGGACGCTACCGGGCGAGTAGCAGCTATGACCGCCACATCTACATGTCCAACGACGGGAAACTCACCTTCGGGGCGTACGACGGCGGCACCAAGACTGCATCGAGTTCAACGGCCTATAACGATGGAGAGTGGCACCACATCGTAGCCTCCCAGGGAGCAAGCGGGATGAAGCTCTATGTAGATGGGGCTGTAGTCGGGCGGAACGGAAACGTCGGTGCCCAGGACTACCGGGGTTCCTGGCGGGTCGGCGGGGATAACCTCAACGGCTGGCCAAATCGTCCAGCGAGCGACTTCTTCGCCGGACAGATCGACGAGACCGCAGTATATGAGAAGGTGCTGACGCCATTGCAGGTGGACGAGCACTTCACCGCCGCCGGCGGGACGTCGTCGATACCGCAAGCCCCGCAAGATGCCTATGGGGCTGCCGTATTTGAACAGGTTCCAGATTTCTTCTGGCGCTTCAGCTCACTCGCAGAAGGGCAAACGCCCGACAGCGGAATCTTTGGCGCCGACGGTCAACTTCGAGGAAGTGTCCAGCCCGAAGTCGTTGGCGTGTGGGGAGCGGCAGCTTCGCTGGGTTCAGACGGATTTGTCTCGTCGCCAGTTGCCAACAATCCGTCACCGGAGTTCACTGCTGAGATGTGGTTCTCGACCTCCGCACAGACAGGGGGCAGACTTATTGGTTTCTCGTCCAGCCCCGATGGAGACTCGAACAACTACGACCGCCACGTGTACATGCGAGACGATGGACGGTTGGTCTTTGGTACCTGGACAGGGTCCGAAAACACGGCGGTCTCTCCCGATGCCTACAACGACGGATCCTGGCACCATCTGGCAGCCATGCAGTCCTCATCCGGCATGAAGATGTTCGTGGACGGAGCGGAAGTCGCTTCCAACCCGCAATCCAGCGCACAGTCCTTCAATGGATACTGGCGTGTAGGTGGCGACCGGGTCTGGGGCGGTACCAGCCAGGACTTCCTGTCTGCAGTGAAGGTAGATGAAGTCGCTGTCTACGCGAAAGCACTCTCGGCGAATGAAGTAGCCAAGCATCATAGCCTAGGCGCCGAGACCCCTCCAGGAGATAGTGAGGAACCGTCATCGCCTGGCGGGCTCGACGCCAAGGTGACTGATGGAACGGTGGACCTGTCTTGGGATGCTGCTACAGATAATGTCGGCGTTGCTGGTTATGAAGTGCATCGTTCTGCTACGGAGGGTTTCTCAGCCACAGAAGCGACGAAGATCGCTGATGGGAAGTCCACTGCTTATGCTGACACTCCGCCGGAGGCCGGGGAGTGGTTTTACCAGGTGATTGCCTACGATGCCGCCGGTAACCGTAGTGAGCCGGCCAGTGCGTCAGCTACCTTGGAGAATGCCGATACGGAGGATCCGACGGCTGTGGAGAACTTAAAGGGAATAGTCTCCGGATCTTCTGTGGGCCTGTCTTGGGATGCTGCTACAGATAATGTCGGCATCGCCGGGTACCGTGTCCATCGTGGTAAGACGGCCGGGTTCGAACCTTCGACAACCAATAAGCTGGGTGGAACCCCAGATTTGAAGTACGTCGATGCCGACGTAGACCCCGGTACCTGGTACTACAAAGTGGTTTCTCACGACGAAGCTGGCAACAGTGGAGCGTCTTCAGATCCGCTTGAAATCAAGATCGAGGCTGCCGAACCACTTGGGTCGACCATCACTCTCCCGACAGTGGCTGACGTCATGGTGAATGAGGGAGCGCCCAGCTCCGCGTACGGTTTCTCGAGCCAGCTCGCTTCCCGCGGCAGCCTGGGTTACTTGTCATATCTACGTTTCGAGATTCCGGATACTCCCGAAGGAACCCATCTTTCCGGAGCCAAGCTGAAGCTCCGAACGTCCACCGCGTCGTATGCAGGATCGACTGACACACACCAAGTCCGTGTCGCTGATAATGATTGGGAGGAAAACACGACGACATGGAGAAACCGCCCGGAACTGACCGGGGTTGCTATTGGAGAACTGAAGGCCGGCGCAGAGCCCAACACGGACTATTCGATTTCCGTGGAACCGAGAGAACTCATTATGTCCGAAGGTTCTTCGATGACCCTGGCTCTTGCCAGCCTGGGAACTGATAATGCCTGGTTCTGGTCGCGGGAACGAAGCGTCGAGGCATACCGACCTGCGTTAGAGCTGACGTTTACTCCGGGGGCTGGCCCGGAGCTGCCCGATCCACTCCCGGAACCAGAGGTCGTGGAGTTAAGCCCAACAAAGGACGCCATGACGAACGCGTCCGCCGCTCGGGACACCTACGGTTCAGTCACCCAGTTGGCATCGCGCGGAACACCAGGCTACTCAACATTCTTGGAATTCAATCTGCCTGACGCACCATCGGGTCTCGTTCTCACGGACGCAAACCTGCGCTTTCGGACCACGACTGCCTCCTACGCGGGTTCAACGGATACACACTTGATCACAGCGATCGATGTGGATTGGGATGAATCGACCATCAATCATGCCAATCGGCCCATGGCCTCAGGACAGGAGTTGGGGGAAATCGGGGCGAACACCAAGCCGAACACTGCGTATGATGTGGCCCTTGACCCGGAGACAGTATCCAAGCTTCTGGGAGATCGAACAACCCTGGATATCGAGGGCAGCGGGAGTGACAACATCTGGTTCTGGTCACGCGAGAGGTCCGTGGCAGATCAACGTCCAGTACTCGTCCTAACCTTTGGAGGTGAATAGCGGTGAATAGGAAACATCTCGCTGGGATGGCAATCTTCTCCGCATTCCTTGTGGCCCTCACGGCTTGCGGTGGCTCGGGAAACGAGGTTGAGGGGCTTCACGTATCTACCAGTAGTGCCGTTTCGAGCGATGCCCCGGCGGGCAAGGTAGCGGTCGATCAGAAAGAAACTGCTAAGAAACAATCCAGTCCGGTTGAGTCAGCAAAAAAGAGCGCTGATTCATCCACGTCAGACAGCAGCGCTGCAGCCGTTCCTGTGAAAAAGGAACTTCAGGATCCAAAGCAGGCGGCTGCAGCCGAGAAGAAGCGGCTCAGCACCAAGGAAAAAAAGTATGTAGAGGCTGCCGAAGAAGCCAATGCTGGAGACTCTGCAGACGGTGCGCCAGCAGTCGACCCGCGAGCGGTGGCAGAAGGCGGGGAAGCAACGTGTCAGCGACTTGAATTCCTTGAAAAGGCGGATCCAGCTTCTGTGCCAGGTGTCTTAGCCAGCGATGAACTGGCGAACGCGGAGGCGGCAATACGGCTACTCTGCCCTGATTTTGCTTCTCAATGGCGCCAATCTTCTGCAGGGTTTGCCGATGGTCAGTTCAAGGTCGGCAAGAAGACAACCAAGGCCACCGTAACCAAGGGGGCATATGTCGCAAAGACACCCGGTGAAGGATGTACGTGGACAGTCCGGGATAAAGATGGGGAAGTGGTTTCGTCGGGGGGCATTGGAAAGAAGAAAGACTTCCAAATGACAGTGGGAAAGTCCGCGGAACAGGTGGAGAGCACCGGATGTTATGCATGGCTCCCGAAGGGGAACGGCGGGAATGGAACATCCGGATAAAAGTAGGCTTGACGATCTGGTTGGGCGCGCCGCAGATGTGTCGCATTTCAACCTACTCTTCGTATGCACGGGCAACATTTGCCGATCTCCCACAGCGGCATTGATGATCGCAAAATGGTTGGAAGAAGAATTCCCGGGACAGTTCACTGTGGAAAGTGCCGGCGTCCGAGCATTTGCAGGTGAGGCCATCGATCCGGGAGCCGCAGCCCAACTTCCGGAAGACATCGATGCCTCGGATTTTCATGCCCGTCAATTGACGGTCGGGATGCTCGAAAAGGCGGACCTCGTTCTTTGCATGGATCGTGGTCAGCGTGCATCGTGTGCACAGATGCAACCGCAAGTATTGCGACGCATATTCACTTTGCGTGAGTTTGCCCGAATTGCTTCATACCTCGCCCAACGCAGGCTTGCGCTGTCCTTTCTAGAGCCTGTCCGCCTCGAAGAATTGGCCGGCGCAGCACGCTGGAGGCAGCTGCTTCAGGAGGCCCCTAGCGGCCGGCCTCAATCCTTGGCTGCGCTTCCCTCCGACGACGACGTGATAGATCCCTACGGTGCCAGTATTCGAGAATATCGCAGCGCTGCGCAGCAGATCCTGGCTGCGATCGAGGATCTGCGCTCGTATAACAATCCATAGGTTGCTCCCTGTGGTTTCACTGAGCCACGTCATGCCGTAAGTAATCGCAAAGTGAATACCGCAAGAGCCGAGGAGTGAACGGGTACGGTGTACTCGGGAAAATCACCTTGCTACTTTGTATTCTTTAAAGTAATAGGCGGGAGCGCTCACGAGGACAATGGGCGTATTGAGTTCATTGAAGAGGGGGCAACACCCACTGTGCGGGTAAATCCAGCCAAAATTTTCGGCGTGACAAAGCAAGCGACACGTGGGTACGCCCGATGAAGTGACACTAGGGGGGGGGAGCATGAATTCTTACTCCAGTTCCTGCCAGTTGGCAGCTCACGGTGGTGAACTCGGGCAGGAGAAACCGAAAACGTGGAGGAATCTTCTCGGAGCTGAACGAAGCTGGTTTCATTGGGCAGTAAACGGTCAGAGAGAGCAGTCGGGCGGAAGGGCGACACTTAGCTCGTTAGCTGGCTCGTTGTCGACGCCCCGCAATACAATTCTTCCGCTGGTCCTCATGAGGATCTTACCGGTCAGCTTCATGGCGACCCACACGAGTTTCTGTTGGTCGCCCTCACCGCGGGTGGCGTACGCAGCACGGGCTTGGTGCGTCGGTGCTGCATTGGCCGGGGGCAGGTCTGCGCGGTCCCGGAACCAACGGACCTTTAAGTCATTCGTATGGGCCAGCATCAACATTCTAGCGCCATGTTTCATGATCGAGGGACTGTTCCTCGTGGTGCGTGCTGCGTGTAACCTACTCATAGGACTCATCGTCCTCACGGCGGTTCTTGCATATCTGGCCAGCCGTTTCCTCGCCAAAGATCTACCCGTACGTGTGGTTCTAGTGGCCGGTGGCGTTCAACCGACACCCTATAGCTGGACGGATGAGCGACGGACCACTCGGTTGATCATTGCCCCTGCGGACCGCACTGGCCCGATGGCGTTCTCGAATAGAGTACTGGCTTCGGTTAGGGCCTCTGATGCATGTAGCGCGGAGATCGTTGATGGCGGGGAATTCCCAACAGAGCACTGCGCTGCCTTAAGTAGCGCCTGCGCAATCGAGGATCGGCTATGTGTCTGGGGCTGGAAACTGGTGCCGAGCGTGCCACCCGTATCTCGTGCAGTACCCAAGGGGAGTATGTGTTGATACGAATCTGTGTCGCTACCCAATCTGGCCCCGCCCAGCTAGCGAAACGCTCCATGAATATTGCCAGGGTGTTCGTCATTATCATCGTCTTTTCGCCCTGGCTGACCCTCATTGGAATGACCGTCAAAATCAGCAATCAGGAAGATAGCTTGTCCCGGCAACTACGAATTGGCAAGGACGGGACCCCCTTTTCAAATCTGAAGTTTAGGACTATGGCTACCGGCGCCGGTATCAAACTAATGCAGTTTTTTGAAACGCAGGGCGCGGATACCGTTCCACTTTCCAATGTCTCCGCCGACCCACGCATCAATCGGGGCGGCGGAATTTTTCGCAAGTATTTCCTTGTCGAATTGCGACAGCTGTTCACCGGACTCCGAGCAGACATGAATCTGGTGGGCATTGGTCCCCTGCGAGAGCAAAAAATCGGGTTACATTGTGGCGAATCGGTTCACCGTCTGTTCGTTTCACTAAGCGTGACCGGCACTTGGCAGGCGAGTGGACGCTTGCCTCTTGGATGGGGTGAGGAGCAAAAGCTTGACATCAACTATGCGGATGACTGGTCCTCGGGCGGATACCTTCATCCTCGTGATTACTGTGAGCGCTGTGGTCGGTCCTGACGCGGGGGTATTAGAACGTTAGGTCTAGACACAAAGAAACGAAAGGTCGGCTATGGACATTATAAACTCCGAGGTTTCTCGCAGAAGCCTCCTTTTTGGGGGGGCTTCATTGTTGGCGCTGTCCAGCGGTTGCAGTTCGCAAACCGGCGAGAATCATGCTTTGGAGAAACACTCGGGATCGGCAAAGAAGTCGACTGTTGCGTCATTGACTGCTGAAACGCCGTTCTACATCGCCCACCGCGGGTCCGGTGATAACTGGCCCGAACATACGGCTATTGCGTATGCCCAGGCCATCGCCGCAGGAGCAGGCGCTATCGACGTCGCGGTGAATGCAACCAAAGACGGCGTCCTAGTATGTCATCATGATCGCAATACCGAGAGAATGACGGGTCAGGATCACCTCATTGCGGATACCGACTATGCGACTCTCCAAGAGCTCACAGTCGACGCGCGGCAATGGCTCGGCCCCGGCACAGAACTCCAACCAATAACACTACTCAAGGACGTTCTCGACGAACACGCGGAGACGAGCGTCATTTTTATCGACGACAAGCAAGGAACCAACACCCTGGAGCTCTTGGGCTTAATGGATGAGTACTCGAACTCGCGGGAGCACTTCGTATGGAAGCAAAGTGCACGTGGCAGACAGGTGCTGGCTGTTCGCGAAGCCGGGTATAAAGCATGGGGATATTTCGACGTCGAGCTGATGTCTGAGCTCGACGAGTTGGAGAAGGACTTTGATTTTCTGGGGATTTCCCACCTCGCAACCGACGAAGCCATTCGGAAGATAGTGTCCTTGGGGAAGCCCGTCATCTGCTGGGAGGTCCACCACCGGCATATGCGTGAGCGGCTCAGCAACCTCGGCGTGCAAGGAATGATGTGCTCCAACATCCCATATGTCATGACTTCGAAACCGGCGGCACGTGTCGATGCCTTCAAAAGTGGCAAGCGAGCGCCCGGGGACCTTCCGTGGACAACGGATCGTGGATGGCGCGTCCAACCTCGTATTAACGAGATTGCGGGCAGTATTACCCTCTCGGGCCAGGACAGACCCAGTTACTTGATGGGTTCCATGGCGCCAGTTGAACGTTCCATCTACGAAATTCAGTTGGAGCTCCGTTGGCCTGAGGGTCTGCCGGAAAACGAGCAACATGCGGGGCTCTGCTTTGGCCAAAGCAGCGACGCGCCTTATCGAGTCGTCATTAAATCGGCAGTGGCCGGATACCACTTGGTCTTGCGCCGGAACGGCTCACTTGAATTGTTTCATCGTGACGCAGAAGAGGCCTCAGGAACTCTCTTGGGAAAACTCGAGACGGATCCCGTGGTGTCCGGCCAGTGGATTACCCTCTGGGTCAACTCCACGGAAACTGGAATTGGGTTTGCTCGCATCGATTCATTGGGCTGGCGTAAATTCGTTAGAACCAAGGGAACGCAGGGAGGTTACTTGTCCCTGAGCAAGAATTATCCGGAAGGACCGCCGGTGGAGTTTCGACAGATCAAGCTGATTTAGCCCCGCCCCAGCGCTTACGCTTCAGCGTGCGCCATCGAACTTGTTCTTCGGAGACGTCGCCGAGGCAAAATCGATTGCCTATTGGGAGTCAACGCGTTTCAGTAGCCGGTTCGCCGTTGTGGCCTCCAGAGTCCCAGAGAGGCCCTGTTGCATACAACGATGGACGATGTCAGAATCGCTTACGACTCCCGCGGACCGCCCCCTATGTCCTGACGGTTGCCGCATGCTGGCGGTACCAGTCCACCGTTTCACGGATGCCCTCTTCCAGACTGATTGCGGAGTGCCAACCAATCTTGTTCAGACGTTCAACGTCCAGAAGCTTACGGGAGGTCCCATCAGGCTTTGAAGTGTCCCAAACAACGTCACCGGAGTATCCAACGGCTTCTGCAACCAATTCGGCAAGCTCGCGAATGGATACGTCTCGCCCAGTGCCCACATTGATGTGGTCAGGGCCGTCATAGTGTTCGAGGAGGTAAAGGCAAGCATCAGCCAAATCATCCACGTGCAAGAGTTCCCGCTGCGGCGTTCCCGAGCCCCAATTGGTCACCGTGGTCGTTCCATTTCGGGCGGCTTCATCGTAGCGACGGATTAGCGCGGGCAGCACATGAGACCCTTCGACGGAGAAGTTATCCCCGGGCCCATACAAGTTCGTAGGCATGGCCGAAATCCAAGGTAGACCGTATTGTCGCCTGACGGCTTGAACATGGACGATGCCGGCAATCTTTGCAATCGCGTATGCGTCATTGGTTTGCTCTAGGTGCCCGGTTAACAAGGAATCCTCTGAGATCGGCTGGGTCGCATCTCGGGGGTAAATGCAGGAGGAACCCAGGAACAGGAGCCGTTCCACGCCCTGCTCCATGGCGGACTCCATAATATTGGTTTGGATGCGCAGGTTCTCGGTGAGGAATTCCACGGGGAAGGATTGGTTGGCCATGATCCCGCCGACACGCGCCGCAGCCAGCACCACGTAGCGTGGCCTTTCGACTGCGAAAAACTCGCGGACGCTGTCTCGATCACGGAGATCAAGTTCACTCGAGGTCCTACCCAGGAGGTTGGTGAAGTTGGCAGACTCCAAGCGGCGCCAGATCGCGGAGCCTACCAATCCGCGATGGCCTGCTACCAGAAATGGTGCCGTGCGATCCAACGGTGAGGGAGCATATTCGACGTGGTCACCCGCGCTGGTGCTCGAGAAGTTCTTTACAGGCATGCGGTTCCCTTCCAGCTCCCGAGACTCACGGCGTCGACCCAAGGACTTCCTGCGTGTTTGAGAGCCTCGATATCGGCATCCACCATGATTCTTGCCAGTTCAGGAGCATCTACGGTTGCTTGCCAACCAAGCTTATCGCGGGCTTTCGATGCATCACCGATGAGTGCGTCCACCTCGGTTGGCCTGAGGTATCGGTCGTCAAAGTGGACATGGTTCTGCCAGTTCAGGCCCACGTGCTCGAAAGACGCAGCCAGGAAGTCGCGAACCGAATACCCTAAGCCGGTGGCCAGAGCGTAGTCGTCGGGCTCGTCGGCCTGCAGCATCCGCCACATGCCCTCAACGTATTCGGCCGCGTAGCCCCAGTCTCGGACGGCATCGAGATTTCCCAGATAAAGCTCGTCCTGAACTCCGGCTTTGATCGCCGCCACAGCGCGGGTTATTTTACGGGTGACGAACGTTTCCCCGCGTCGCGGTGACTCGTGGTTGAAGAGGATCCCGTTCACTGCATACATGCCGTAAGCCTCACGGTAGTTTTTGGTGATCCAGTAGCTGTATACTTTTGCAGCTCCATAAGGAGAGCGCGGGTAGAACGGGGTGTTCTCATTTTGGGGCGGCGGTGTCGCCCCAAACATCTCCGAGCTCGAAGCCTGATAGAAGCGCGTCTTCAGGCCCGACATCCTCACGGCTTCTAGAAGCCGGATGGTGCCCGTGCCCGTGGTGTCGGCTGTATGCTGCGGTTCGTCAAAGGAAACCCTCACGTGTGATTGGGCAGCCAGATTGTAGACTTCATCGGGCTTGATCTCAGAAATCAGGGTGACCAGCCTAGCACCGTCGCCCAGATCGCCGTAGTGCAAAAAGAGTCGGGCGCGCGGATCATGTGGATCACTGTAGAGATGATCAATCCTAGTCGTGTTGAACGTCGAAGATCGCCGTATGAGGCCATGCACCTCGTAGCCCTTGCTCAGCAGCAGCTCAGCAAGGTATGAACCGTCCTGGCCAGTAATTCCGGTGATGAGTGCGCGCTTGGACATGGTGCCCCCTGTTATTCGAATTCGAATGTGTCTAACCTTCAGCCAACGCTGTCTTGCCCCAATTCGCTAGCGTAAATCGAAAAGACGAGTGATTGCGCACTTTGCCCGAGAGAGAGCGACCTCCATCTGAGTATTCTCCGGACGGTCTTCCAAGTGGTGAGCGACGACGTAGAGCGTTGTCGCTGTGGCCTAGGAGAAGATCTTGCCGCCCCCAGGAGCCGTGGGGCAGGAACGTGCTTGCTGCCCTAGCCATGAAAGATCCCCTGCTATCGAAACACGGCGTCGAAATGATGCGCCCGGTGACGGATAGGACACTCTGAACTTAAGCCTGTTTGACGCGGCGGTCGGCTGGTGTAATGCGAAGCTTTGCCGTATGCCTTGAGTCGACTAATAGCCTAATCGACTAATCGACTGAACAGCGACATATCGTCAAGGCAGCGGGGGCCGAGAAGTGGAGGCAATAGCAACAGCGTCATGAAGCCAGATGATCACGAGAGTAGCTTGGCTACATGCGGCAGGAAGACAAAATTGCATGTCGCTCGAGATCGTTGACCTCGGCGAGAATTCCGCGATCGAAGATTAGCGTTGGAGTCAGTAGCCGGTCAGTGCCCAAGAATCCTGACGTCTTTGCTTTTGCCCGTGGTACCTGTCATCGCCGGAGGATATGCTGCACCAGTGCCAGCACCCTCGGCGACGAGGCATATAAGATCGGCGAGGCTTTCCACCCGAGGCACGGAGGCCGCAGAAGTAGATATCGAATGGGGACGCGATGAGCATCGTGATGCTGGGCTGCGGTGCCTGCGGAGGCACAGGGGAGAACGGAGGCGATCAGGGGCCCAACGCCGGCAGATCTGACACCTCGATTCTCGTGGATTTCCTGTAGTACCGGAAGCAGGTCTGCACCAAGTCGATCTTGTGGATCCCCGGATCTCTATTTCAACGTGATGGTACCGACAAAATCACTGTAGCTTTTTCCTTTGAAGGGGGGCATGGGCGAACCATACAATGGCGAGACTGCGCAATATCGGTCTCGACCACGTGGTCTCGGTGGAATTCGACGGGTTCAGTGGCTTGACTTATGTGCTCGTCGGCGGGAATGGTTCTTCTACTGGACTTCAGCGGCGGGAACGGGGGCCCTAGGAGCAAGTCCGGAACGACGCATGTGAATGGTGGGCAAGCTCTTGGCTACGCAGGTGAATGCTATGCCATCAAGGACGGCAGCTACTAGCGCGAGCGAAAGCCAGAAGAAGTTCATTAGGATGTTCATTGCCCAGCCCGCGGTCAAAGACGCTCTGGCCAACCGCGGGCACATCTCCGATGGCGCCGACGATTTGTCTCCACCCCCTTAGGGGACCTGACCCACGTCTTCACCGAGGCGAATGTCGTAACCGGCTTTGTTCTGACTACAGCAGATCGGGCTGCCCGA
>NZ_JBQSYU010000037.1:0-16253 GCF_052379645.1 Arthrobacter sp. 179 | reverse complement strand
CGGAACCGGCATCATGTTCGAGCAGCAGAACCCCGGAAGCGTGGGCGCCGCCTACGAATCGGACGGACTACCGGCGGTGGTGATGTCCATCGCGGCCCAGCTTCCGCTCTCCGGTCTGGTCGGTGGTGCGTTCCTGCTGCTGACGGTGACGTTCGTGGCCACGACGACGGACTCCATGTCCTTCGCCATTGCCCAGTCCTGCACCATTTCCGGTGAACCGTCGACCAAGCTGCGCGCCACGTGGGCCGTGATGATGGGGGTGGCGGCAGCCGTGTTGATCGCCATCGGTGATGGCGGCATCTCCGGACTGCAGTCCTTCATCGTGATCACCGCGGTCCCGGTCGGCTTCCTGATGCTGCCCTCGGTGTTCGCCGCCCCGATCTATGCCCGGCGGATGGCCATCGAACAGGGAGTCATCCACCCGCGAGGTTCGGGCCCGACGCAGGAAGCCGTGGGGGAGCAGGCCGGGGAGAAGGAATCGGCGACCACCACGAAGCTGCCGACCTCCAAGGAATAGTCCGGCCGGCATGCACCCAGGCAGGGGCCACGGTTCAGCCAACCGTGGCCTCGGTGCTGGCGAAACCGGTGGCGGCGTCGGTGAACCGGGCGATCAGGGGGGTCTCGGCCCGGTCGGTCTTGACGATCAGCGAAACGGTCGAGGTGGCCGTGGTGTCGGTCAAGGGCACATAGCGCAGCCCGGCCAGCTGGAGGGCGCGCATTCCTTCGGGCACGACGGCGATACCTGTCTTGGCGGCCACCAAACCCAGGATCGTCGGGAACTGGATGGCCTCCTGGGCGACGCGCAGGCGGAATCCAGCGTGCAGGCATAAAGCAGAAATGACGTCATAGAGCCGCGAAACCTGGTCGCGGGGGAAGACCACGAAGCCGGCCTCCGACAGGTCGGCCAGGGCCAGGGAGGGCCGGCGGGCCAACGGATGGTCGTCCGGAAGCGCGACGATGAGGGGCTCGCGGGTCAGTTCGCGGGCGGTGATGCCCGGCAGCGACTCGACATCGCGCACGATGCCCACATCGAGGGTCCCCGACTCCAGCGCCCCGAGCTGTTGTTCGGTGGTCAACTCGTGGAGTTCCAACTCCAGACCCGGATATTGGATGCGCAGCGGCGGGACGATCCGGGGGATGAGATTCAGGGCCGCCGACCCCACGAAACCCACGCGAAGCAGGCCGGTCCGGCCTTCCACCGCCTGTTCGATGCTGCGCAGTGCCTGCTCGGACTCCAGGATCACCTTGCGGGCAGCCACCAGCAGGACCTTGCCGGTCTCGGTCAGTTCCACCGATCGGGTGGTGCGGGTGAACAGCCGGGTCTTCAGCTCCCGTTCCAGTCGTTGGATCTGCTGGCTCAGCGCCGGCTGGGCGATAAGCAGGCGTGCTGCCGCCCGGTTGAAATGCATTTCCTCGGCCACCGCCACGAAGTAGCGCAATTGACGGATCTCCATATGAACTAAGTGTTATTGATGATCAATACATAAGCAATAGATACTTCACGCCGATCAAATAGCGCCGTAGCCTCAAAGACATGACGAGCACCACCGCAGAACGAAGGAGCATCAGCGTGACCAACCCCGGACAGCAGACCCTTGGCCTGAAGCAACTCATCAACGGCCAGTGGGTGGAAGGAAGCGGCCCGGCTGCCACCAGTTCCAACCCGGCGTTGCCCCAGGAAGTGGTGGCGCAGTACGCCACGGCCACGTCCACCGAGCTCGACCACGCCCTGGACGCAGCCACGCAGGCCGCCGCCGGCTGGGACCGGATGGGCATCATCGCCCGCGGGAACATCCTGCGCCGCGCCGCCGAGATCCTCGGCCGCCGTGCCGAAGAGGTCGCCCAACTGATGACCCGCGAGCAGGGCAAGATCCTGGCCGACTCCCGCGGCGAAGTCGGGGCCAGCATTGAAACCCTGTACTACAACGCAGGGTCGGCCCGTCGGGCCAACGCAGCGGTCTACCCCTCGGCCAACCCGGACGAAGTGGTCCGCACGATCCGCAGGCCGTTGGGCACCGTTGCGGTGATCACCCCCTGGAACTTCCCGCTGCAGATCCCTGCCTGGAAGATCGCCCCGGCACTGCTCTGGGGCAACACGGTCGTGTGGAAGACAGCCAGCGACACCCCGGCCACCGCCGTGATGTTCGCCGAGATCCTTGAAGAAGCCGGAGTCCCGGCAGGTGTGTTGAACCTGCTGCTCGGCCCCGGGGCCCTGGGCTCGGAACTCGTGGCCGATCCACGGGCCGACGCCGTCACCTTCACCGGATCCGTGGAGGTCGGACACCGGATCCGCGAAAAGACGGTCCTACGCGGAGCGAAGCTGCAGATGGAACTCGGTGGACATAATGCCGCCATCGTGCTGCCCGATGCCGATCTTGCCACCGCCGCCGACTTCATCACCGCCGCGGCCACCGGCAGCACCGGCCAGAAGTGCACGGCCACCCGCCGCGTCATCGCCGTGGGAGCCATCCACGACCAGCTCCGGGATGAACTGGTCAAACGGTTCAACGCACTGAATGTGGGCGCCGGCACCGACGCAGGAGCCGGCATCGGACCCGTCGTCAACGAGCGCGCCCGCCGTGATATCGACGAGGCCGTCCAGCAGGCCGAAGCCGAAGGCGCCCAGGTCCTGGCGCGTGCACCGATCCCCGACGCGGAGGGACATTTCGTGGCCCCCACCCTGCTCGGTGGCACCAGCGAGCTGACCATTTGCCGCGAAGAGGTCTTCGGGCCCGTGACCACCCTGTTGCGCGCCGAATCCCTGGAGGAGGCCATCGAACTGGCCAATGCCACCGAATTCGGTCTGACCGCCTCCGTGTTCACCAGCGACGAGCGTTCCATCCGGCGCTGCCTCAACGACCTGGTGGCCGGGCTGATCAAGGTCAACGGCCCCTCCACCGGCTCCGAGGTCCATGCACCGTTCGGTGGCCTGCGCGACTCCTCCCAGCCGGGTCCGCGCGAGCAGAACAGCGACGCCGCCTCCGACTTCTTCACCCTCACCAAGACGGCCTACCTGCGCCTGGCACCGGAAGGAGCATGAAAAATGTCCGCATCGATCAGCGAACCGGCGCTGCGACTGCCGTCGCCCTCGGAGCTGCGCCCCGCACGTGAAGTGATGGACCCCGCCGACATGGGAGGAGCCCGCGCCACCCGGCACAGCTTCATCCGCACCATGATCCGCCGCGCCACGGCCCGGGGGTGGAAGATCAAACGCACCCACTTCGACATCGACGCCGATGGCTGCGGAGACGCCGTCTACCGGATTCGTGCCGAATCCATGACGTTCAGCTTCGTCATCTTCTCGCAGAAGACCGGCGAACACACCGACCGGGTGATCGCCAAGGCGTGGGACATCACCGCTGCCCTGGTGGAGGGAACCGTCGATGAGGAGCGGTTGGCCCGGCTCCGGACCCAGGTCCCGCTGCAGGAGCGTGGCCGGGCCGAACCCGGCTCGATCATCTGGACCCGCGCCAACCGCAGCGAACGGTTCTTTGAATACGTCGCCGATCGCCTGGCCCACGGTGAACAGCCCGACAGCGCGAAATTCGGGGGGTCGCCGTATGTCATCCGCAGCACCGCGTTCTACAGCAACGGCAAATGCGGTCTGGCCGACTACGAACACCTCACCGACGCCCACCCCTTCTCGGCCCCCTACCGGGCGCATATGCTCTCGGCCTGGTTGCTGCGCGAATTCAGCTACAACCTCGTCGAGGCCTGTGCCCGGCACCGCAACCCTGACGCCGCCACCCTGACCGGGGGCTGGCGCCACTACCTCGGCATGGGCAACGCGACGGGTCTGGGCATGGTGCCCTACGCCATCAACCACCCCGAGGTGCTCAACGCGTGGGCCGAACTGCGCGAGCTGCCGCTGGCCGAGGTCACCGGTCGCAGCACCGAAACCACGGACCCGGAGGTGGTCCGGGTGCTTGAACTGTTCGACCGCGCCATGGACTACCTCGAGGAGCAGGACCTGGATGTCTCCCAGCCGTTCCTGCCGGGACCGGAACTGGCAGACCGGGTGCGTCCGCTGCTGGAGGATCTGCGTCGCTGGTCCTCCACC
The DNA here is from genome assembly GCF_052379645.1 of Arthrobacter sp. 179. NCBI lineage: Bacteria > Bacillati > Actinomycetota > Actinomycetes > Micrococcales > Micrococcaceae > Arthrobacter > Arthrobacter sp. 179. The sequence goes on along the minus strand of NZ_JBQSYU010000037.1, from coordinate 12,193 downwards.
GGGAGCTTCCGGGGTACCGAGACGAACCGGATCTGGAAGGCCCTGCACGCGGCGGCCGCCGCCTCCGGGCCCGAGGAGCGTGGTCTCGTCGCCACGATCCTCACCGAACTGACCGGCGACCTCGACGCGGAAGTAGAAGCCCGGCTGCGCTGTGATGAGTCCAGGCCCTTGGCTCCGGGCATGAGCTGCGCGGAACTGGCCCACCTCATCGACACCGACTACGAGTGGGTGGCCGACCACGACTTCGCCGATCCGGCCCAGAACCGCTACTTCTGGTTCTCCTCGGCGGACAACGAGGAACCACGCAGGGGAGTGCACGGACGGGACCCCGGGGAGAACGTCCAACACGGCGTCGATATTGCCCGTGCCGTCGCCGAACTGCGCCGCGACCTCCTGGCCGCCGACGCCGGGACCAGCGTGGCCGAGTTCCTGCTGTCCCACCCCTGGCACCGCCAGTTCACCGCCCGGGTCCAGAACATCGGGCCGCTGGCCTACGGCGAGGTCCACGATAATCTGCGCGGTGCCGAATTCCTGCCGTTGAACGTCCAGCGCTACCAGCTCTCGGTCTACGGCATGGAAAACTACACGCCGCAGTCCACCGACTGGCTGCGCGTGACACTGCTCTCCGGCGGTCCGCGGATCGCCGATCTGAAGGACGGCAGCATCACCGATGACTGGCTCTTCACTCAGCGCCCCACCCCGGAGGCAACGGCATGAGCGCCCTTCATGAACAGGCCACCGTCGTGGACGGCCTGCAGATCAATAATTGGGACCGTGCCGTCCTGCAGGAACTGATCGACGGCGGTGTCAGCGGCGTCAACGCCACCTGCGCCGTCTACCACGGACCCCTGGAAACGCTGCAGGAGATCGGGGACTGGTACCAACTCGCCGCCCGCAACGCCGATCTGGCCTTCCTCGCCCACAACGCCGCGGATATCCGCAGGGCCAAGGCCGAGGGCCGGGTGGCCGTGCTGATGGGGCTGCAGAACACCAGCTCCTTCGGCGATGACTTCCGGATGGTGGAGGTCTTCCACAAGCTGGGGGTGCGCATTGCCCAGCTGACCTACAACATCCAGAACCTGGTCGGCGGCTCCTGCTACGAACCCTCGGATTCGGGTCTGACCCGATTCGGGGCGAACATCATCGCCGAGATGAACCGGGTGGGCATGCTGGTGGATCTCTCACACGTCGGCAACCGCACCTCGTTGGATGCCGTCGAGGCCTCCTCGGCACCCATTGCCATCACGCATTCGAATCCCACCTGGTTCGTGGACAACCCGCGGAACAAACCCGACGAAGTCATCCGTGCCGTCACCGACCGGGGCGGAATGATCGGGGCCTGCCTGTATCCGATCGTGCTCGGCGGGGAGACGACGAGTCTGGAACAGTTCTGCACCATGGTCGCCCGGATGGTCGACGACTACGGACCCGACCGGGTGGGCCTGGGCAGCGACTGCACCCGGAACTGGGGCCAGGACTATGTGGGGTACCTGCGCAACGGACGCTGGCAGCCACCGACCCAACCGGCTCCCGAATGGCCGGCCTGGCCGCATTGGTTCGCCGGACCGGAAGATTTCCCGCAATTGACCGAGGGCCTGCAGAAGGTCGGACTCCAGGAGTCCACCATCCGCGGGGTGCTCGGGGAAAACTGGCTCGACCTTTTCGACAAGGTCTTCGTCGGAAAGGATGCATGATGGTGGCAGTGATCTCCGAACACATCGAAACGAGGGAACACATGGACGGCACCGAGGACCGGATCGTGCGCATCGCGGTCCGCGAAATCAGGGAGTACGCCTTCCGGGCCATGGTGGCCCACGGGGCCTGCACTTCGGTGGCCCATGCGGCCGCCCACCAGGTGCTTTTCTCCCAGGTCCACTACGGCACCGGTTTCGCTGAGCTGCTGGACTGCCTGAAACAGCTGAACTGGAGCGCCCCCGCGCTGGCGTTTGAACGGAGCGAATACGACGGCGGTCACCGTTACGTGATCGACTCGAAAATTGACGTCGCGCCGCTGATGCACGGCACGATGCTCATCGAACTGGCAACGGCCCGGGAGGGCAACGTGGTCGTCGCCCCGGAAATCGACCTCGAGGCCGGTTTGCTAGACGCCCCGCTACTGGCCGCGGCAGTCCGTTGTGGGAAGACGGTCATGGTCGCTCGGCTCACTCGTGGCACCGCAAGCCACCATGGCACTCGTATCGCCACCCCCGCCGGCTACGTGGGACAGGTCAGGGTCACTTCCGAGGCCTTTGTCCCCGCCGGCGGGGCGGAACCCGGGACCCTCATCCGCACCCTGGACGAGGTCCCCGACGACAACTTCGCCCTCCATACCCCGGAGGAGCTGGTGCAACGACGCGAAAACGCCTGGGCCATCGGCCTGCCGGTGGACGCACGGCTGTGGAAGACCATCAAGGCCGCCGCCGAGGGATATCTGGTAGGAGAAGACAATGCCTGAGATCGAACGCCACTGGCACCAGGACTCGAAGGTCCGCCCCTATTCGGCAGCGGCGGTGTTCGGCGGTGTCGTCTACGCCTGCGGACAGGTCCCCACGTTGGCCGATGGCAGCACCCCGGTCACGATGACCGATCAGGTGGCCGCCGCCTTCGACCACCTCGAAGGGGTCCTGGCCCAGGCCGGGGCCTCGCTGACGAGCCTGCTGAAGCTGACCGTTTTCGTGGCGGATTTCGATGAATTCGATGAGTTCAATGAGGCCTATCTGTTCCGGCTGGAAGGACATTCCCTTCCGCCCAGGACCACCGTGCAGGTCTCCCGGTTCCGGGGGGAGAAGCGTATCGAAATCGACGCCATCGCCGCCGTCATCGGTGAGAACACTGCCGTCTAGCACTACACCGCGTCAGGGATGCCGGGCCCGGTGTCCCGTTCCACAAGGGAGACATGACCATGGGCGAACCCAGCACCTGGTATTCCCGTCCAGCCGCCAAGAGGTGGCGGACCACAGCACCGGGCTCGGGACTGGACTTCCACCGCAGCCTGCCCGGTCATGTGCCTACGCCGCTGGTCGAACTGCCGTCCCTGGCCACCGAACTGCGGGTCGGGCGCGTGCTGCTCAAGGACGAATCCAGCAGGTTGGGGCTGCCGGCCTTCAAGATCCTCGGCGCCTCCTGGGCCGTGTGCCGGGCCCTCTGCCTGCGCTCGGGCGAGGATCCTGCGGGGATGACCCTGTCCCGGCTGGCTGCCCTGGTCCGCGCCGGAAGCGGGTCAACACCGCAGTCGGTGCTGGTGACCGCGACGGATGGGAACCACGGCCGGGCCATCGCCCGGATGGCCCGGCTGCTCGGGGTGGAGGCCCGAATCCATGTTCCTGCTGGACTCGGAATCGCCGCGCTGGAGGGGATCAGGGGCGAAGGCGCCCGCCTCGTGGAAGAGGAGGCAGTGTACGACGACGTCGTGGCCAGGGCCGCCGCTTCGGTCGAGGGCAGCGAGAGCGATGTGCTGATCCAGGACACCGCCTGGGAGGGGTACACCCAGGTCCCGCAGTGGATCGTCGACGGATACACCACCCTGTTCCGCGAAATCGATGACGCCCTGGAGGCCCGGGGCACCGGCCCGGATCTGCTGGCCTGCCCGGTGGGGGTGGGGTCCCTGGCCCAGTCGCTCGTGGAGCATTATCGAAGCCGTCCCGGCCCGGGGCAGGGGCCGGTACTGCTCGGGGTGGAACCGGACTCCGCCGCCTGCCTCACCCGGTCCTTGCAGGCCGGGGCGCCGGTCACCGTGGACACCTCGGCGCCCACCCTGATGGCCGGGCTGAACTGCGGAACCGTCTCCTCGCTGGGCTGGCCGCTGTTCCGTGCCGGGATGGACGCCGCCGTCGGGGTCACCGAAGCGGACTGCCGCCGCGCGGTCCGGGACCTCGAGGCGTTGGGACAGGACGCGGGGCCCTGTGGGGCCTCGGCGCTGGCAGGAACCCGGAACGCCCTGGCCGAGACCTCACGACGCCGGGAACTGGGCATCACGGAAGACTCCGTCGTCGTACTGGTCAATACCGAGGGACGGGCCGCCAACCCCCTGGTTTAGCGCGGCGGCGCCGAAAAGTCGGCGACGGTCCGGAAACCCAGGTTGCTGCTGGCCGAATCCGGGGTGTTGGCCGAGCGGGCGGAGACCCGGTACCGGTTGCAATAGGAATCGTGGCAGAGGAAGGAGCCACCCCGCATGACCCGCCCGGGCCCCGCGGGCGGACCCGCAGGATCCTGCCGTGGGGAATTGCGGTAGTAGCCGGGGTCGAACCAGTCGGCACACCATTCCCAGACGTTGCCTGCCATTTCATACAGGCCGAACCCGTTGGGGGCGAAGGTGCCCGTGGGGGCCGGGCCCAGATATCCGTCCTCGAGGGTGTTCTGCACCGGGAACCTGCCCTGCCAGATATTGCACCGGTGTCCTCCATCGGCGGCGAGCAGCTCGTCGCCCCACGCATAGCGCCGCGATTCCAGGCCCCCGCGTGCCGCATGTTCCCACTGTGCTTCGGTGGGCAGCGACCGTCCGGCCCACCGGCAGTAGGCGACGGCGTCGTTCCAGGACACCTGGACCACCGGCGAGTGGGGCTCCTGACGCCAGGAGGAGCGCGGACCGTGCGGGTGCGCCCAATCAGAGCCGCGGACGGTGATCCACCAGGGCACGTCGCTGGAGCGGCCGAGGATGTCCCGCTCATCGGCGTCGACCAGCAGATGGAAGACCGCCGAGTAGCCGTACTCCTCGGACTCCGTGCGGAATCCCGTGGCCTGAACGAAACGGTTGAATTCGGTGTTGGTGACCGTGGTGGCATCGATGGAGTACGGCGAGAGTGACACGTCATGGACCGGAAGTTCCCCGTCGTGGGGGTATCCCTCGTCAAAGGCGTCGCCCATGCTGAAGGTTCCGCCGGTCAACTCGACCGTGTCGAGCAGGCGATGCTCTTTCGTTGCTGGCCCGGCGGCAGGTGCGGCAGAGGCGGCAGCAGCAGCCTCGGTGGTGTGGGCTGGCTCGGAGCGGGCCGGACCATGGCAGCAGGACAAGGGATTCTCCTTCGGATCGGGTGCGGTCACTGTATCGCGACCATGAAATCGGTGCCCCACCGCTGCAGCGCCTGCAGGGCGGCCCCATGGCTGGCCTCGTATTGAGTGCCTTCGTGGAGGACGAGTTCGGGGACCGGGAGCGAGACGGCGGTGCGTCGACGGGTTAGTTCCCGGAGGGCAGCTTCGTGGAGCGAAACCCCCAAATGCGCCAACTGGCCACTGAGGATGATCCGGCGGGGGTCGATGAGCATCGTCGCGCTGGACAATGCCACACCCAGCAGCGTCCCGGCCCAAGAGACCAGCTCGACGGCGCGCTGCTCTCCGTCGCCGGCCAGGGCGGACAGCTCCGACAGATCGGTGACCTCCAGCCCGTGATCGGTAGCGCGGCGCAGGATCGCCCCCATACCGATCAGAGCCTCCAAGCACCCTCGGGAGCCACACCAACACAGGGGCCCTGCCGGATCCATGCACAGGTGCCCCAGCTCCCCGGCGGCCCCGTGCCCTCCGCGGAAGATCTCGGTCCCGTCGATCAGTCCGGCGCTGATCCCGTCCGAGAGGACGACGTAGAGCAGGCCGGTCGTGGCCGCGGCAGGGGCCTCCCGCAGATGGCGGAGTGCTGCCAACCGGGTGTTGTTATCCCAGAGGACCGGGGCGGGGATGAGTCGACGCAGCCGCTCTAGGGGGAAACCTGCGGGGTCTGCGCCGGTGGCGTCCGGATCATCGGCGGCGGGCAGATGCCTTCCGGAGATCGCCACACCCGTTCCGATGATCGAATCCGCGGTGATGGTCCCGGAGCTGATCAGGGCACGGACCGAACGCAGGGCGATACCTAGCCGGTGAGACAAACTGGGTCCGGCTTCGAAGGTGGTGAGTTTCTGGGCGAGGACTGTTCCGTCCAAAGCGGCGACGGTGACGGCCACGCGCGCCCGCCCCACTTCGATTCCCAGCGCGGCTCCAATGGTGCTGCGCGGGCGCAACAGGACCTGCGGCCTGCCGTTGCGTCCGGCCCCATAGGCAGCCAGACCGGCCTCCTCCAACAGGCCCCGCTCGATGAGACGAGTGACCGCGGAGGAGATGGTGGGACGCGAAAAACCCAGCTGCTGCTGCAAACCAGAACGACTCGTGGGGCCATCCTGAAGCAGTGTTTGGACAACCCGTTTATCGGTAGTCGAGAGTTCACCCTGGGCATTCATACCTTGGAGCCTAGCGGAACTTGATAAGAATCGACCAGAATTTTTGTTGCACAGAAATGACTTAGGTAAATGTGCTTGTCGTAAGTAGCGTCAGTGGATAGTGTGACCTGTATGACATCGCAAACAGCTCCCGCCGACAGCGGGCGGGGCACTATTCCTTCACAGGAAACCCCGGGCCCGCGGCCACCGCGAAAAGAAGCCCGCCAGCCTATGTCCACGCAGACCTTGCGGATCATCAGCGTTCTAGCAGTTATCGGTGGCATCGCTGTCTGGTGGCTCGTCTCGGCCAGCGGTCTGGTCGTGATCCCCGGGCCCGTCGCCGTGGCGGCGAAGGGCGTGGAAATGGGTCAGTCAGGGGTTTTGATCTCGGATATCGCAGCCAGCCTGGCCCGTGTGCTGAGCGGTTTCCTGCTGGGCGTTCTCTTGGCCATCCCCGTGGGCTTCCTGATGGGCTGGTACCCGTTATTCCGGTCCATCCTGGAGCCATACGTCCAGTTCTTCCGCACCGTCCCGCCGCTGGCCATCATCCCGTTGGCGATCGTCCTGATGGGCATCGGCGAGACACCGAAGATTTTCGTGATCTTCCTGGCCTCGTTCCTTACCTGCGTGGTCTCGACGTTCCAGGAGGTCGTGACCGTTGAAAAGACGCTGATCAACGCGGCCCGGGTTCTGGGAGCTTCCAGCTTCGTCGTGTTCCGACGAGTCGTGGTGCCGGCGTCGAGCCCGTTCATCCTCGTCGGCATGCGCGTGGGTTTGGGTGCTTCATGGGCCACCGTGGTGGCCGCCGAGCTCATCGCCGCACCCAGTGGATTGGGCTTCCGCATGCAACAGGCGCAGCTGTACTACGACCTCCCCACCATCTTTGTGGACCTGATTGCGATCGGTCTGCTGGGGCTGATCATGGACCGCATCCTCCTGCTGCTTGAGGCCCGCCTCACGCGCTGGCAAGAACGACGATAGAGAGAAGACGATCATGCCTCGTGCGACCACCAAGCCGATGATCCAGTTCGAAAACATCCACCAGGAATTCATGCTCGGCGGAGAGATCTTCACCGCCGTAGAAGATGTGTCACTGGACGTCGCCGACGGGGAGTTCGTCACCGTCGTCGGCCCCTCGGGATGCGGGAAGTCCACCATCCTCAACGCAGCAGCCGGACTGTTGGAACCGACCAGCGGACGGGTCCTCGTCGACGAAGAGGAGGTCACCGGTCCGAGCCCGCGCACCGGGGTGATCTTCCAGCAATACGCACTGTTTCCGTGGCTGACCGTACGCAAGAACGTCGAGTTCGGTTTGGAACTACAGAAAGTCCCCGCGAAGCAGCGACGCCACACCGTCGACCACTATCTGGAACTGGTGGGGCTCACGGCGTTCGCCGAGGCACTTCCCAAGGAGCTGTCCGGCGGGATGAAGCAACGGTGCGCCATTGCCCGCGCCTATGCGGTCAACCCGGAGATCCTGCTCATGGACGAACCCTTCGGAGCTCTGGACGCCCTCACCCGCGTGCATATGCAGGAACAACTCCTCGAGACGTGGGGGCGGGAACGGCGCACCGTCCTGTTCGTGACCCACGACGTCGACGAAGCCGTATATCTGGCCTCGAAGGTCATCGTCATGGCGGCCCGGCCCGGCAGGATCTACAAGGTGGTTGACGTCGGCCTTCCCTACCCGCGGGACAACGACCTGCGCATGACCCCCGAATTTTCCGAGCTCCGCTCACAGGTCTGGGACGCGGTCTACAACCAGCCGGACTCCGATACCGAAAACAGCGGATAAGGCACCAGCCTCGTTTTCGTTCCGCACCACCGACATCCACTCAGCACACCTCTGGAGGGCATCATGAACCTGAACAACACCAAACGCCGGGATTTTCTCGCCGGTGGCCTCGGCCTCGCCACCATCGCCGCGCTGACGGCCTGTGCCGGCTCCGAATCCAGCGGCTCGTCCGGCGGGGCGGAAAAGATGCCCATCAAGGTGGGCTACATCGCCGACTATAACGGCGCCGCCCTGCTCGCCCTGGCCAACGAAGAAGGGTATTGGGATCAGGCCGGGCTGAAGCCCGACTTCGTGCCCTTCACCAATGGACCGTTGGCGATCCAGGCGCTGGGAACCAATAATGTGGATGTCGCGTACATCGGGTCGGGAGCCCTGTGGCTTCCGGCATCGGGCAAGGCAGAGATCTGGGCGCTGAACACCGTGTCCAACGCCGACCGGGTCATCGCCCAGCCGGGGATCTCCTCGATGGAGGACCTGAAGGGCAAGAAGGTCGGTGTCCCCGAGGGGACGTCGGGGGATCAGCTGCTGAACCTGGTCCTCAAGAAGGAGGGCCTGAAGCGCGAGGACTTCGACATCGTCACCATGGATCCCTCGACGGCTGTTTCGGCCTTCGCCTCGGGACAAATCGACGGAGCGGCCCTGTGGTACCCGTTGATCGACAACATCAAGGAGCGCGTCCCGGACGTCGTCGAACTGGCGGCCAATAAGGACTACCTGGACGACTTGACCTTCCCCAGCTCCTTCGTTGCGGCAGCGGGCCGGGCGGAGAAGGACAAGGAGCTCGCGCAAAAGTTCATTTCCGTGGTCAAGGCCTCCAACGACTTCCGGCAGGAGAACACGGAAAAGAGCCTCTCGGCTTCGGCGAAGTTCCTGAAGGTCGGGGAGGAAACGCTCAAGCCGCAGGTCGACGTCGCGATCACCTTCACCAGTGCCGAGCTGGAGGAGAAAACCAAGGACGGAACCATCGGCAAATGGCTCAAGGGCTTGGAGGAGCAGTTCCTCGCCGACGACAAGATCGACAAGATCGCCGATCCGAAGACGTTCTACACCGGCGACTTGTACGTCGAAACGAAGAAGGCATAGGTCAATAGAGTTGGAACCGACACAGAAGAAGCGCAACATCCTGTTCCTGATGACGGATCAGCAGCGCATCGACACGCTGGGCTGCTACGGGAACAGTTCGGAACACACCCCGCATCTGGATGCGATGGCCGAACGCGGCACCGTGTTCGAGCGGGCCTACACTCCGACGGCCATCTGCACTCCGGCACGGTCCTCGTTGCTGACGGGGAAGCATCCGTTCGAGCACGGACTGTTGGCGAACTACGAGTGGAATTCCGGTGCCCGCGAGGAATTGCCCGACGGAACTCCCACGTTCGCCGATGAACTACACCGCCAGGGCTACCGGCTCGGACACGTCGGCAAATGGCATGTGGGCCGCCATCGCGGACCGGAATACTACGGTTTCGAGGGCAAGCACCTGGCCGGGGCACTGAACACCTTCGACGACCCGGACTACGTTCAGTGGCTCGAGGACCACGGGCATCCGGCCTTCAAGATCGTGGAACCTGTCTACACCACGGCCTCCGACGGTTCGCAGGGACACCTGATTGCCGGGATCACCGAGCAGCCGACTGAAGCGACCTTCGAGGCCTGGCTGGCCGACCAGACCATCGCCAAGCTGCGGGAATTCGCTGCGGGGACCGGCGCCGAAGGGAACGACGACGGGACGCCGTTCTTCCTGTCCTGCCATATTTTCGGTCCTCACCTTCCGTACCTGATCCCACGCCAGTGGTACGACTTGGTGGACCCGAGCGATATCGAATTGCCCGGTTCCTTCGCCGAAACCTTCCACGGCAAACCTCAGGTCCAGCAGACCTACGCCGAATACTGGTCCACGGAGTCCTTCAGCACCGAGGAGTGGAAGAAGCTCACCGCCGTGTACTGGGGCTATGTCGCCATGATCGACCACGAGATCGGCCGCATCCTGGCCGTGGTGGACGAGCTGGGGCTGGCCGATGACACCGTCACCATGTTCACCGCCGACCACGGAGAGTTCACCGGGGCCCATCGCCTGAATGACAAGGGCCCGGCCATGTATGAGGACATCTACCGGATCCCCGCGATCGTGGCGGAGCCCGGGCAAGAAGGACGGCGCGAGGAGAAGTTCGTCTCGTTGCAGGATTTCACGGCGTCGTTCATCGACATTGCCGGCGGCAACGCAGAAGGCATCCGCGGCGAATCGCTGATGCCGGCCTGCACCGCACCCCTGGGACAGGAGTGGAGGACCGAAATCGTCTGCGAGTTCCACGGCCACCACTTCCCCTACGCCCAGCGGATGATCCGGGACTACCGGTATAAATACATCGCGAATCCGGAGGGGATCGATGAGCTCTACGATCTGGAGGCCGACCCCGACGAGCTGAACAACGTCGTGGACGTCCCGGTCTACCGCCCGGTGCTCAAGGACCTGCGCCTGCGCCTGTACCAGGAGCTGATCAGGCGGGGGGACCGTTTCTACCAGTGGCTGGCCTTTGCCGGGGACATCGATCCCGCCGATCGGCTTCGTCCGGAGACCGCCGTCGAACGCTTCATCGACGCCTAGGGTGTGCAGAAGGCCCGGGTTCCTCCCAGCAGGGAAGGAACCCGGGCCTTCGCCGTTCCCGGATCAGTAGGGGATCGCGTAGATCCCCGCACGCACTGCAGGGTCCACCCCGGTGGGCAGCACGAGCTTCTTCAGGAAGGCCGCGTCGCCGGTCTCCAGGCACCAGGCGAGCAGCCGGGCGCGGAAGTCCTCCAATACCTCGTCGAAGGCCGATTCGGCGGCCAGATTGCGCATTTCGCCCGGATCCGCGATCAGATCCACGAGCTGTTCGCGGTATTTTCCCCAACTATAGACCGAATACTTATACCGTTCCCCGATGAAGGCCCGGCCCAAGGTGGAGCCTTTGTCGCCGGTCCCGAAAGCCGTTTCGATCGCGACTCCGTCGTCGCTGGTGCGCGGCTGCGCCAGGACATCGTGCCCGGTGGCCCCCGGCGGTGCATTAATGCCGGCCACCCCGCACAGGGTGGGGATCAGATCCACTCCGAGGGAAATGAGCTGCTCGGAGACCTGTGAAGCGCCGATACCGGGGCCACGCATGAGCAGCGGGATCCTGACGGTCTCTTCCTGCAGGGAGGTCTTTTGGTTCCAGCCGTGGGAGGCGTCACCGTCTCCGTGGTCGCTGGTGAAGAGCACTACGGTGTCATCGGCCAGTCCGTGCGCCTCCAGCGAGTCCAAGATCGAACCGATCTGTCCGTCCGCCCACTCGATGAGTCGGGCATAGGTGTGTCGATACAGGCGCCAATCATCGGCGGTGAACTCGGAGGTCCCGTAGGACGGCTCGGCCTGAGTGCGTTCGTACGTCAACGCCTGGGGACTAGCTGGCGGTGTCGCGAAGTTCGCCGGCAGGGGAGGAGCATCGCGGACGGAAGCCGGCGGGGGGACATCACCATAGGGCAGATGCTGTCCGCGGGCGTATTCGCAAATGGTGTGGGGGTTATCGAAGGAAGCGAAGAGCAAGAACGGCTTCTCCTGCTGCTGCCGGGTCCCCAACCAGGCGTCGGCGGCCTCGGGAAGCCCCAGATCACCGAAGGGGTGGATCACCTCGAACCCATCGGCCTCGACGGCACTGGCCCCCGGGGCATGCCATTTGCCGGCGTACGCGCAGTCATAGCCTGCGGAAGTGAACCAGTGCCCCAGGCTTTCGGGGGAGCGGCCCGGGGTCTTCTCGGAGACGCCGGCATTGCCGGAAATACCCAACTCGTGGGGGTACCGCCCGGCGACCAGCGAACTGCGGGCCGGAACGCAGAGCGGAAAGGTGGTGTATGCGCGGTTAAAGCGAAGGCCGGCCCCGGAAAGTGCGTCCAAACAAGGAGTCTGGACGATTTCGGAGCCGGCACAACCCAGCGCGTGGGCGGCCCACTGGTCGGCCATGATGATCACGATATTCGGCCGGCCGCCAGTGGGGACGTTCACTACTTGCCCATGCCCAGGGTCAACCCCTCGGTCAGGCGGCGCCCCAGCCAGAGGTAGACCACCAGCATGGGAATGACGACGATCACCAGCCCGGCGAACAACCCGCCCCAGTCGGCACCCGAGTAGGTCTGCTGCTGGATGAAGGAAATGAGAGCCACCGGGAGGGTGTAGTTCTCGGTGGACTGCATCAGCGTCAAC
>NZ_JBQSYU010000036.1:0-18031 GCF_052379645.1 Arthrobacter sp. 179 | reverse complement strand
TACTCACTCGGAGCTTGACACCATGTCATCCGCCGCCCAGCCGACTTAACATGATTACCGTTGCAGAGAATTCCAAGGCAAGCACCGTAGGTCCGATCGCCTTGGCGTTGCGGTTGACTTTTTCCAGGCCTCGGGCGCCCTGTAGGGCACTCTGCCATTGGGGACGCAATCCAGAGTGACGGCCCAAATGAATTTTGTGTATTTTCATCACGTTCAACGCAAAATCCGGCAGTGATCGCACGCCGGAGTGATGAGGACCGACCCACTCGGCACGGACCATCTCCTTGGCAACAAACGTTTTATTGTATGAGTCCCTAGCTGATGATGCCGTGGAGCAACAGTTGAAGGCCCATACCGCGTGTCACCTTGGCTCTGGCCAGATTCTCTTGGCTTGGATGGGCTTTGGTGCGTGTCTGAGAAGTGACAGTTACTAGACGAGCGATCAGGCGCTGGTCGGCTCATGGGGGTTATTTGGAACTTTCACTGGTACCGAATGACCGTAGAGCTCTTCGAGATCTTCCCATAGGTGATCTTCAATGATGCTCTGCATGGATTGCCCTGATACTTCTGAAGCGAAGTGGAGCAATCTGCGTTGTTCGACGTTGTATCGGAATGGGTATGTTTCTGTCTTTTTGTTGGAGGTTGCTCGAAAGCGAGCAGCTTTGTTGCTGTCCATTGTGTGGCTCCAGGTTGGATCCGTTGGGGACGCGTCAGGTCGCGATGTGTTTTGGAGCCGCGTTAGACATTTCCCGACGAGCAAGAATTTCCTGGGCGACACACTGATTCTGGGCAATATCGAGAACGGATGCTTTGTGGATTTTCGGGTCCTTGCATACTTGATGGTCACTTCAGCCTGTTGGCGCTGACTGCGCCGGTCTCGTCGTCGCGAAAAAGGCCAAGGTCGCCGTCCATGACAATGATCGGGGGATATGCGTCTTCGGGCATTGGATGTGTTTCGGCTTTGTTCCCGGGGATAGCGGTGACCAGCAGCCGTTCGCCATCAGCTTGTCCTGATGCGCTGCCTATGGCCGTTCCGTCGTCGGCCACTGCAGTGAAGTCCACGGTTTTTTGTCCTTGCCCACCGCCGTAGCACTCTGTGGCCCCATTCGAATCGAACCAGAGATTCTCGAGGACCCTGTACTTCCCATTTGGGCTGGCCACGAGTGGCTGGTTGCCTCCGGTGGTCCCGCATTTGGCTGTCCCGAGTAGCTTGCCACTCTTACTGTTGATGATGCCAGACGTTTTTTCGGTAGCCGTTTTGTCCGATGAAACCCATGTCCCCACCACGAAGTGGTTATCGGCCGCTGCGATGGATGCCCGGGGTCGAGGTCCGGCTTTGGGGTTGGTTTCAACAGAATTCCAGTCTGTACCTGCGAATCCGCTTTGAAGCTTCGACTCTTCGGCGGGTTTGGAGCTGTCGAGGATGGACTGTGGTTTTGCGGCTACGGCCGCAAGCTTGAAAATTGGGGTGCCTCCGGAACTTCCGAGTAGTGATCGGTTGACTTTCCCGCCTAACAAATCGATTTTGCTATCGGGCATGAGTTTGACCTTTGCTGCTGCCGTCACCATGGGTCTGCCAGCTTTGTCGCCGGCTGTGGGGAAAGCGACACCGAATTCGGATAAGTCGTCGTACCCTTCGATGTCTTGTTGGTCCACCTTCTCACCGGTCTGGATGTGGACGACCGTCACCCGGATGATGGATCTGGATTCTTCGAGCCCGGCGCCCGCTGTCTCCCCTTCCTCGATGACGGCGATGGTCTTGTCGTCGATGAGTCGCAGTTCCGGAAGTTGGTTGCTGTGCTCATCGGTCGGGGTCCCTTCTATATTCACCTCCCATGCCGGTTCTCCTTTGGCGTCGATGCCGTGCAATGCCTCTTCGTTGAGGTAGACGAAGTTTGAGCTAGTTGCCAGATAGGGGTCGTCGGCACTTGCCGCGTTGGTGCCCCATCTGGCCGGTTCAAAGGCCTCTTGTGGGTAGTCGATTTCGGGGATTGGTGGAGTGTTAGTTTCTTCGCTGTTCACTGGGGCCGGCGTGCTGGAGCAACTGGCAATTGTGGTGGTGGCCAAGATGCAAATAGCAATTCCGGTATGAGCTCGGTTCATCGTGGAGTCCCTCTCTCTGGCTGCTCCAAATAGGGTACCGCAGGGGACTGTCTCCTATGGTTCACCATCAGACGATTGTTTGGTGCCTGCTATACCAAAACCCGATTTCCATGCCCTTGGCATAGAAATCGCACGCCAACGCCTCACGCGTGGATGGTCATTGGACAAACTTGGCGACGCTAGCCAGCTCTCCCGAAAGACGATCATCAACATAGAACAGGGCCACAAAACCCCCACGATCGCATCCGTCCACGCGCTGGCGCATGCCCTAGGAATCCCGCTCGAGAACCTCATCGCGAAAGTGTGCATCCGCCATACCGAGTGAGGAGGCAACGACGGTTCGGGTTCTCCGGCGAGGAACAGTTGAACAACTTTGACGCCAGATGCGAATCGATTCCTCGCTGGTCTAGTTCGCCCACCTATGTATCGTGATTACCGTTCCCGGTGCGAACGCAGCAGAATGATCTCTCGTTTTGCGCATACTTCAGAAGCAAAATGCTGTCCACGAAACTGGCGCCACGGCGTCGTCTGGGAGGATGCTTAAGTGGACTTGCGCGGTTGGTATAGAAACATCGGGAGCGGTGACCTGCATTTCGATCAGGATGGTCAAGAGTGGCTCGTTCGCTTTGGCGAAGTACTTCCCGAATCTGGGCAATCGCTTGCGGTCTCTGGACATGAGTACAGCACAGACAATCCGTGGCTACTTGTGCGGCTGCGAGTGGGGCGTGCAGAATCGCAACTTTGCCTACGTGTCTTCTATGAAGAGCAACCAGTCAGGTTCGTTCTGGACGGTCATGGTGAGGAACCATCACTAGCGCTCTTGGATGCAGTGATGCGAGCAGTGACTCTCGCATCTCAGCAAGTCGGCAATGGGCCCACGACCGCCCATTCCTGGTCAGCCGTCCTGGTCCAGAGCCCAAAATCCTTAGCGCCAGCCGCTGAACGCCTAACTGCGGAAGTCAGCATCGGAGGCCTTCAGCTTGAACCACTCGGGATAATCTTCAAAGACCCGTTTCCGAGTGCCCCCACTGGCAGCATCCTCGAAGGTACTTGGGGCGTACGTCAATCAGTGCCTATCCGGGTTTGCGGACAAACCGACGGATACGCTTGGGATGGAGATGCGTCAAAGAAGGCCGCCCGGACCCTACGAACATTGTGTGGGCTACTCTCGATATGCTGGGAGCACGAGTACGAGGTCGCCCAGCCCGCGGCACCCCTATCTTGGGGGCTGCGAAAGGGTAGAGAAAGACGGCCCTGGTATGGAGAACCCCTAGATGTTCCAGACGAGCCACAGGAATGGCACGCACACAGGGTTCCCGCCTGGATCTGCGATGCGTGGACAACACTTCATGAAAAACCCCACATATCGTATGCGGTTGACGCCTATTTGGAAGCGCGATATGCGAAGGAAAGGCATCCTTCACTGGCCGCCGTTGCCTATGTTGCCAGCATAGAAATCATTGCTTCCAAGCTATTCAAAACAGAACGGTGTCCAACGTGCAAGACTTCACTGGGCATCGCAAAAAAATTCAAGGCAGCACTTCGGGTCGTGCTCAGCGAAAGCGATGCGGGAGAGCTCGACCCACTCTACAATCACCGGTCACGCACCGTTCACGACGGAAGGCTGCATGGAGGGGAGAGCACCCCCGGGGCTCGGCCATTGTTTTTCGGGATATTCTCTGGAGATTCAACCGAGAACTTTCGGGAAAAGAAACTGCGGCTTCTTGATGATGCGGCTCGGAAGCTAATAATCCTAGGTCTCCGTGGCATGTTGCCCCCTCAAGAGCGACTCTCTCAGGAGACCGCCGACTAGAAGGGACTGATGCACGGAGGGCCAGCGGTTTGCGCGTCTGGCGGCAAGGGCGCAAGGTTTAAGATTCCTTCGAACTCCGTAGGGTCTCGTGATCGAGCCGGAGTTGAGAACGCCGCTGGCCAAACAACCAATCGAACAAGGTCCCGAATATGATACCCAAATCGACTCTTCGCGTCCGCTGACGGGGCTCGAGAACGGACTCCTGCGCCAGCGCGAAGAACGATTCCACGGCCCAAATGCCGCCGGCCAAAACAACTCGCCTCACGGGCACGGTCAATTCGAACCGAATCCGCCTTCCCGGAGCCTTGTATAGGTCACGCGGTCGTTGGCGGACATGTAATCATATCCATGGGCTTCGAAGAACTTTTTCGCAGCACTGGATTGTGCGTGTGCGGGTTCGCTGGGTCTGAGACAGGGGCGTTGTCCTGCCAGAGCCTCAGTTGCGGCCAGCAATTCGTGGCTTAGTTCTATGGCGAGCTTTCTTGCCTGGTCCAGATGCGCGGTTGCGGTTGCCACAGATATGGCCGGGTTCGCCCCGCTCTCCTCAATCATCTCGTATTTGTGGAGGGAACGGCGGATGCCAGTCGTTAGTAGGCCGATGAGTGGTGTGAGCCGGGTGGCTGCGGACTGCATGTGTCCAAGGACTGCTCTTGCGGCGGGAGCAGGTAGGGAGGACAAGTAGGGGTCGTATGTGCCCATGCGGTTTATGGCTTTGTCGGCAGCTTCAGCGTTCCGGACCAGGTGCCCCGTGTCTTGGCCATTGGTCGGTTCTGCGTAAGTTCTGCCAAGCGTTGGACCACTGGCATTATCGTTTAATGGCTCTGTTGGCTCTGTTGGCTCTGTTGGCTCTGTTGGCTTTGTTGGCGTCCTGAATTTCTTAGGGGTAGCTGTTTGGTATTTCAGACCTTCCACAGTTTCTCCAGGGCTGCCCAATGCTTTTCGGTCATCAGGCTCGCAGGAGTCACAGATACGGCGTCGACGTTTGATCGTGCCAGCGCAGTCAGGCTTGCTTCCAGTTCTTCTGAACTGATGACGCCGTCGTCGGCCCACAATCCGGTTGACATGACGAAACGGCCTTGCACACGGCCTTTCAGAGCATCAACGATTTTGGCGCCGTACTCGGGGGTGCTTCCGTTGATGGCGAAATAGTTCCAGACAACGATCCTGTCCGCTTCTTCGAGCACTACATCGTAAGAGTGTCCGGAATGAGCACGATCGCCGCCGGGTTTGGACCAGGAAGTTCGGACGTCCATGTCTAATCTCGCACCGTGCACGGACGCCGCAGCTTTGATGCGCGACAGAAGCTCAGCCAAGGCGTCGGAGCGCCAGATACCCAGTGAAGGGTCTTCTGTGTCGATTTCTCCGCTGGCGGTGCGCGGCCATCCTGCCTCACCGGTGTGGTTTCTATAGGAGTTCAGGTCTTCCTTGCCGAAGGTGTAGTCGTCGAACATGAGCTCGGTAATGGACACCCGGTCTGGGTTGTAGCGTGAGCAGACGTCTGATGTGAGTTCTACAATTCGGTCACCTACCGGACCAGTGGATAGGGCGCTGACACTTGGGAAGGAGTCTGCTTTTTTGCCCTGCGGGTTGACGCCAGCGAACGTTGGTGTGGCCTTTAGTCGTGCCGGGGCTAGCGTGTCGATCGTCAGGGTTAGTTGTTGGTCACCGCTTAGGCGTGGTTGGAGAGCGTCGATTGTTTCGGCGACGTAGTCCCTGCCTGTCTTGGACACTTTGGACGCAGTTGCGGTCGGATGGCTGGCCCAGGGGAAAGCCGTCCAGTCGGCCCGGCCGACGCTAATTGACATCGCATTCGCGTTCACCCGGTGGAGCTGGTCTCCGTAGTAGCTCCATCGCGGCTTCTCGGCGACGACATCCTCGAAACCGAAACTGACTGAGCGTTCTCTGGGCACATGGGCTCTGGACATGCAGCTAGCCGTTAATCCGATCGTTGTTGCGGCACCAGCGAGGGTCAAGACGCGTCGCCGTGTAAATTGTCTGAGGGTTTGGCTGTCTTCATTCATGCACTCGTTCGGGCAGCATGCCCCGGATGGTTGACGCTGACCACCCCCGTACGTTCAAGCTTGTTCCACACGCTCGGGCGACGCGCGGCTTGCATATACAAGGCTGACGCCATGGTGAGGGCCACGAATACCGAATATATTGGCCATATTGGCAGCGTCCAGAGGTGACGTAGGTCGGACCAAGCACTGTTCAGCCCTATCGAGATCACCGCCAGAACCACCGTGGTGATCAAACCGAGCCACCCTATGGTTTGCCAGACAGAGGTGGGGAGCGGGTTGCTACCAGTCAGGAGCGCTGCGGGCAGCAGCAGGAGAACGAGCAGTTGGATCATGGGGATAATGACCATGGTGATCGTGTTGAAGGCAAGGAAGGCACCGAATACCCGGTATCGAAGGTTGCCGACCATGCCCCGGTGCATCGCCGTTGTCTGAAGTAGCCCACGGGCCCAACGGACACGCTGTTTCCACAGACCCCGAATAGTGGATGGGGACTCGGCGTAGACCAGGGCGCGTGGGGCGAAATTGACCCGGTAGCCGGCTTTGTGGACGCGCCAAGTCAGTTCGAGGTCTTCGCCGACGGTATCTGTGTTGAAGGGTCCAGTCTTTTCGAGAACGTCGCGTCTGAAGGCGCCGGAGTTTCCGGACACGATTGGCAGGCAACGCATGATCGTCAAGGAGCGGCGTACCAAACCGGTCCCGATGTGGCTGATGACAGTCAAGAGGCGGGTCTGGACGGAGTCCAGGTTGACGGGCCGATCGTCACCACAGACGGCACCAACTTTTTCGTGATTGAACCCTCGCAGCATGTTTTCGATGGTGTCCGTGAGGAAGAGGCTGTCTGCGTCCACAAAAACCAGGACGTCCCCGGAAGCAAGGGCTGCTCCTGCGTTCAAGGCCGCGCCTTTGCCTGCATTCTTCTGTTTGAGGGCCCTCACTTCTGAATGCTCAGAGGCGAAGGCGGCCATTACTGTCGCGGTGTCGTCAGTCGACCCGTCGTCAACGAGGATGATCTCCTTATGCGGGTACTGCGCTTCAATGATTGAGTGGACGCAATTGGCTACGACGACCGACTCGTTGAAGGCAGGGACGACGATGCTGACGAGTGGCTTTTCATCGAGTAGAGTCCAACGGTTATTGCGCCGGCGCTTTCCCTCCAGCAGTTCGAAACTGATGGCCAGGGGGACGTAGAGGAGCTTCAGGAGCCCGAATACGAGTATGACGCCGCCAAGTACCAAGAGTGTTATTTCGAGCCAGTCTTCGGGCAAGAACATGGGTCAGCCCACCTCTGGGAACGCCACTGTCAGGTGTTCAAGGAGAGCGGCATTCAGGATTTCTGGTGCGTGCTCACTGTTAGCCCCGAATCGTGCGTTGACTTCGAGCACTACGGGAGAGCCGTCGGTCCGGCGGCGAATGTCCAGGTCTGCTGGTCCATCCAGTCCGAGCGCCTCGGTGGCTTGGAAAGCAGTTTTCGCCACGTCAGGGGCGGCCATGTTTGGGACCCTCTTGACGTGGGTGGCGTTGCCGACCCGGCCCTCCTTCAGACCTGTCTTCTCGACAACGACAATAACTCTGCTGGCAGGGGCAGCTTTGGGGCGGTAGACCATCGGGGCGTACTCGATTCCGGGGGCGAACTCCTGGACTATTTGGCCATCATCGAGGGACGCCCAGTCGATGTCGCCGGGCTTCTCCACCACCAGCACGCCACGTCCTCCCCTGGCCACGCGGGGCTTGACGACGACCGGGCCACTAAAATGCGACAGGGCTTCCTTGGTCGTCGAGAAATCACTGGGTAGCGCGAAGTTCGGTACGGGTACGGACTGCGAAGCCAGTTTCGCCATGGTCAGGTACTTGTCGTGAGCGGTTGTCACGGCTGTCTCATTGCCGATCACGACCGACGCGTGGGTGAGTAAGGAAGAAGATGCCAAAGCCACGAGCGGTAGTTCGTCGCTGACTGTCGGGATAAGAACATCGATTTCGTACTCCTTCAACAACCGTCGGAGGGCTGGCAGCATGGCCGGATCAGCCGCTGCCGGCACGGTCACGGTCGTCTGGAAGATCGAATGCAAGCTGCGGGTCATGTCCGCACCGATGACCGTATGTTTGGTGGAAGCGAGTTGCCTACCGAGTGCACGCCCGGCGGGTCCTTCGCAACCGGTGATCAGGATTCTCATAGTGACGCTCCAGGGGTTGAGGCGAGTAGGCGGACCGGTTCGAAGCCCTCGGCGAATTCACGTTTGGCCTGGCTGCCGCGGAATGAAGCCACGCCCCGGACCCTGTCGGCGCTCATGTAGGGCTTTCCGTTCTGATTCCGGTGAAGTTGGACGGCCTGAACCTTGATATCGACATAGGCGTCGATGTCGACATAGATGCTGGGATTGAAGCCTCGGGTCGTTGACGGGCTTTCGAAACACAGGATCGAGGGGTGTCTGCGGGCAGCACGAAGCGTCGCCAGATGGACTGCATGATGATCCTGATGGTGATCGTGTGAAGAATGCGTGAACACGATTACCGGGCCGAGGGACTTGATCTTCTCCTCGATGGCCTCCACCATCTCCATGTTGTGCTGGCTGAGGTACGTATCAGGCAAGTCGAGGACGTCAAGAGATGAAAGACCCAAATAGTTGCTGCCGGCGAGTGCTTCAGAGGGGCGGCGCGCCTTGTCGCCGCCGACCTGGCCGTGGCTCATGATCAGCGCATGCACCTCATACCCTGAATCCACCAGCTTCGCCAGTGTTCCTCCGCAGGCGAGTTCCAGATCATCGGGGTGGGCGCCCACGGCTAGAACGGTCTGGGCTTGGTTCGGTGTTCTGTCCGGGCTGGCTGCTGACCGGTAGAGCCAGACGATGAGGCCTGCAAAGAGCACTAACGTGACCCCAATGACCACCTCTCCGATAGCCGCACCGATGGGAAAGAACAGGCACCAGAGATTTACTGCAAACACGCATGCGGCGAGTGAGGCGATGGTGATCCGATGGCGGTGATTTTGATGGAAATTACGAACGAGCCACCTGGACCCACTTCCGCTAAACGCTTGAATGGCTATGACTCCGGCGAGAGAAGCGCCTATTACAAATAGCAGCATGTGTTTCTGTTCCTAATAACCAGGGGGCCTCCCCAGTTTCCTGGCTCCAAGTTCTAAACGAGGATGGAAAAGGGGGCGGAATGTGTATGTTCATTCCGTTCTCAAATCGACGCTAGTGGGGTCCATACGGTGCTGCGGCGGAATTTGCGGCATCCTGCGGATATCTGACGTGTTTTTGGAGAAGGCTGCGGGGCGGGCTGGAGACGTGGCGCACATGCTGCGGATTCGCTAGGGGACCGCGGTCACAATGTGCCGCGTTTGACGGCTCTGGACGAACTTCGTTTCAACAAGTGCTCGTCGAGTTGTAGTTCCAAGTGGTGCTCGTCGGCCGTCGAAGGGGACCTTGCGAAGTTCTACGGCGGCGCGATAACCCTCCGAAGCGCCCTAAGGGCCTGGACTCTTACATGCAATCAGCACAGGGTCCGTGCTGCTATCGGCAACAAGCGACCCATCAGCCACCGAGCTAGGGCCTCTGATCGGTAACGCTGGAGGGTGTTCTGGCCAGACTTCCACGAGGATGGCCAAAATTCACGCCCGTTCCATTGCTGTCGGTCGAGGAAGACCCATCCACGACTGGCCCATCGTCCGGGAGAGGAGAATCGAAGCAGCGATCGTGGTCCATTAGCAGAAGGGTTGGTTGATCGAGGCTAGTACGGGGGAACCCAGCCGAAGCATCTCTGTGTTCGCCGGCAGAAATCGGAGGCCCCAGACCCGAGAAAATGGTCTCTCGGTCGTCGGGGTGTCTCATGTCCCCGGAAGCTACTGTCCATCTTGGCCGGTCCGCCAGCAATGGAACGGTCAGTTGCCTAGCACACGCCTTATCGCTTCGTAAGCCGGTGTCGGCTGTCCGTGATCGAAGAGGTAGTCGTGGCCTTGCTGCAAGCTTCCGTCTTCATCGATCCACCAGTTGTAGCGGTCGTCTATGCCCCACGTCGTGTAGGAGACGCAGGCTCGTGAGCGCAGGCATGTTGCAAGCACGACGGCGTACTGCTCCGCCTGGGCATCCGTCCCTTGGTCGTCCGTGACGTCGTTCTCCGAGATGCGGACGTGGAGTCCAGCCGCCTCGAAGATATTTAGCGTGGTGGTGAGGTCATCCGCGGAGATGGCGTCGGTCTCGAGGTCGTAGACGTGGGCCTGGAGGCCAACACCGTCGATGTGCCCACCCAGAGTATTTGTGTCTACGGCTAGCTTGAGGAGGGCATCTTGACGGGTTCCCGGCACGTCAGCCCCGTTTTCGTTGATGAACTGTTTGACGTCCGGATCGGCGTCATAAACGGCCTGCGAGACGACAGCTGGGTAGTCCGGCCCGAAGACCCGGTACCAGATGTTCTGCTGGAAGCTGGTCCCTTGGTCCACGTCGAACGGCTCGTTGACGACGTCGAGGGAGTCGAGCTTTCCTTTGAAGTGTGTCACCACGGTCGTAATGTAGTCGAGCAGGGCCTCTGCACTGTCGCGGCGCTCCCGGTCGGAGCCCGTGGGGAGTTCCTGCATCCACCGGGGCATGGCCTCGGTAAAAGCGATGGTGTGTCCGTGCACCGTCATGCCCTTGCTCTCGGCGATCGCTATTATCGCGTCGGCTTCTTCGAAGGTGTACAAACCCTTCTGCGGGGAGAGAGCTTGAGGCTTCATGGCGTTCTCGGGTGTGACAGCGCCGAAGTTATCGACTAGCTCTCGCGCGTAGTCCGCGTCCGAGGCAAGCGGACCCAAAGCCACGGCCGCACCAAGCCTAAAGTCCGGGCGGATAAGGCCAACTAGGGCCTGCAGCCCGTCCGACGACTGCTCGGCCTGCGCGATTGCTGGGCCAGCGGTACGCAGGGCGGCGCCTTCCGTCGCGGAGGCGGTGAGGGAGCTGACCTGGAATGAGCCACTGGCGCTGGATAGCCCCAGCCAGAGGTCCCCCGATTTGAACACACCACCGAGGGGCAATGACGACACGGTGTCTCCTCCGCTGGCAATCTCGAGCGTATCCCCAGAGCGGTGCACGGAGAGCACGGCCTCCGGATTCGAGATCGTTGCGTACTCGTTGTGCGTCGGCTGAGGTCGGGGAACGTCGTGCTGGGGCGAGCCGTCGAAGACCGCAATCTCAAGCTCGTCACCGCGGAGGGTAAGCCGTAGACCCGCTGGCTCAATCCGAAACTCGTCGGCGATCACCGGGGGGCTGTCATAGACGGCCCATGATGCGTCGGCGGACACGTCGGTGAAAGATGCCTTGAGAGTGAAGTTCCCTTCGGCCACCAGGTGTGTGCCGGCTAAGTTGATCGACGGGTTCGGCTGGCCTGGGCGGCCATTCTGTTCGACGATGCTCCGCTCGCTGTCGGTCCCGACATGCAAGCCGCCGCCTTCTCCCGTTACTCCTGGCATGTGCCGCCAATCCTGCTGGAGCAGGTCAACGGACACGTCGGGCTCCGGTGCGGGGGCGTTCGAGGAGCAACCGGCGAGGATGAGCAGAAGGCCGGACACCAGCAGGATCGGTACGCACTGGTGCCCGCCCCTTAGCGCTGCCACCAGCGGACGTCGTCCATGTAGGCGAGCACTCCGGAGTTGCCGGGGACATAGACCTGCAGGCTGGCTTTTGCGACGTTGTCCGTGCTCGGCGAGTAGGCCAAGTCGATCTTGGAGACGCCGGTTGTGGTGCTGGCGAGCTTCCACTGCCCGGAGATCCAGTTGCCATTGGTGTCGTATTCGTCGATGTACCAGCCAACTTCACCAGCGGTGAGGTTCTTGATGTCGAGGTGCGCCGAGATGTTGTAGTCGCCTGATGCCACCTTGACCTGCGGTGAAAATAGGTGGCCGGTGTCACTTGTTCCTTGCAGCTTCACGGAGTTCATGGGGTTGGCGCTGGCTCCCTTGCCGGTGTCGTCGGCCATGATGGACGTTGCAGAGTCGGTCCTCCAGCCGTCACCGAGTCCGGCATCGAAGGTGCCGTTGGCGACTAGATTGGCAGGCGGCGGTGGCGGTGTCGCCTCTTTTCCAAGGGCGAGCATCTCCACGTTGCCCAGGTAGGCAGTAATGCCGCTCCCCTGAACGACCACCTGAAGGCTTGCGTTGGCAACGTTCTTCGAGCTCGGAGTGTAGGTGAAGTTGAGTGCCTCCACCCATTTGGAGTTCTCCCGGCTGCGGTATTGCCCGGAGACCCAGTTTCCAGCCGCATCGTACTCGTCGACATAAAACGCCACCTCCCCAGAGGTTAGCGAAGAGACGTTGAGGAACGTCTTGAACAGATAATCCGTCCCGGGGCTCACGGGGACCCGTGGCGAAAACAAGTGCGAGGGAGCTTCCCCAGAGGTGAGCTTCACCGAGTGTGTCGGGTCGGGGAAACTGCCATTACCTTCGGCATCGGCTGTGATGGTTGATGGAGAGTCAGTCCTCCAGCCCTCGTCGATTCCCGAGCTGAAGCTGGCGTTGGGCAATTTGTTGGGCGTTCCCGTTGCGAGGCCATCGGAAACGTTGACGTTCTTGATCTGGGCTCCCTTCACCTTCTTCTTTACGTAAGCGGAAAGCTTGTCCAGCTCCTTGGAACCGAACTGGTAGTCATCCGGGTCCTTGCTGGGCTTCTTGACGATGTCATGGAAGGTGAACACCACCCACGTCTTGGATTCGATTGCCTGGTCGACTTTTGCCTTGAGGGTATCCACCGTGTCAACGCCTTCCTGGACCGGGACATTGGTGATCAAGTAGTCGCTGAACGGCCAATGGTTTACTCCGGTATCCTTGAACCCACGCATCGACGTGTAGTGCTTGGCCGTCTTGGCCATTACCGTCTGATCGTAGTCGCCGTACGGCGGTGCGAAGGCGGTCGCGGTGATGCCTTGCGCGGCCAGCGCGGCCTTGCTGTTTGCCATCTGGTCGTCGACCTGAGCCGCAGTCAGTCTTTCGGCCTGGCAGTCGTCACCGGTCGAAGCGAGGCATTGGTGGTCGACTCCGTGCGATCCGATCTCCCAGCCGTACTTGGTCTGCAGCTGCTTTGTCTGGGCCCAGGTCATGTACGGCGCGTCGCTGTTGGCACGGCAGGAGTTCGGGACAGCCGTCATGCCAACACAGTCGGTGATCACGTAGTTCGTGCCCGTAAGACCGTGCTTCTGGAGAGTCGGGGCGGCCTCGGTGATGGAACTAAGGAGGCCGTCATCAAAGGTGAAAGACACCAAAGCGGACGGCTCGGAGTTGCCTACTGCGGCATTCGCCACCCCGGGGGTCAGCAATGAGGCGGACATGGCTCCCACAGCAACTACGAGAGTCACGAGCTTGGCTTGCCCACGGGCCATGTTGGATCTGGTTCTGGTCATGATTTTCCTCTTCACTTCTGGCGGGCGATAGCGTCGGGCACTAGAGCAGGGCGGCTAGCACGGGCCCTGCAAATATTGGAACGCCTGGGCGATGGGCTGGGTTCGGCTGCCTCAGGCGGATGGGGCTCTGGGGGCAGGTTCCTAAACGGCAGGATTCTGGCTAGGGGGTCCCACCATCAGTGCACGGTAGGGACCGGCTGGTCTTCTTGGCGACCACGGTGAGCGGGATTTTTAGCACACGGGGAACTCTCCGGAGCTTTATGCGGCACGATCTGCCACCGATCTGCCGGACCGTTGCGGCGACTTCCAGGTGCTGCTCTCGGAGCCACGGAACAGGCCACGTGGCTGGGCGAAACATCGAAGCACCGCAGCGAGCTGTACCATCTCCATGATGTAGAACAGGAAGTATGAGGTCGGCGCGAAAAGGTAAAGCCAACGACGCTCACGCGGTGTCAAGTTCTCATCCATCCAGACCGTCAGTAGCGTGTAGGCGACGATCGTCACATATGCGCCGAGCATCAGCGCGTACGTCTGCATGACGACCGACCAGTAGATGGCGCAGGCCCAAATCAGGGGCGAGACGAGAAGCGTGAATTCGCTGAGCACCGCCATCGGCATCCGGTAGTAGGTCAACGTGCGCGTGAATCGACGGCGTGGATTGAGGATCATGCCACGATATTTGATGAGGTTCTGGAGGCTTCCGTACTTCCATCGGAAGCGTTGCTTTGCCAAGGCACGGAGCGTAAGCACTGCTTCTGTCTTTGCGACCACGTCGACGCCGTAGATCATTCGGAAGCGCCGATTACCCAGACTCGTGATCTTCGTGCTCAGGCCTATGTCCTCCGTTAAAGTGTCCGTGTCGTAGAAACCAACCATGCGCAACACACACATCCGATAAGTGGAGGCCACTCCGCCCACCACGAACTCGCAGTTCAGTAGCGAGTAGAGCTTCTTCGAGCGGTATCCGATCATGTGCTCGAACCGTTGCAGGATGCCCAGCGATGACTTCTCTTGCAGGATCTGCACGTTGGCGGCGACACCGGCTACATACGGGTCGTCGAAGTAGGACAGTGCGTTCGTGATGGCGTCCGGCTCGATTGTCGAGTCTGCGTCGAGGGTCATGACGAACTGTCCGCGTGCGTGCCGGCGAAGCGCCGTGTTGAGGGCCTCGCCCTTGCCGACGTTCTTGCCCATCCGCACGAGGCGGAGCTCGATCTCGGGGTGACGCACTTGGAAGTCGCGCACCAGTCGACCGGTGAGGTCGGAGGATGCATCGTCAGCTACGAGGACCTCGAAGGAGGGGTAGGTACTTTGTTGGATGGAAGTAAGCGTCTGGACGATCACTGCCTCTTCGTTGTGGGCGGCAACGACTATAGAGACCAACCCAGGCACCTCAGGGAGCGCGCGGGCGCTGGAGGTAGCTGTCGCCGCGCAGTCTGTTTCGTAGGGGACGGGAGATAGGAGGCTCTTCAGGCCCTTTCGCCGTTCCTGCCATACGTCGTAGAAGTTGGCCCCGACTAGGTAGAGGCCGAAGTGCGCAACGTAGAGGATGCTGACGCCGGCGAATAACCAGATGGCCACTAGCGCGATGTCCATGTTCAGTTCCTCGTGGAGTTGCCGGCCAGTGCGGGTGGCCGGGACTCGGTGCGCCGTTCGTCAGGCGTGGGATGCTGCACCTTCTTGGAAGTGGGAGCAATGGTCCGCGTCTGGCTTGGCGGGCGTATCTCGTCGAAGGTAGCGTTCCTGATTGGTTCTCTCGTCAAGACGTAGGAGTGTTCAGCCGAGGCGGGTATGGCCTCTGCTTCAGCCGTGTCGACCTCGATCAGACCGAGGCGGGCCAATCCGGAGTCAGACAGCTGATGGGGGGCTGTAACGGTGGTGCTCGGGGTTGGTGCCTCGGCGCCAGTGGTCCTGTTGGAGTTTCGCCGGTACTTCTGGATGCCGATGAAGCGGATGATCGTGGTTAGGATTACCAGACTCCAGAGCACCATGCTCAGCTGTGCCACGAAGCCCAGCACGTCTTCGAACATCGTTCCGTGTTGGCCGAGAGTTGCTTGTTCTGCCACGGTGAGGCTGGCGACGTGCATCATGAGTGCCCCTCGCCTGCGGCTCGGGCGAACCCTGACGCTATCCGGGCAAGCGATTGGTTCTGCCGAGATACCCGGCGCTGCTTCAAGACTCTTGTCTGGGTGGGAAGGTATGAATTAAGCAATGGTGGACCTCAGATATTGAATGAGCAAGGAAATGCGGGGTGGGTTGCGTTTGCATTTTCGGTTCTCAATTCGACGTTATGGGCTGAATTTGCCTGTAGGAGAGGCGAATGCGGCATTGTGCGGATACTTGGCGAGTTTTTAAGGAACGGTGCGGACCCGCTCGGTGACAGGGAACACAACCTGCGGATTAATTGGGGGAGCGCGGTCACAAGTTGCTGTGATTGAGCTGTTCCTGACGGGCGTTGTCCCAGAGAAGGGGCCGTCTAAAGAACTTTCTAGGACTCATTTGCGAAGAACTGTGTCCCATATCCCGCAGTTTCCGTATGTTGTGCCGAGTTGTCCGCATTTTCCGGGGGAAAGGTGAGGGTTGGGAACTCATGGCCTATATGGTGAGAAACGGCCTCGTCGCCCCGCTTTATGAGACGCATCGCCTTCTCATGAAGAATCGGGATAGACCCGCTTCCTGGGAGAGAGCGGTTTCGCTGAGAGTCCGCCCACGCTGACCCGCTGCTGCACTGTATAGAGCGAACAGCGGTTGCTGGTAGTGCATTATGCCTCCGGCGGCACAGAATGGGCGGCTGACCCCTGGAACGGTCTCAATGATTCCAAGGGTCTCCATCGGGGCCGGAATGGTCGGTTGCGACCACAGTAGAAACGCAACCGTCCCGGGGGCGTAGAAAAGGGGGCCCAACACATGGAATTCTTTAGTCGAAACACTGAACTGAAGGCTGTCCTGGGCGTTGTTCGAGCGTCTGCAGGCGAGGCGTTGGCACTTGTTGGTGAACACGGGAGCGGCAAGACGGCGATTCTGAATGCAGCTGCGTCCTCAGTTGACTCCCACGTGGCAATTGTTCGGGGAAATCCTATCGAGACTTGCTGGCCATTGGCGGGGGTAACGGCGTTTCTGGCTGCGATCGATGACGCTCAAGGGACCGATTTGTTGTCCGTATTTCATCGCGCGAAGCCTCGCGAGTCGTCCTTTGAACTTGCCCAGGAAATTGTTTTGCTCTTGCGCGATGCGAACCTTAATTCTCTTCTTGTGTTGATTGACGACGCGGATCTCCTCGACGAACCTAGCCAGCAGGTGCTGGGGTATGTCCTCCGTCGGATGGCTGCAACGGGTATGCGTACCGTCCTGACTGTTGCTTGCGTGACACCAGACTGTCCGTTTGCTGGTATCCCGCGTTTAGTACTTCGTCCCCTAGATGTTGCCACGCTCATTGAGCTGGGTAGATCGCTCGCCCCTCCGTCGACCAGCTACGTGGTTCTTGACTGTGTGGCGCGCGCAAGCGCAGGCAGCCCCATGGCGTTCAAGAGCATTTTGGGCGAGTTGCCTATGAGTGTCCTCGAAGGGGCGACACCGCTACCGGTGCCCATGCGCCCCGGCAAGAAGCTGGCTGCTCTCACTTCCGATTTCCTCGACGGACTCGGAGTTGAAACACGGCGCTCTTTGGATTTGTTGGTCTGCGGACCCTATATTCCGGAGTCTGTGTTCCGCCTGCTGGACGATGCGTCCTTGGAAGGGCTTGAGGAGCTTATTGCCAAGGATTTCGTGGAACGGCAGGGTGAATATCTCGTTGTCAAGGATTCCGCGGCCTATTCGACTGGGCTTTGGGCGCTGTCTTCGACAGCGCGACTGAAGCTACATGAGCAACTCGCGGATGTTTGCAAGGAAACGCGGCCAGGGCTCTACGCTTGGCACGCGAGTTTCCTGCAGGTGTCCGGGGAACATTCGGCTGAGCTGCTCGCCACGGCGGCGTTATCGGTCGAGCGAGGCGTTATCCGGGTGGGTATTGAATTTGCGGAGCGTGCTTTGGCATTGAGCGACGGCGCCGATGTCGCCCAGGACTTTGTTCCCCTGGTGAGGTCACTGATCCTGACTGCGGAGTATGACCTTGCCCGAAGATATTTGCGGTTTGCCCGTGGAACGGTCCATCCGGAGAAGCTTCCGTTGGAGTTCGTGGTGTTCATGGGCCTCCTCGACTTTGCACAGCATCAGATTGTTTCCGTGCCGTCGAGCATGGCCGCACTGGCGAAACGTCCAAAGACGGATGCTGGCGGTAGTGCGCGGGTGTTGTGCATCGTGACTCTCGGTCTGTTGGAAAGGTGGGAATTGCCGGAGGCGCGCGAGGTTCTGGGACAGGCTATTTCCTTGACCGGGGCGGGCGCTGAAAGCGTGGCTGGCGCGTCGGAAGTCCTGCGATTGCACGCACTTGCCTTCGAAGGACGGCCGCTTCCCGCGCCTCGTGACTTGGAGCCACTTCTGCACGTCATCGAAGTGGCCTTCGGGCGGGAAATTTCACGGATTCTTGTGGCGAGGGCTTTGACGCTGGGGGAACGTTATGCGGATGCGCGTGGCGTACTCAATCGGGTCTTCGACGAGGTAACCGGCGTGCCGAGGTTCTGGATCGACGGGGCCAGACAGGCGCAATGGTTCAACGAGTGTCGAGCAGGCAACTATCAACGCGCACGTGGTGTATTTGAAGTGATCGAAGCAAGTGGAGGGATGCGCCGAT
>NZ_JBQSYU010000035.1:0-19076 GCF_052379645.1 Arthrobacter sp. 179 | reverse complement strand
CGTTCCGCGCGGCCCGGGCGGCCCGCCCGCCCCCCCGGCTCCAGATGACCCAAGGTGTTACTTGGCGTCCTCGGCAGGCTTCTCGGCTGCTGCCTCGGGTGCTGCCTCGGCCGCTGCGGCGGCTTCCGCTGCAGGAGCCTCCGGCTCGGTCTCGGCGACCGGTGCTGCCTCTTCGGCGGCGGCCTTGGCCTCGTCCGACTTGGCGTTGCCCTCGAGCAGGTCGCGCTCCCACTCGGCCATCGGCTCTGCCGCGGCTTCGGTGTTACCGCTCTGCTTGTTGCTGCGGGCGATCAGGCCCTCGGCCACGGCGTCGGCGACGACGCGGGTCAGCAGGTTCACGGAGCGGATGGCGTCGTCGTTGCCCGGGATCGGGAAATCGACTTCGTCGGGATCGCAGTTGGTGTCCAGGATCGCGACGACCGGGATGTTCAGCTTCTGCGCTTCATCGACGGCCAGGTGTTCCTTCTTGGTGTCGACGACCCAGAGCAGCGACGGTGCCTTGGTCAGGTTGCGGATGCCACCGAGGTTGGTCTGCAGCTTGGTGAGCTCGCGGCGCATCAGCAGCAGTTCCTTCTTGGTGTACATCGAGCCTGCGACGTCGTCGAAGTCGATTTCCTCGAGCTCCTTCATGCGGGCAACCCGCCGGGAGACCGTGGCGAAGTTGGTCAGCATGCCGCCGAGCCAGCGCTGATTCACGTAGGGCTGGTTCACGCGGGTGGCCTGCTCGGAAATGGCTTCCTGGGCCTGCTTCTTCGTGCCGACGAACAGCACGGTGCCGCCGTGGGCGACGGTGGCCTTGACGAACTCGTAGGCGCGGTCGATGTAGGACAGCGACTGCTGGAGGTCGATGATGTAGATGCCGTTGCGCTCGGTGAAGATGAAGCGCTTCATCTTCGGGTTCCAGCGACGGGTCTGGTGGCCAAAGTGGACGCCGCTGTCGAGCAGCTGGCGCATGGTTACGACGGGCATGTCGCAACTCCTTCCGGCGGTAGCAGTCCGGTCCCGGCAGGGACCGCGGTAACCACCTGTTGTTTCGGTTGTGTGGCAATCCACCGGTCGGTGGTGCCCCTGGCATCGGCCACCGGAATCCGGCCCCCGCAGCCCACCGGGTTTCCGGACCGTTGGCTGCAGGTCCCACCCGTTGGATGCCGCCGGAAAGGCGGCCTCGAAAGGTGGAGACGCAATACGCGAAGTCAGTTCCAGTCGTTTCCTACCTGTAGGCACAGGCCTTCCACTCACAGAACTGCGATTAATAGTGTACTACAGCCGCGGGCCCCGGATGGACGGCGACGAGCCCTCCACGGCGGCCTCCACCCCGGGGTTTTCCCCGGCCGCATCCGAGGGGCTCCACGAGGCTACTGCGGCAGCACAGGATCGGTGCATGTCACTATCCCGGAAGTCGCGTTGGCCCCTGTTCCTGGTCCTGGTCCTGGCCTTGCTGGCCGGGGGTGGTCCGGCGGGCCCGATCGGCCCGGCCCGGGCGGACGGACCCACCCCCTCCGCCGGGTCCGTCCCCTGGTCCTGGCCGCTCGGCGGCCCCGAGGCGGTCCTGGATTCCTTCGTCGCACCCCCGGCGCTCTGGGCTGCCGGACACCGGGGGGTGGACCTGCGGTCCGCGACCGGGGCGGGGATCCGCTCCCCCGCCGCGGGCGTCGTGCGCTATGCGGGGGTGGTGGTCGACCGGGAGGTGCTGACCATCGACCACGGGGGTGGAGTGGTCTCCAGCTTCGAACCGGTGACCGCGGAGCTGGACGTCGGCGCCCGGGTCGTCCGCGGCCAGCAGGTCGCCACGACCGGAACCGGCGGGCACTGTGCCGGCGTCTGCCTCCACTGGGGAGTGCGGCTGAATGGTGAATACATCGACCCGCTGTCGCTGCTGATGGACCGGCGTCCGTCTATCCTGCTGCCGGTTCCTGCGGCGTCGCTCCGTCAAGGACCCGGCGGTAGACCGCGAGCATGAGTTCGGTCTGCCGGCTTTGCAGCAGGTTCCCGGTCTCCGCCGCATCGAGGGGTTCCCGACGGCCGTCCTGCAGGTCGGCGGCCGCCCGACGCAGGGTCCTGGCCAGTCCCTCTACCGTGTCGTCGTCGGTCAGCCAGAGCAGGTTCCGCGGCAGGTCCGCGGCAATGCGGTGATCGCTGAGCACGGTCGGGGTTCCCAGGGCCGCCGCCTCATAGACGGTCATGCCCTGGGTTTCGAACCCCTGCGAGGTCTGGACCAGCGCATCGCTGTGGCGCAGTTCCGAGAGCATCCGCTCATAGGGGACCCGGCCTTGGAAGGTGATGCTCGAGGCGGTGATGTCCGCGGCGATCCGTTCGGCACGCCGGCGTTCGGCGCCGTCGCCGAAGATCCGCACGTCGGCCCGGATCCCCGAGGCGCCCACGGCCCGCAGGAAGGGGATCAACCGCTTCTCCGCGCTGAAACGCCCGATCCAGACCAGCCGCGGGCGGGCCCGGTGAGCCTCCGACCGGGGTTCGGCCAACAAGCCCCGGGCCACGTCGTCGTCCAGCCCGGTGGGGATGACGTCGAGTCGTGGACACACCCCGTGTCCCTTCAATAGTTCAGCGAAATGGGTCGATGGTGCGGTGAC
Organism: Arthrobacter sp. 179; assembly: GCF_052379645.1. NCBI lineage: Bacteria > Bacillati > Actinomycetota > Actinomycetes > Micrococcales > Micrococcaceae > Arthrobacter > Arthrobacter sp. 179. The sequence continues at coordinate 16,488 of NZ_JBQSYU010000035.1, read as the reverse complement.
CGCCGCGGCGCGGGAGGCAAAGCCCCGTAGATAGGTCCAGGCGTCGGCAGCCACCGGTTCGCCGGTGCGCAGCACCCGTTTCTGCATGAGCCCGAAACCGCGTTGGAACAGTCCCGGCAGCGGCATGGTCGCCCGCAGTCCGGCCTGAAGGTGGTTGTGCATGGTGTGCACCACGGGCACCCCGAGCATCCCGGCGGCGGCATAACCGATCGCGGCACCCCAGAAGTCGGCTTGGACGTGGTGCAGGTCCACGGGGCCGCGGGCCCGCAGGCGGGACACCAGGGTCTTGATGATGCGGGCGGTGGGCGGGGTCATCCCGTATTCCCCGGGCCCCAACCCGATCGTGGGCAGGGTGAGCACCCGGGGGTCGGTATCCGCGGCCCGCCCACGCAAGGCCGGGGCCACGACGGTCACCCGGTGCCCGGCACGTTCCAGGTATTTGCGCTGGAGTTGGACCGAGGTCTGCATCCCCCCCAGCGTGCCGGGATGCTGGTCGGTGAACATGACGATGTGCATGGTCCGCTGGTTCCTGGCCTTCCCGGTCGTTGTGCAAGAGGTGGCCGAGGTGCTGCCGACGGGGCCGGCCGGTACGCCATGGCGTACCGGCCGGAACACGTAGGGCGAGTGGGGCTTGAACCCACGACCCAGGGATTATGAGTCCCTTGCTCTAACCAACTGAGCTACCGCCCCTCGGCGCAGGCTGCCTGCGACCCTTGTCATCCTAATGGAAACCGCGGGCCCGGACGCCACGCGGCCGGCTCAGGCGACCAGGAAGTCGTCGGCGCCGGCACCCCGGTAGAGGGCCTCGAAGATATCCATCGTCTTGGCTTCGCTGTGCTGCTCGGCCTTCTTCAACCCGGCAGCGCCCATCCGCGCCCTCTCCGCCGGGTCCAGAGCCAGGATGGCATCGACCTTCTCCGCCAGTTCGCGCGCATCTCCGGGGGTGAACAGGTGGCCGTTGACGCCGTCGTCCACCAGATGCGGCAAGGCCATGGCATCGGCCAGGACCACCGGGGTGGAGGCCGATAGTGCCTCGAGGGTCACCAACGACTGCAGTTCGGCGGTCCCCGGCTGGCAGAACACATCGGCTTGCAGATAGCCGATCCGCAATTGTGCATCCTCGATATGGCCGGTGAAGTGCACCCGGTCCTCCAGCCCCAGTTCGGCGACCCGGCGTTCGAGCGGGCCGCGTTGTTCCCCGCTGCCGACGATGGTCAGATGTGGTGCCGGGTCGCTCCGCATCAGGCCCAGGGCCTGGACGAGCACGTCGACGTTCTTTTCCACGGCCAGCCGTCCCACGAACAGGATCATCGGGTGGTGGGACTGCGGCACCTCCTCCCCGGCGTCGAGCTGGTAGTTGGAGGCGTTGATGCCGTTGGACAGCGGCAGGACCCGCCCCAACCGGGCATGGGTCATCATGGCGCGTGCCGCCAGCGGCGTGGGCGTGGTGACCACGGCGGCCTTGCCCATGATCCTGCCCATGTCGCGCCAGGAGTTCCGGGCCACGATCCGCTTGAACCACTTCGGGAACGGCAGGAACGGGTCGAGGTTCTCCGGCATGAAATGGTTGGTCGCCACGGTCCTGATCCCCCGCTTTTCGGCTTCGTTCACGGCCGCCTGGCCCACCATGTAATGGCACTGCACGTGCACGATATCGGGTTTGATCTCATCCAGGATCGCCCCGATGTCCCGTTTGGCTTCCCAGGGCAGGCAGAGACGCAGCGTCGATTGGGTGGGTTGGCTATGCGAGCGCAGCCGGTGCACGGTCGCCTCGCGGCGGTGCTCCACGACCCCGGGGCCGTTCACGTCACGGGCGGCCACGACGTGGACCGTATGCCCACGGGCCTGCATGGCCGTGGCCAGCCGATGGGAAAAGACCGCCGCCCCGTTGATGTCGGGCGGGTAGGTATCCGCAGCAATCAGGATGGTCAGGGGTTTGTCACCGCTCACTGGGGGCTGGCTCCTGCTACTCGGGGTTTGGTCTGGATCCTCTGATGGCACCACGTGCGGCGGATCCGCAGGCCCCGGCCCGCTGGGCCTAGCGTCCCGTGCCCGCCTGCCGGCGTCGTGCCTCTTCCTGCCGTTGCAACACATCGGGATGATGGCGCGACAACGCAGTGACACCCACGATAGCAATGAGAGCCGCCCCGACCATGGACATCGCCACGACCGGATGCACATCGGGACGCAACTCACCCAGGATGCCGATACCGACGGCGATGCCGATCATCGGGTCGATGACGGTCAGTCCGGCGATCACGAGTTCGGGCGGGCCGCTGGAATAGGCGTTCTGCACGCAATAGGTGCCCAACAGACCGGCCACCACCACCGCGAGGATGACATACCAGGCGATGTTGCCCAGGAACCTTCCGTTGGGATCCATCAGCCCGATGGCGATGGTGCGCACCAGCACGGCGACGAAACCAAAGAGCACCCCGGCGCCCAGGATGTAGACGAAGGCGCTGATGCGCCGCCTGAAACCGAGCAGGACCGCGGTGAGGATCGCGACCACGACGGCCAGCAGCAGCACGGTGGCCTGTTCCTGCTGACGGCTGATGGCGTGGGTGCTGGCGGTGACGTTGATCGCCAGCAGGACGAAGCCGATGCTCCCGCTCATGCAGGCGGTGATGGCCAGCACCGTGGGCCGGTTGATGCGGATGCCCTGGTCGCGGGCGTTGACCACGGTGGTGATGACCAGGGCGATCGCTCCGATGGGCTGCACCACGGTCAGGGGCGCGCTGGCCAGCGCGTAGACGTTCAGCACCATCCCGACACCCATGAGTGACAGCCCCAACATCCAACGGGGATTGAGCAGCAGCTTCAGGATGCCCCGGGAGGACACCGCGAGGCCACCGCTGCTGGCCCGGACCGCACTGCTCTGGCGCTGTGTGCCGAACGCCAGGAAGAAGGCTGCCATGACGGCGCAGGCGACGGCTATCCAGACCATGGTCCCCCGGATTTCAGGGTGCGCGCCCTGCGGTGGGCCCGGCGGAAGTAGAACACGGCCGCCACCACGTGCAGCACGCACCCCACCGCCAACAGTGCGATCGCCACGGTCTCGAGCACCCTTCCGGGGGCGGCATCTACCCGGCTCAAGAGCAGCAGGGGCATGGCCAGCAGCAACAGGGCGGTGCGGATCTTCCCCAGGTTGCTCACGGGCTGGTTCGGGTTCCCGCGGGCAAGGATCACCGTGCTGGTGATCAGCAGGACATCGGGGATGATGATCGCGTAGGCCAGCCAGGCCGGGGCGATCCCGTCGACGACGAACACCACGATGACCACGATCAGGGCGACCCGGTCGGCCACCGGGTCAAGCCATTTGCCGACCGTGGAGATCTGGTTGAGCAGCCGGGCGACGTACCCGTCGATCCAGTCGGTGGCCCCCAGGACGACCAGCACGATGGTCGCCCACCCATAGCGGTCCGTCTGGACCATCCAGACGAAGACCGGAACCAGTCCGAACCGCAGGACGGTGATCAGGTTCGGCAAGGTCCAGAACGTGGTGAGCTCGCGGTATTCGAGGTCATCACGCCCCCCGGCGCCGATGATCTTCACGCGTGCTTCCCTTCTCCCCGGAGGCTACGGCCCGTCCCGGGACCGATCGGTGCTGGTCGAACCACTCGAAACGGCCCTCAGACGGGACCCGTCACCTCAAGACTTCCGGAGCTTGCGCACGAACGCACCCAGGGCGACCAGCGAGGCCCCCATGAGGGCCAGCGGCTGCCAGCGCTCCTTGAACAACAGCGAGGCGTCGCTGGGAACCTCCTGGTGGGTCCGCTCGTGCAGTGCCTGGCGGGCCCGGAGCTTGCCGTCCTGGGCATAGGTCTTGGCGGTCTCGGACTTTTCCTTGGCCTGGCGCTTGACGTCGAGCTTCGGGGCCAGGTCGTCGCGGATCTCGGCCAGATGCTCGCGGCGTTCCTGCGAACGCTTGAGCAGTTCGTTGTAGGGCACCGGCGCGGGCTTGTCCTCGTCCTTCTTCTTTTTCTTGTCCTTCTTGGCTTCCTCGTCCTTGGGCTTCTTCTGGTCCAGCGTGGACGGGTCGAAGGAACGGCCCTGCTTGGCGACGCCGAGGTCGTATTTGACCCCCCGGATGGCGTCCTCGGGGATCAGCGGCATCTGCTTCTTGATCTTCATGACGCCGATCAAGGCCAGGATCGCCGCGACGATCAGGAAGAAGGCAGCGACCATGAGTGCGGCAAGCCATGGTTTGAAGACCAGACCCAACGCCAGGATCCCCGACGTGATGAGCGCAACGATCATGAACGTGATGAAGACGAGGCCCACGACAGCCAGGCCGGCACCGATCCCCGCCTTGACGGCCTTGCTCTTCATCTGGGCGATGGCGAGCTGGATTTCGTCATTCAGCTGCTTGGGCACCAGTCGACCGACGATCTTCATGAGGCCGGTGAACGACGATGGGCGACGTCCGGACGTGGTTCGTGTCATCCTGATCCTCCTTCGGTGGCGGCCCAGACGGGCCTGTGCACTCAAAAACCTACCATCTTGCCTGCATACCGGGGCTACTCGGGGGTAGACAACGTTCCTTCCAGCGGTCATGATCGCGCCCCCGAGCGCCTGGGCCGAAGGGCGTCGCTGCCACCTCGCAGCCCCGGTATAGGCTGTGGACATCGGCTTCACAGCCGGCCTGTTCCCCTCCTGTCCAACCCCGAGGACTCCTTGCCCGGCACCCCTGCACCGACCCCTGCCCCCAGCCGACGCTCAAAGATCCTGCGCATTGTGGTGTTGGGCATGCTCACCGCCCTCGGCCCCTTCACCGTGGACCTCTACCTTCCGGCCATCCCCGCCTTGCGCCTGGATCTGGGCATCACCGAGGCCGCGGCCCAATTGACGTTGACCGGCACGGTCTTCGGCTTCGCCGCCGGTCAGCTGGTGGTCGGCCCGCTCAGCGACCGCCTGGGCCGGCGGGGGCCGCTCATCGCGGCGACGATCCTGCACATCGGTGCCACCACGGGAGCAGCCCTCTCGCAGGATTTCGAGATGCTGATGCTCTTCCGCGTCCTGCAGGGCGTGGGGGCGGCGGGCAGTTCGGTGGTCGCCATCGCGATGGTGCGCGATCTGTATGACGGCCTGCGACTCGTCAAGACGATGAGCTATGTGGCCCTGGTCAACGGCATGGCCCCGATCTTCGCCCCGGTGATCGGCTCCCAGCTCCTGTTGGTCACCGACTGGCATGGGGTCTTCGGGGCACTGGCCGGCTACGGGATCGTGGCCTCCACCACCGCGATCCTGCTGTTGGGCGAATCCCTTCCGCCCGAGCGCCGACCGGTCGGGGGACCCCACCTGTTGCGGCGCTATTCCCTGGTGCTCAAGGACCGGATCTTCGTGGGGCTGCTGCTGGTCGGCGGGCTGAACTTCTCCGGGCTGTTCTCCTATCTTTCGGCCTCCCCCTTCGTCTTCCAGGACGTCTACGGGCTCAACGAGCAGGCCTACGGGTTGTTGTTCATGGTCAACTCGTTGGGGGTGGTCGCCGGGGTGCAGACCAGCGCCCGGTTGGTCCGCCGGTTCGGCGCCCAATGGATCATCGCCGCCGCCACGATCGCCCAGGTGTTCTTCGCCCTGTGCATCATCGCCGCCGACCAGTTCCATTGGGGCTTCTGGGGCACGGCCATCCCGTTGTGGTTCTACATCTGCGCCACCGGCTTCAACTTCCCCTGCATCCAGGGGCTGGCCCTGCACCGTCATGGCAGCCAGGCGGGCACCGCGGCGGCGTTGCTCGGGGCGGCGACCTTCGGGTTCTCCGGGGCGATCTCCCCCGTCGTGGGTCTGCTGGGTGTCGGGAGCGCGACGCCGATGGCCGCGGTGATGGCCGGGTGCATCCTGCTGGCCATCGCAACCTTGTGGATCGTGGTCCGGCCCCGCCAGGTGCCGTTGATGACCTGAGCGGGCCGCAACGAAAAACGTCCGCCACACCATGCGGTGGGACGGACGTTCATTCGGCTCCCCCAACTGGACTCGAACCAGTAACCTTTCGATTAACAGTCGAACGCTCTGCCAATTGAGCTATGGGGGAAGGAAGCGAGTAAAACTTTAGCAGGACGGCGGGCCGAATTCGAATCGCCTTCCGCTCCCCCCGGCCCTCAACCACGCCGTACCGGTCCGATGGCCAGGCGCCGGTCGGAACGGATCCAGTACAGCGACCGGTCCTTCGTCTCCTGGTCGTTCGCGAAACGGTAGCGGTAGGTCAGCACCCGGATCCGGTCCGGGGCCCTGCCGGAGAAGGGATCCACCCGCAACAGGGCCAACACGGCGGGGTCCGCGGCCAGGAGCTTGAGCAGCAGGGCCTGGAACCAGCGTTGGTGCAGCGACCCCAGGGGCAGGAACCACATCATCCAATCCAGCCGCAGATGGTAGGGGGCGAACTGCCGTGGCCTGCGGGCCGGATCGCCGGGTTTGCCGCGGAATTCATATTCATGCCAGCCGGTTTCCGTCTCCGGGTCCGCGTCGTCGTCCCCGACCTCGTCGTCGATCCTGCCTTCGATGACGACTTCGGTGCGTTGGCGGGTGACGCTGCCGAAGGCCCCGTAGGCGTTGCCCAGCTGCCAGCGGTTGAAGCTGGCGTTCATCAGTTGGGAGCGCGAAAAAAGGTTGCGTAGCGCCGGGATCCCGGCGACCAGCAACCCCGCCGTGGCCAGCAGGACGACGACGGTCCACCCTGCGGGGGCCGCCGCCCGCTCCGCGAGCGGCCCCACCGGACCGGCGGGGAGACCGGCGACCAGTGAGGCGAGGCCTCCGAAGGCGGCATCATCGATGGCGGCACAGGCCAGCACGATCGTGATCCAGTTCAGCCAGGCGAAGTTTCCGGTGGCCACCAACCATGCTTGGGTGGCGATGACCACCCCGGCGGCGATCGATGCCACCGGCTGCGGGACGAAGAGCAGGAACGGGACGGCCAGCTGCGCCACATGGTTTCCGGCCACCTCACAGCGATGCCACCAGCGCGGTGCCAGATGCGCCCGACGACTCAACGGTCCGGGCATGGGCTGGGTCTCGTGGTGGTAGTACAGGGCCGTGAGGTTCCGCCAGGCAGGGTCCCCGCGCCATTTGATCATCCCGGCGCCGAATTCGAGGCGGAAGACCAGCCAGACGATCAGGATCAGGATGGTCCGTGGCGGGTCGACCTGGTGCGAGCCCAGGAACCCGACGGTGAACCCGGCCTCGAGCAGGAGCATCTCCCAGCCGAACCCGTAGAAGATCCCCCCGATGTTCACGATCGACTGGTAGAGCCCCCAGAGCAGCAGGAACGCCGCCAACACCACCCAGGCGGGACCTGCCTGCGGCAGCCCCGCGACGAGGGTGCCGGCCACGACCAGGCCCACCCAGCACACGGCCACGAGCTTGGCGTCGGAGTACCCCCACCGGGTGAACACCGATGGTCCGCGCGCCCCGGGGCCGGCCAGCAGGCGATTCGCCGGCAGCAGGCCCCGTTCACCGAGCAGGGCACGGAACTGGTTCAGTGTGGAGGCGAAGGCGATGAGGAAGACGGCGGCGACCCCGCGTTGCAGGATTTCCCGTGCGACCCAGTAGTCCGGTGCCAGCAGCCAGTCCATGGCTCCATGGTAGGTCGACGGGCCCGGCCGGACCACGGCCCCGAGCCTTAAACACGGTCGTCCCCGCCACGAACAGTGACGGGGACGACCAGTGATCCGCTCCCCCAACTGGACTCGAACCAGTAACCTTTCGATTAACAGTCGAACGCTCTGCCAATTGAGCTATGGGGGAAAGCAACAGAGACGACTATACAAGAGCTGGGCCGAGGTTGCTAAATCGTCGCCCCCGGCCCCTTCCTACTCCTGGCGCAGCGACCGGCGCCGCAGCTCCAGTTCCATCAATTCCCGCTGGATCCGCTGGTATCCCTCGGGATCGGCGACGGGGTCCATCCGCTGGAGCTGGCCGAGCCGATCGGCCTTCTGATGGGTGATCTGCAGATCGAACAGGCGGTTCATGATGCCGTGGCAATACCGGGTCAGCGACTCCTCCGAATTCGCCGGCAGGGGGTTCACCGCCAGCTCGGAGACGAAGGAGCGCAACGGATCCGGCACCTCCTGCCGGATGGACTCCACCCATTGCGACGGGGTGGCCCCCGCGGCACCGGCGGCGCGGACCGCGTCATGGACGGCCGCATGGACCGGGGCGAGGAAGCGGGCCGTATAGAACGCCTGCCATTGGTCGGCGCTGAGCACCCCCGGTTGCTGCAGGACCACTTCGAGGGATTCGCGTTCCATCCGGGTCACCGGGTCGCGGACATCGGGGCGTTGAAAGGCCGGGGCCTGGGGCTCCTGGGCGGCCCCGGGGCCGTATCCCGGGCCCTGCGGGCGGGGCTCGGACCCGGAACCGGGGCGGGAACCGCGGTCCTGGCCGGACCCGGACCCGTCACGGGCGCGCTTGGCGGCGGCCCCCACGGCCCGGTTGACCTCATCCATATCCATGCCCAACCAGCCGGCCAGTTCACGGGAATAGGCCGGACGCATGGCCGAATCACGGATGGCCGCAACGATGGGTGCGGAGGCGCGCAATGCCTGCACGCGGCCCTCGACGGTATCGAGGTTGAATTTCTTCAGCCCCGCCCGGATGGCGAATTCGAAGAGCGGACGTTTGGAATCGATGAGTTCCTTGACCGCCTCGGGGCCCCGGTGTTGGCGCAGTTCGCAGGGGTCTGCCCCGGAGGGTTCGACGGCGACATAGGTCTGGGCGATGAAACGCTGGTCCTCCTCGAAGGCCCGCAGGGCGGCTTTCTGCCCGGCGGCGTCCCCGTCGAAGGTGAAGACCACTTCGCCTCCCGAGCCGTCGTCGCGCAGCAGGCGGCGGGCGATCTTGATGTGGTCGGCCCCGAAGGCCGTGCCGCAGGTGGCCACCGCCGTGCCCAGCCCCGAGAGGTGGCAGGCCATGACGTCCGTGTATCCCTCCACCACGATCAGTTGCCGGTTTTTGGTGATCTCCCGTTTGGCCAGATCCACGCCATAGAGGACCTGGGATTTCTTATAGAGCTGGGTTTCGGGGGTGTTCAGGTATTTCGGCCCCTGGTCGTCCTCGTAGAGTTTGCGGGCCCCGAAACCGATCGTGGCTCCGGTCAGGTCGCGGATGGGCCAGATGAGCCGGCCGCGGAACCGGTCGTAGATGCCCCGGTTGCCCTCGGAGAACATTCCCGTGAGTTTGAGTTCCTCGTCCTGGAAGCCGCGGCTGCGCAGATGCTTCAGGAGCTGATCCCACCCCTTGGGGGCATAGCCGACCCCGAAATGATCACAGGCGGCCCGGTCGAAGGCCCGCTCGGAGAGGTATTGCCGTCCGGTCGCGGCTTCCTCGGAGAGCAGCTGGGAGCGGAAGTATTCCTCGGCGATCTTATGGGCGTCCAGGAGGCGTTGACGCCGGCCGACATCCTGACGGCTGGGCCCGGATCCGCCGTCCTCGTAGCGCAGTTCGAAGCCGATCCGTCCGGCCAGGTGCTCGACGGTCTCGGAAAACGTCGTGTGGTCCATCTTCTGGATGAAGGAAATGACGTCGCCGGATTCTTCGCAGCCGAAGCAATGGAACGTCCCCACCTGGGGACGGACGTGGAAGGAGGGGCTGCGTTCGTCGTGGAAGGGGCACAACCCCTTGAACGAGCCGATGCCTGCCGAACGGAGCGTGACATACCCATCAACGACTTCCTTGATGTCCGTGCGTGAGCGGACCTCGTCGATGTCTTCGCGCTTGATCAATCCGGCCATGGCCCCCAGTCTAGTGCCCGGTGTAGGCCGACTTCCCCATGCCCCGATTGGCCACCCAATAGGCCCGTCCCTGGACCTCTTTCCCCGGGTCAGCCGGTGGTGCCGGCGCAGGTGTGCTTCACCGCCCTCACGTGCGATGGATGCGCCGGCGGCCCGGACCCCTTCCGCGTTTTAGGGGTCACCGGCGACTCTTTGCACGAGCCCCTCACCGGAGCCGGGATCAATGGTGTTGTCTGCGAAACGTGCGGGACAGCTGAAACCGATCCGGGCCATGGAACCGGGCCGTACGGTGGCATCGATGGTCTCGAGGTTGTAGTCCCCCGGCACGCAGGAGTTTTCGGTAGCATGCCGTGGAGGCCACGCGCCAGGTCGGGTGATGCCGCGTCGGACGACTTCTTTTCCGCTGCCGGAATCGATGGAGCTAGAATTTAGGGGACCCTAACTATAGTGAAATCATGGGGTATCCCGGCCACCGAAAGGCAGCTCATCTTCCTCAATCCAGGTCCGCTGCGACAGCTGCTTCCCTCGACAATCCAGGTCTCCGAAATCGATCACGATCCTGTGCCGGCCCAGCAGGCAACCCCCTTCTCCACCGCCGAATCGACCGGCCTCACCGACGCCGTCGAGCAGCGGCGTTCGGAGTTCCTCACCACCAGGAGGTGCGCCCATGAGGCCCTCGCCACGGCGGGGGCCCCGCCCGCACCGCTCATGCGTGGCCCCCGTGGTGAGCCCCAGTGGCCCGCCGGCTGGGTCGGCAGCCTCACCCATATTGGCCCAACGTCAGCCGGGCGACCCACGTATCGGGCGGCAGCCGTGGCTGCTGCGGACCGCTTTGCCGCACTGGGAATCGATGCGGAGGAGTGGGCGCCCTTGCCCCACGGCACATCCGGGGTGATCTGCACCGAGTTGGAACTGCGCTCGGCGGAGGCGCTCTTCCCGGCGGCCACCGCCCAGCCGATGGATCGCCTGGTTTTCAGTATCAAGGAGAGTTTCTACAAGGCCCGCTTCCCGCTCACTCGGACCTGGCTGGATTTCCTTGACGTGGAGGTCGACTTCGGGTCCGTGGCCACCCGTGATGCCGGCGTCGCCCGGGCGGCCGGGCCCATGACCGGCACGTTTTCCGTCGCCGTGTCCACCCCGGACCGGCGCCATCCCGCCTTGCCTGACGTCCTCAGTGGCCGGTTCCTGATACGAGCCCCGCTGGTGGTCACCGCCGTCATGCTGGAACGATGACCAGCGCCTGCGACGCGGGGTGCCTCAATAGGCACACCTTCTGCCCATAGACCTCTTCGATGAGCTCCACGGTCAGCACCGTCTCCGGAGGCCCGTCGGCGGTGATCCGTCCATCGGCGATCACGATGACTCGATCCGCATAACGCGACGCCAAGTTGAGGTCATGCAGTACCGCGACCACACAATGCCCGTCGTCGGCATGTTCGCGTGAACTGCGCATCACCGATTCCTGATGCTGTAGGTCAAGGGCCGCCGTCGGCTCATCCAACAAGATCAGTGGTGGTGCCTGGGCCAGGACGCGGGCGTATGAGGAGCGTGAGCTTTCACCTCCCGACAGGGTGGTCACGTCCTGGCGCTTGAGCCTGGTCAGACCGGTCCGTGTGATGGCCTGGCGCACCATGGCGGCGTCGTGTCCTTCGCTGACGGGATAGGGCAGGCGTCCCATCGCCACCGTTTCCTCGACGCTGAAGGAAAATCCGACGCGATGTTCCTGCAACATGACGGCCCGCTGCCGGGCGAAGTCCTTGGCCTTCCACCGCCGCGGTTCGGTGCCCGCTACCCGCACGGTGCCCTCGGTCGGTTCCTGATCCCCGGCGATCAAGGACAGCAGCGTCGATTTGCCGGCCCCGTTCGGACCGACCAGGGCAACCAGGCTGGATCGATCCAGAGAAAAACAAACTTCTCGCAGCAGGTCCCGCTGGCCGATCCGGAAGGAAACGGACTCTAGCTCCACGATCCGTTCAACGGCATCACTCATCATTCACCACATCGATTTCTTGGCCCGGACGACCAGATAGAGGAAGAAGGGGGCTCCAACGGCAGCGGTGAACAGACCCAACGGGATCTCCGAGGGCGGGTTCAGTGTGCGAGCGGCGCAGTCGGAGGCAACGATGAGGCAGGCTCCGACGATCGCCGCCATCGGAAGCGCCACCCGGTGTGCCGGGCCCACGATCTGACGCACGATATGCGGGACCACCAGTCCCACGAAGCCGATGCTGCCGACGAAGGCGACGGAACCGCCGGCCAGTAGCGCAGTGGCAACGATGATCGCCATGCGGGCCGCCTTGACGTTAACGCCCAGGTGTTGGGCCTGTCGCTCGCCAAGTGCCAGGACATCGAGGTTGCGCATGTTCATCACCAGGACAACGACCCCGGCCACGGCAACGGGCAGCATGGCGGCCAATTGGCCCCAATTGACACTACTGAGCGAGCCCAATTGCCAGAAAACCAGGGTCTGCAACTGGGTGTCGTCGGCAATGTAGGTGAAGAATCCGGTCAAGGCGGCACAAGCCGAGCCCAGTGCAATGCCCACCAGCAGCATCTTTGAAGTGCCGGTGGTGCGGCCCGGCCGCGCCAGGACATAGATCAACGCGGTCACGGCCAGGCCAGCCAGGAAGGCTCCCCCCGGCACGGCCCAGGTCGTGAGGGCATCCGAGGCTACCGGTCCCAGCAGCACGATGACGGCCACGGCCCCGGTGGTCGCTCCTCCGGTGACGCCGATGATGCCCGGGTCCGCCAAGGGGTTGTTGAACAGCGATTGCAATGCGGCGCCGGACATGGCCAGGGCCGCCCCGACCAGCGCGCCGAGCAGGGTCCGTGGGAACCGCAGTTGCCAGACGACGGACACATCTCGTTGGCTGAGCCCGTCTACCTCATGGATGCCGAGTTGCTGCCCGACGATGCGGAAGACGTCGGCAAAGTCGATCCGCAAAGGTCCGACGGAGACGGAAAGGACCATCAGGAAGAGGAGGACCAGCAGACCCACCGGGGCCGCTACAACGAGCGGCACCCGGCGGATCTGCTCCTCCGCACGTTTTTCACGGGCGGCACGGAGCATCATTGGCTAACCTGTTCCCCGGTCTACTGCTGCAGCGCCCTGGCGAGAGCCAAGGCCCCGACGCCCGAGTCAGGGCCGGTGTACTTGATCTGGGAATCGGGCATCACAATGACGTTGGCCTCTCGCCCTGCCGTCGTGTTCTTCAGCGACGGGAAGGCCTTCCACAGCCCCTCTTCGCCCTCCCAACGGTCGTAGTCGTCGCTGGAGAGAAGGATGTAATCGGGGTCGGCCGCCACGAGGCCTTCCGCGCTCATTTCACGGGAGAACCCCCTGAGGCCGGCGTCGGCGCCCACGCTGATGCCTCCCAGGGCTTCAATCATCTCGGTCCCCGGAGTCCCGTTGGCCGCAACCGAGTTCTGCCCGCCCGCCCCCGTGGCGGTCACCTGGATGATGGACTTGCCCTCGGCGCTACCGATGTCCTGGGCTTCCTTCAGCGCCTTCTCGTTGGACTCGGCCAGGCGATCGCCCTCCTCGGGGAGGCCGACGAAGCTGGAAAGCTTGCGGATTTTATCGGAGGTGGTGTTTCCCACGTCGAACAGCACGGCATCCGTTCCGGCGTCGCGGAACTGTTGGGAGACATCCCCATGGCGTTTGAGATTATCACCAATGAACAAGGTGCCGTCCAGAGCGAGCAGCCCCTCCATCCCGGTGTTCTTCCGGAATTCGAAGTGCTCCGGTGCGGCCTTGCCGGCCGCGGAGAGGCTGTCATCCGGCGAGGCCGCGATCTTGTCGCCCAGCCCCAGTGCCTGCAGAAGCGATGAGACGTTGTCCCCCGAGGAAATAATCTTCGAAATGTCGTCGATTTCCACCGTGGCCTTGGCGTCGTCGGTCACCGTGACCGGGAGCTGGGGGGTGCTCTCTTCGGGGGTGAAGTCCGAGGTGCCGGCAATATAACGCCACTTTTCGGGCAGGTCTTTCGGAGCCTCCTGCGTGGTGATGGTTGAGGGCTTGCCGTCCGCTGCGGAAGCCTGGTCTGCGTCCTGGCCCTGGGCCGGGGAGCAGCCAGCCAGGGCCAAAGTCAGGATGCCGGCAGTGGCCGTGATGTGTGCAAGTTTCTTCATTGTCTTCCTTTGCGGCTGTTGATCAATTGCGTGCTTCATGACCACAGTCCGTGGCGTGCTGGGTGCACGCGACGGGTCTGCGGGGATTCAGGGGGCCCAGAGCCCGAGTTCGCCGACGATGTGGGCCAGGTTCTCGTGGTGGATCAGGGCCGGGTGGCTGCAATCGATATCGTGATTGCGCAGGTTGCCTCCGACATGGGGCCGCCAATCCGAGACGTGCAGCCAGTTCTGGCTCTTGCGCAGGGCGGTGAAGAAGTCGATGTCCCCGTCATATCGACGCGCCGTATGGCTACGCATCAGGGCGGCGTTGGTACTCACCGCGCTCGCCACCCGGGCCACGACCTCGTCGGCGAGTTCGCCGAACGGGCCGGGGGTACGGGCTAAAAGGTCCAGCACCGATTCGCGGGAGAGGTCGGCCCCCTGCCGGTCATGGTCCACGCCGCCCATGATGAGCAGCGCTTCGTTGATCTCTTCCGCGGTTGGCTCGGCGAGCTGCTGCCAGGATTCCGGCGGATAGGCATCCAGCAGGACCAGTCGTTCGACTGTGACGGAGCGTTCGGTGAGTTCGATGGCCAGCTCCTGGGCAATGACCCCGCCGACCGACCAGCCCAGGAGGGAGACGGGACCTTCGGGAACCAGCTCGATGATGGCCTGGGCAAAGTCGGAGGCGAGTTCGTGGATGGAGGCCGGTGGGGCTGGCGCCGGCAGCGCCGGATCCAGCCCTGGTGCTTGCAGGGCATGGATACCTGTATCGGGGGTGATATGCCGGAGCAGGTTGGCGTAGGACCAGCCGAGCCCGCCGGCTGGGTGCAGGCAGAACACCGGTGTACCCCGACGGTGTGCCCGGAGCGTGAGGACCCTGGCATACGGATTGGCACCAACTCCCGAACCCAGCCGTCGGGCCAGCGCTGCAACCGTGGGCCCGGCAAAAATGTCGCTGAGTTCCAGGGAGGTGCTGCTGAGGGTTTCGTGGAGCCCTTCAAGTCGGCGCAGCAGCGATACCGCAGTGAGCGAGGTGCCCCCGGCATCAAAGAAGTTGGTTTCCACCCCGATGTCCGGCTGGTCCAGCACGGTGGCGAAAGCCCGGGCGATGGCGCCCTCGAGGGGGGTCGAGGGTGTGCGGCTGGGCGCACCGGCCTCCGGTTTGGGAAGACTCCGGCGGTCGAGTTTCCCATTGGCCGTCAGGGGCAGCTCAACGAGGACGTCCACACTGTGGGGAACCATGTAGTCGGGCAGCCGATCGGTGAGCCAGGCGCGCAGTTCCGTTGCGACGGCCCCCGGGGATTGGACGTAGCCGCGTAGGGTCGTCGACGGCCCGCTGCCATGGGGCACGACGACGGCGCGTTCCACCATCGGGTGCGCGGCCAGAACCGCCTCGATTTCCCCCAATTCGATCCTCAGGCCGCGCATTTTAACTTGGTCGTCGATGCGACCGAGGTATTCCAGGGCACCGTCGGAGCGCCACCGCGCAATATCACCCGTTGCGTAGACCCGCTCGGGGCGTCCCATCAGGCGTTCCAGACCGGGGTGGTGATAGAACTTCTCTACAGTCAGTTCCGGGCGTCGGACGTATCCCTGGGCGAGTTGTATGCCGGCCAGGTGCAGGTGACCGGCAACTCCGGGGGGAAGCGGGCGGCCCAGCGCGTCCAGAACATGCGTCCTGGTGTTCCAGACGGGCCGCCCGATCGGTACCGGCCCCCGCTCCGTGGCGGATACGTGCCAGAAAGTCACATCGACGGCGGCTTCAGTGGGGCCGTAGAGGTTGTGCAATTCCACGGGCAGCATGCCAAGCAGTCGATGTCCGGTCTCGGCATCGAGTGCCTCCCCGGAGCAGAAGACCCGCCGCAGGCTCGTACACCGCGACGCGGAGCGGGCGCCGGTGAACAGGGACAAGGCCGAGGGCACGAAATGGCAGGTGGTGACGCCGTGTTCGATGATCGTGCGTGCCAGGGCCTCCGGATCGCGGTGGACGTCGTGTTCGGCGATGGCCAGGCGTGCCCCTGCCATGAAGGCCCAGAAGAACTCCCAGACGGAGACGTCGAAACTGAACGGCGTCTTCTGCAGCACGATATCCGAGGAGTCCAGGGCATATTCATGCTGCATCCAGAGCAAGCGGTTCACGATGGCCCGGTGGCTGACCGCGGTTCCCTTCGGAGCCCCGGTCGATCCGGAGGTGAAGATGATGTAGGCGGTGTCCTCCGGGCCGACCCCGGTAGCGGCCTCGGGGGCAGCCGGGGCGGGAAGGTGGTCCAGGCAGTCAAGGGTGTCTTCCGACAACGGCACCAGGGGGTAGATTCCGGCCGGCCCGGGGGCCTCACCGCCGTTGTTGCCGGTGATGATCACCGCGGGGTCGAGGTCACCGACCATGGAGTCCAGCCTTGACGCGGGCAGCGCGGGGTCCAACGGCGCGTAGGCCGCGCCAGCGAGTGTGGTCGCCAAAAGCGAGAGCACCATCGCGGGGCCACGCTGCAGGTGGACCCCGACGGTGTCACCGGGGCCGGCCCCGTGGGCACCGAGAACGGCGGCCAGGCGGCGGGCACCATGGAACAGTTCCTGGTAGTCCAGCGATGATTCTTGCCACAGCAGTGCGGGGGCAGCGGGGGCGCGTCCCAGCTGTTCGATGAGCAGGCTA
>NZ_JBQSYU010000034.1:0-20617 GCF_052379645.1 Arthrobacter sp. 179 | reverse complement strand
CCCCCCCCCCCGTGACCGCTTGGCGCACGGGTTGGGTCACCGCCCACTCCGCGGTCGTAGCAAGCCGCTCAGACCCGGTTCTTGACGCCGCGCAATACCCACATCACGGCACCAATCACGAGGATGGCTATACCGATCCACAAGAGGAACTTCGCAGCCTCCACCGCGACGCCCAGCACCAGAAGAATTACTCCGACAATGATCAATGTAAGTACGAGCCCCATAAAAAGTAGTTTACGAGATAAACCCACGGGTGTCACTGGCGCGGATCACGGAATCCACTGGTCAACCGCTTATCCTCCGCGTAGCTGCCCCGGCGTGCTCACCGGAATCTCCCTGCCTAATCCTCCGGGTTCCTGCTGGCGGACTCGCGCGCTTCCCGCGCGGAGGCCACATCGTCGACGATGACCACGATATGGCGCAGGCTGGTGATCAGCGCCCCGTAGAGCGGCCACCGGCGTTGGGGAAGTTCATGGTCTTCCGACATCGTCGAGGCCAGCTCGGTCAAGCGGTCGGCGAGGGGTTCGACGTCGGCGTCGGGATCGGCGATCGATCGGCCGCAATCGCGCACCAGGGCCACCCACTGTTGCCTGAACCGCTCGTCCCATTCACCGGAGGCGTAGGTCGCGTCGCGCAGGGTGCGGGCCAGATGGCGCAGATGCGAGATTCCCTCGTCGACCCTGGAGAGGATGTGCTCGTAGCTGACCTCCTGGCTGGAGGCGGGTTTGCCGCTGGTGGCCGCACGCGAGCGGCGCAGTGCCCGCAGTCCACCCCGCGGGTTGGCCCGCCTGCTTTCCCGGGCGAAGCGGACGGACTGCCAGGCCGAGTTCAGCTCATCGGACATCGACTGGGTCTCGGAATACCAGGCGTCGGCCCGGTCGGTGTCCCACTGGTCGGAGAGTTCCTCCGCCATGTTGCCCAGCACCTCCCCCATTCGCCGGTTGATGCTGTCCACGTAGCGTGCCGCCTGCTGATCCCGCAGCGGAGGGATGATCAACAGATTGACCACCACGCCTACGCCCACACCCAGGCCGACTTCGATGATGCGGTCGAGCAAGAGGGGTTCCTGGCTGGAGAACCCGCTCCCCAGGACAAAAACCGCAGTGGTGGCGATGACCATTCCCTCGTCGCGGATCCACGTCACCTGTGCCCCGACCAGTCCGACGAGGAGGGCCAGGGCGAAGGTCCACAATTCGACGCCGAGGTAGTTGCCGATCACGAACGAGAGTCCGACGCCGATGATGGAGGCCACCGTCGTCTGAACCCCGTGGGAGAGCGAGCGATATACGGTGGCGTGCACGGTCAGCAGGGCCACCCAGGGCGCCAGGAACGGCAACGGGGACTCCAGGACATGGACCGACAACCACCACGAACCGGTCCCGGCAACCACTGATTTGAGGATCTGCAGCAGGTCGGTGACGAAGTCGGGGCGTTTCACCAGCTCCGCCATCCAGCGCCCGGCGCGTTGCATGACCCCCGCGGATGCGGCGTCGTCCCTCGTCCGGGCGGAAGCAGTCCCCGAGCCGGGTCGTCCTGTCGCAGAGGTGGACATCGTTCTCCCCTTTCGGCTGGCAGTCGACGCGATCCGCGCCGCTGAAGGCACCCCCGACACTACCTGCTGCCGGCAGCGCCCCCGGGAGGGAAAGCCATGGAGGACGCGCGGGCCTGCGGGCTCCTGGAACCATTGACCCACCCACCGGACCGGTGCTTCACTTCAGACAGGACGTGCGGGCAGACGTGCGGGTACGCGCAGAGCCCGTCCCGCGCCGGCGTCGTCCCTGAGCCACGGACGATCCGTCCAAGACAGGTGGAGGAATGCCATGTATCAGGAACATCCCCGGGCGGATCACGGGGCATCGATCCCCGGCGATCCGACGACGCAGCCGCCCACGCAGCCCGAACCGAGCCCGAGCACCGTCCCGGCTACGGATCCGCCCACCTCACCGGAGCCTTCGGAGCCCTGGCCCGAACCGCTCATCGAACCCATCGTGGTTCCCCCGGAGCCCGAAACGGACCCGCGGCGCGAACAGGCCCCCGGCGGGTCCATGGGGAGTGCGCGGTGATGACCGAACGACGCAGGACTCCGCTGCAGCGCGCGGAGCGACGTCAAGCGGGTCCGCACGGCGGCGAGGAAGATGACTTCCGGAACATGACGCGTCGGCGCCAGGAGACCGAGGAGAAACTGCGGCGACACCTTGAAGGCGAACGCGATGGTGTGGCCATCGAGGACGACGACGAAACGCAGGAACAGGAGCCCTAACCACCTCGCAGCAACACCCGTTCGTCGAGGCCGGCCACCTACTACCGGCTTCGTCTCCGCCATGACAGTCTGAACCCATGATCACCCCCGACGGCCTCGACACGGTTGCCCTGCTCCTCATTGCCCTGCATGCCGTCGTGGGCACGATCGCCATCGTGCTGATCTCTGCCAACCGCCGCCCCTCCACGGCGGTCGCCTGGCTGCTGGTCATCGTCTTCATCCCCTACCTCGGCGCCCTGGTCTTCTTCCTCATCGGGCTCAGCCGACTCCCCCGCAATCGCCGCGATAAGCAACAGCACGTCAACGCGTTGATCCTGGAACGCACCGAGGGCCTGCATCGGGTGGGCAACAGCGACCAGTGGCCGGCCTGGTTGCGTTCGGTGGTCACCCTCAACGAGAACCTCGGGGCCCTGCCCATGGTCGGTGGCAACCGGATCGAGCTCATCGATGACTACCAGGGCTGTTTCGACGCGATGATCCTTGAGATCGACCAAGCCACCCGCTACGTCCACGTCGAGTTCTACATCCTGGTCCACGACGACTCCACCGCACCGTTCTTCGACGCGCTGGCCCGTGCGGTGGACCGCGGGGTGACGGTCAGGGTGCTGTCCGACCATGTCTCCGGCTTCATGAATCCCCACCGCCGACACACCAGAACGGTGCTGGAACAGCTGGGCGCCGAATACCATGCGATGTTGCCGTTGCGTCCCTGACGCGGTCAGTGGCAGCGCCCGGATCTACGCAACCACCGCAAACTCGTCGTCGTCGATGGGCACACCGGTTTCACCGGGTCGCAAAACATGATCGAGGCCGGATACCACCAGAGCAAAAGCAGCAAGCTGGACCTGCACTGGCATGAGCTGATGGTGCGGCTGGAAGGGCCTGCGGTCCGCGAGCTGGAAGCCGTGTTCGTGACCGACTGGTTCAGCGAATCCGGCGAGCTGCTCCCCCTGGACACCACCCCGGTGGTCATCTCCGAGGCACCCGGGCTCCTCGACGCCCAGATCCTGCCCAGCGGGCCCAGTTTCGAGAACGACAACAACCTGAAGCTGTATGTCGCCCTGATCCACAAGGCCGAACGGCGGATCAGCATCACCAGCCCCTACTTCGTGCCGGAGGAATCAACCTTGTTGGCGATCATCTCCGCCGCGGCCCGGGGCCTGGACGTCGAACTCTTCGTGTCGGAGATCGGCGACCAGGTACTGGTCCACCATGCCCAACGCTCCTATTACGAGGCGCTGCTGCGGGCCGGGGTGAAGATCCACCTCTACGCGTCGCCGACGGTGCTCCACGCCAAACATTTCACCATCGATGACGATGTCGCCGTCATCGGATCCAGCAATATGGACATCCGCTCCTTCAGCCTGAACATGGAGGTCTCGGTCATGATCCAAGGCGCAGCATTCGTCCGACGGGTCCGGGCGATCGAGGACGGTTATCGCGCCAACAGCCGGCAGCTCGCGCTTCAGGACTGGGTCGGTCGGCCGGCCAGGGAGAAGGTCCTGGACAACTTGGCCCGACTGACCTCCTCCCTGCAGTGACGACCGCTCAGGCGGCCTTGGTGTAGCCGGCGTCGATCAGTTCCTCCACCGTTTCCGGGACCCCCGGCTGGCCGCGTTTGACGACCAGCGCCACCACCAGGGTGATGGCGGCGACCACGGTGGCACCGACCAGCGCGGCCTGGGTGCCGGGGCCATCGATGAGGGCCCCGGCCACCGCGGATCCCAGGGCGATCCCGATGAGCTGCGCCGTCGTGGTCCAGCCGAAGGCTTCGGCCACGTCGGCTGCCGGAACCCCGGCCGAGGTCATCTGGGTCAGGGCGGCAATGACCGGGGCGACCCCGAGACCGGCCAGGAAGACCGTGGCCATGAGCCACCAGAAGTCGGTGCTGACGGTGGCCAGTGCCAGACCAATGACGACGACGACCATCCGCCGTGCCGTGCTGAAGCGGTTGATCCGTTTGCGCCCCAGGTAGAGCCCGGCGGAGAGCGAACCGACGCAGAGGACCCCCAGGATGATGCCCGACTGGGCTCCGCCTTCACCGAAGGTCGCCACGACGGAGGCTTCGACCATCGAGATGCAGCCGCAGATCAGGAAACCGATGACCGCCGCCAGGCGCAGGGCCGGCGAGCGCAGGACGGAGCCGAGGCGGCCCGTCGGCGGTGCGGCGACGGCGCGGGAGATCTGTTTGGTGGTGATGAACCAGATACCCCCGCCGGTGACGAAGGCTGCCGCCATGACCACGCCCAACGAGGTGTTGATGGTCAGGGAGACGAACGTGGTCAGCACCGGCCCGAGGATCCAGATGACCTCCTGCAGGGAGGCGTCGAAGGAGAACAGGGCGCCGCGGGCGCCGGGGGCCACCAGCGAGGGGTAGATCGAGCGGGCCGCCTGCTGGAAGGGAGGGGTGCTCATCCCGCTGATGAAGGCAATCACCGCATAGGCCATGACGGAGAGTCCGGGCAGGGCCAGCACCAGGATCGTCGACCCGGAGAGCACCAGGGTGACCAGCAGGACCCGGTGCATGCCGAAGCGGCCGAAGATCCGGCTGCTCAGCGGTCCGGCCACCGCCTGCCCGATGGCCAGTGCCGCCAGGACCAGACCGGCGGCGGTGTAGGAGTCGTGGACGTGCTCGACGTGGATCAGCGCGGCCAACGCGAGCATCCCGGCGGGAAAACGCGCGACCAGTTGCGAGACCACGACGCGAAGGACGCCAGGGGCACGGAAAAGATCACGGTAGGAAGTCATCGAACCAGCATAACGAATAGTGCACAATATTGCACTATGCAGTGCATCACTATGGGCCGGTGGTCTCTCGTTGGCGTAGAATGGTCTCCGCTCCACGAAAGGAATCCCCGTGACCGGCAATCAGGACATCGCCACGCTGATCGGCCAGCGCATCCGCGCCCGCCGGACGGCCCGCCAATGGTCCCTCGAAGAGGTGGCCACCCGTTCAGGGGTCAGCCGGCGGACGCTGGTGGCGATCGAACAAGGCCAGGCGAACCCCTCCATCGCCGTGCTTTCCGGCATTTCCGACGCCCTCGGGGTGGCCTTCGCGTCGCTGGTGGATGCCGGCGAGCCCGATGCCTTCCAGGTCCGCAGGTCAGGGGAAGGGCCGCTGCTCTGGGAGGGGGACGACGGCGGGACGGCCCATCTGGCCGGCAGCCTCGGCGGAGCCAATGTCTCCGAACTCTGGGAGTGGCGCATGGCGGTGGGCGAAACCCACCACAGCACCCCGCACCCGCCGGGGACCCGGGAACTGGTCGCCGTGCATTCGGGCCAGCTGACCCTCGGGGTCAACGACACCTCGGTGGTGTTGGCTGCCGGGGATTCGGCCACCCACGGCGGGGACATCGAGCACAGCTACAGCAATGCAGGCCGTTCGGCCGCCTCCTTCTCCGTGGTGGTGCACTATCCGGCGGCCACGGTGATGGAGGGTCCCGCCGGGCCGTTGAGCCAGGCCTAGCCGCCGCCACCTCCCCACCCCTGTTCCGGGCCCGTCGAAGGTGGGACGGTGGGGACATGGAGAACACTTTCGATGTCATCATTCTGGGCATGGGCCCCGGCGGCGAAGTGGCCGCGGGCCGTTTGCTCAAAGCCGGGCTCGACGTCGCCGTCGTCGAGCGCGAACTGATCGGCGGGGAATGCGGCTATTGGGCGTGTATCCCCTCCAAGACGCTACTGCGGCCGGCGCAGGTCCGCACCGAAGCCCGCGCCACCCCCGGGGTCACGGGCGCCGAACTCGACTGGTCCGCGGCCAGCGACTACCGGGACACCATGATCCGCCACCTCGACGATTCGGCCCAGGTGAAAGGCTACGAAAAACGCGGCGCCACCGTTGTCCGGGGAGCGGGACGCTTCACCGGCCCCGGGCGCATTTCGGTCGGCGAACGGGAGCTGGAAGCCACCCACGTCATCATCGCCACCGGGACGACGCCGGTGTTCCCCCGGATTCCGGGGCTACAAGACATCGTGGCCTGGGCCAACCGTGAGATCTACACCGCGACCACGTTGCCGGCCCGTGCCGTCGTCGTCGGGGGTAGTGCCGTCGGGGTGGAGACCGCCACGTTCCTGGCCCACTTCGGGGTGGAAACCACATTGGTCCACCGCGGTTCGGCGCTCCTATCCCGCGAGGAACCGCGCGTCGGGGAACTGACCCTCGAACAGCTCGAGGGAGCCGGGGTCCGCGTCCTGCTGGACTCCTCCCCCACCCGGGCCCGACGTGAGGGTGGGGACAGCGTGCTCGAACTCGAGGGTGGAGACGTACCCGAAGTAGCCGCGGACGTCGTCGTATTCGCGACGGGCCGGCGCCCGAACACCGACGAGCTGGGGGCTGACACCGCAGGCATCACGCTGGGAAAGAAGGGCGAGATCCCGGTGGATGGCACCTGCCGGGCCGCCGAAGGCGTCTGGGCCATCGGCGATGTCAACGCGGTGCTGCCCTTCACCCATGTGGCCAAATACCAGGGCCGCCTCGTCGCCGACGCGATCCTCGGCCGCGGGCGCACGGCCCACTATGACGGGATCCCGCGGGTGGTCTTCGGCATCCCCGATATCGCCTGCGTCGGGCTGACCCGCCAGCAGGCCACCGACGAGGGCCTCTCGGTGGAATCCGTGGAACTGGACGTCACCGCGGCCCTGGCCAAACCGTGGATCGACGAGCCCGAGCCGGCCGCACGGCTGGGTCTGCTCGCCGACACCGACCGGCAGGTGCTGCTGGGCGCCTGGGCTGTGGGTCCGGAGGCGGCCGAGTGGATCCACCATGCGGCGTTGGCCATTCGCACCTCGATCCCGATCGAGACCCTGCGCGATCAGGTCCCCCAGTTCCCCACCTTCCACGAGGCCTACCTGGAGGCCCTGGCCCGATTCTCCTTCTGAACCGCGGTACCGCCCCGGGTCGAAACGCTAGCCCAACCCGGTTTCGCGCAGCGTGATGTTGATGCGCCCGGTCTCCACCCCGCAGCCGGCCGGGGCGGTCCCCGGGCGCATCCTGGTCACCCCGTGGTAGGCCAGCCGGGAGGGCCCGCCGAAGACGAAGAGGTCCCCGGAGACCAGGTCGATATCCTCATACGGTTTGTTCCGGTGCTCGGTGTTCCCGAAACGGAAACGGCAGGTATCCCCGATGGACAACGAGGCCACCGGCGCCCGAGAGCGTTCGTCCCGGTCCTGGTGCATGCCCATGTGCGCGGCGGCGTCGTAGTGGTTCACCAGGGCGGTATCCGGGGTGTAGGCCTCCCCGGCCCGGGGATCGCCGGTGGCCTCGACCACGGCCTTGCGCCCCAACCTCACCAGCCAGTCGGGAACGTCCAGCACCCGGTTGCCGTTGACGTCCACGGCCTCGCGCGTGTATTCATAGGGACGCCAATGCCAGCCCAGGCAAACGGTTTTCACGCTCATCTCGTGTCCGCCGACCCGGGCCGAACGGATCGGCACCGGACCGTTGACCCACTCGTGGAAACGGTCCACGATCCACCGTTGCTGGTCCAGCCGTAGCCAGCCGGGCACCCAGATGGCCCCGGGGGCCAGCTCGCGGCGCGGCCGATGCAAGAGGTCGTCGCCGAACAGCGCCTCCCCGCTCATGCGGCAGCTTCCAGACCCAGCAAGGCCTTCTTGGCCTCCAGCCCACCGATGTATCCGCCCAGTGAGCCGTCGGTGCGCACCACCCGGTGGCATGGGACGACGATCGGCAGCGGGTTTCTGGCACAGGCCGAGCCCACGGCCCGTACCGCTTGCGGATTGCCCACCGAGTCGGCGACCTGGGCGTAGCTCAGCGTCCGGCCGTAGTCGATCCGCGGGAGGTAGCGCTGGACCTCGAGCCGGAAGCCGGCTGAGAGCGACCGGTCCAACTCCAGGTCGAAGTGCCGGCGGTTCCCGCTGAAGTACTCCTCGACCTCGCGGGCCGCGTCATCGAGCCGGGCCGTGCCACTCAGGATGCGGCTGCCCAGTCGTGTTGCCAGGGAGTCGACCACGGCGTCGAAGTCCTCCCGTTCGAACGCGACCCGCACCAGTCCCCGCGCGGTGGCAGCCAGCAGCAGCGGTCCCACGGGGCTGTCGACCCTCCGGTAGGCGACGTCGAGCAGCTCGGCTTTCTCGGCCCGTTCGGCCAGCTCCGCCCGCAGGGAGGCCAGGTGCGCCGTTTCAGCGGGGATTTCGGTGTTCATCTCAGGGTTCCTTCCCGGAAGGCGTCGGCCCCGTAGGTCCGGCGCAGGGTGTTCAGTCCGTCGGCGGCGGCACGACGCACGGCCTCGGCGGTACCGCCGATCAGCTCCGCAGTTTCGGTGTGCTTCAGGCCGCCGAGATAGTAGTAGGCCACCGCGAGTCGTTGACGGGTGGGGAGTTGCCCCACCGCGGCCCAGAGTTCCGGTTCGCCCGTCCCCGGGGTGCCCCACGGGGAGGTCTGTTCGGGCAGGTATGCGGCAGGAAGTGCCTGACGGGCGCGGGCACGGGTCACGTCGAGGGCCTTGCGGTGGGCGACGGTGACCAGCCAGGCCTGCATGTTCGTCTCGGCGTCGACTCCGGGCCAGGCCTGCAGGGCGGCCAGGAATGTCTCGGACCAGGCGTCGTCGGCATCGGCTCCGGGGCCCAGGACGGCACGGCACACGCGCAGCACGGTTCTGCCATGCCGTTCAACGACGGTTTCGAAGGCCTGTTTATTCTTCATCACCCTGTAGACGCCTGACAGTGGGGAAACGTGAGATCGCCCTTCCATCGTATTCCCCACCAGGGGGGAAGAACGGCGGCCCGTCATCCCTGTCCGGGACCCACGGTGACCACCGGCCGGTGCGCCTGGCCGGTTCCGGGAACCAGGTCCGGTCGCTGTCCGCCGCAGCCCGCCCGGGCTTCAAAGGCCCGGGCGTAACGCAGCAGCTCGACATCGCGGTAGTGGTTCGTTGCCAGTTGGAAGCCCACCGGGAGTCCGGAGCCGCTCAATCCTGCCGGGAGCGCCAGGACGGGCAGTCCGGTGGCCGAGAGCAGGGAGGCCGAGCGCATCCAGTCCAGGTACGACGTCGCTGCGGTTCCATTGATTGCCCCGGGATAGCGCTCTCTCGCGTCGAAGGGCAGGACCTGGGCGGCAGGGCTGAGGAAGAGATCGTAGCGGGAAAAGAAGTCGCGGGTGGCCGCGGCCAGGCGGGTTCTCGCGGCCGTGGCTGCGATGAGCTCGGTGGCGGTCAGCGACCACCCGGCGTCGACGTTCCAGCAGACCTCCGGTTTGATCCGGTCGCGGTGGCTTTCCACCAGCGGGCCCAACCCTGCGGCGAAATCGGTGGCCCGGGTGCGTTCGAACACCAGGTCGGCCCCGGTGAAGTCGAGGGACGCCTCCTCGATGATCGCGTCGGCCTCTTCGAAGTGGCGTAATTGGCTGTGCAGTACGTCCAGGACCTCGGCCTGTACCGGGACGTCGAGCCCGAAGTCGGGGCTCCACCCAATCCGCACCCCGCGCAGATCACCGGGATCCGCATCGCCAGGCGCTCCCCCGGCACCGCCGAAGATCCCGGCAAAGGAGGAGCCGGTCAACGGTGCCGAGGGCAGGACGCGTTCGGAGGGGCCAGCGGTGGCCGCCATGAACAGGGCAATGTCCTCCACGGTTCTCGCCATCGGTCCGGTGCGCGAGAGCCACGCCCAATCGTTGTCGACGGCGGGCATCGGGATCACCCCGTGGGAGGGACGGAATCCGACGACGTGGCAGAACGAGGCCGGAATGCGTAGCGAGCCTCCCATATCGGATCCGTCGCCCAGCGGTTGGATGCTGGCGGCGAGGGCGGCGGCCAGCCCGCCGGAAGATCCTCCGGCGCTAAGGGTGGGGTCGTAGGGGTTCGTTGTCGTCCCGAAGACCGTGTTGAAGGTATGCGAGCCGGCGGCGAATTCGGGGACGTTGCTCTTGCCCGTGGAGATCACCCCGGCGGTGTGCAACCGTGCCACGATGGGAGCGTCGATGTCGGGAACGTGCTTGGCCAGCAGCGGGGAGCCCTGGGTGCTGCGCATCCCGGCCACGTCATGGGTGTCCTTATGGGTCATCGGCAACCCGTGCAACGGTGGCAGGTCGGCCCCGGAGAGCGTCAGCCGGTCGGCCGCATCTGCGCGATCCAAGGCTTCTTCTGGTGCCAGGGTGACCACGGCGTTGACCACCGGATTCACTGCGGTAATGCGGTCCAACTGGGATTGCACCGCTTCCCGGGCTGAAACGTCCCGACGGCGGATGGCACCCACCAGGGCGGTGGCTGACATCTGCTGGATTTCGTTCACAATTTCCCCGGTTTCGTGGTGGCTACCTCGACCTCCAGTCTCCACCGTTGACCGGCCCTCGGGAACACCCCGACGGCCGGAGCGGTGCCTCGGACTCCAATCCTTGGCCTGACCTGCGGCCCGGTGTCTTGGTACGAGCCCTTCGACGTGGCAGCGTATCCCCCATGACAGGCTTACCGCGGGACCGGAACACCGAGCCGTTGGGCCTCGGCGGCATCGCTGTTTTGGCCCTGTTGCTGGCCGGCAGCGTGCTGTTGGTTGCGGTCCCGCTGGCCGTCGGTCTCGGTGCCGCCGTGGCCATTCCCGGGTTGGGCGATTTCAAACCCGGTGTGTTGGCCTGGGGCGCCGTGATTTTGATCGGCTTCCTCCTGGCGTGGCTGGTGGCCGTTGAATTCGTGGAGTTCGTTCTGAGGTCGTTCCTTCCCCGGGATCTTCGGGTGGCCCGGGAAGCCTTGTCCCTGCTGGCCGGGCTGGCGGTCTTGACCGGTTTGTTCTCCCTCGTGGTGACCTCTACGTTGACCGCGCTGGTGGCTGCCGTGATCGCCTCCCTGGTGCTGTTCGCACTGAAACCGGTCATCGACCGGCTCGAGGCGAACGCGCCCCGGTAGCCTTCCGCGGTCATGCAGGCGGGTCCCCTTGGACGACCGTCGGTTTAATGAGGTGTGGCCGATCCCCGAGGAGGGGATCGGCCACAGGAATCTGCTAGCTGGACCTACTTCTCCCAGCCGACGTTTTCCGGTTCTTCAACCTTCCATCCCGAAGGACCGAAGTTGGCCAGTCCCTTCTTCACGGCTGACATATCAGGCCCATTGCTCAGCGGCAGGGTCCCGAAGTGTTCCAAGGCCTTCGTTTCCGCCTTGCTGGCGAGCTTCAGCGCTTCGTCCTGATCGGCCACCGTCGTGACCTTCTTCATCATTTCGTCGACTTCGTCATCGCCCACGCCGGAGAAGTTGCTTTCGGAATCCGAGCAGTAGAGCTGGCAGGCCCAGGCGTAGCCGTAGGGGTCACCCTGGCTCCAGCGCATGATCACCACGTCGAAGGCACCACTGGAGAGGGTCTCGGAGAAGTCGGCGCTCTTCTTGTTGTCGATCTCCATCTTCAGCCCGGCCTTCTTGGACATCGACTGCTGGGCACGGGCCCGCGCATCGGAGATGGGGTCATCGCCGAAGTTCACGTATTTGAATTCCGCGACCTTGCCGTCCTTGGCGTAGTACCCGTCGTCGTTCATGGCCCAGCCGTTGTCCTCCATGAGCTGCTTGGCGGCGTCGACGTCGTATTCGAAGCCGTCCAGGTTGTCCACGTAGGTCGGCATCCAGGGGTAGAGCACCTCCGAGCCCGGAAGCGGCTCTTCCCAGTCCATTCCCTTATAGGCGATTTCCTGGAGCTGTTTGCGGTCGGTCGAAAGCGAGAAGGCCTTACGGGCGTAATCGTTCTCGAACAGCGGGCTGTCCTGCCCGAACGTGTAGACGGCGACGGAGCTGTCGAAGCCACGACGGAGCTGCACATCATCCATGTCCTTGATCTGCGCCAGGCGGTCGGCGGTGCCAATGCCGGTGGCGTCGATCTCGCCGTTCTGGAAGGCGTTGATGGAAGCCGAGGATTCCATCTGCTTATAGACGACCTTGTCCAGCTTCGGCTTCTCACCCCACCATTTCGGGTTGGGCACCAGGGTCAGCTCCGTTTTGGAGTGCTCATCGATCATGAAGGGGCCGGCCCGCAATTCGTTATGTGGATCGTTGACCCAGCCGGTCTTATAGAACTTTGCGTCCAGGTTCTTCGGATGTTCCAGGTCTCCGAAGAGCGTTTCATAGGGGTAGAACGACTTCTTGAAGGTGACGATGGCTTCCTTCTCGTCCTCGCCCTTCTTCACGCTCTCGATGTTCTCGTAGCCATCCGTGGCTGCGGGGTTGTATTTATCAGTTTTCCCGCTCTGGGTCTTCCACGTGGTTTCGAAGGCCTTCCAGGTGATCTGGTCCCCGTTGTTCCACTTCGCATCCGGATTCAACACGTACTTGACGGTCTCGGGATCTTCACTGACCAGCTCGGCCGAGAGCAGGTAGTCCTCATCGGGGCTGGCTTCCCCGCTTTCGGTGAAGTTCCACAGGGTCGGGGAGGTCCAATTATCGATGTCGCTGACATAGACGGAGTTGCCGTCGATGTTGAACCCGTTGAAGTTCGGGGGGATCTCGCCGATCGGCAGGGTCAGTGTCCCGCCATCCTTGACGTCGTCGCGGTCCTGCGGGTTGTTATAGAGCTGCCCGACCTCGGGCTGTGGTAGCGGATCGGTGTTGGGGGCGACACCGGCGGCCGGCTGCTTCGCCGCCGACTGATCAGCGCCATCGCTGCCGTCGCCATTATTCGCGCCACCACAAGCGGAGAGCGCGAAGACGGAAGCCGTCGCGGCGACCGCCAGGATCTTATTCATTTTCATAGTCGAAACTCCCATTCGGCTGGGGACCGGGTGGTCCCGGTCATCATTTGATTTCCATCGGAAAATGGCATGCGCGTTGCTGGTCCGTTTCCCCCTCTTTCACTAGATCCGGTTCCTCGGCCTCGCATACCGCGCGGTCGGCTTCCGGAAGCATCTTGTAGGTGGGACATCTGGTCCGGAAGCGGCATCCGGAAATCCGTTCGGTGGGGCTGGGAAGCTCACCGCTGAGCATGATGCGTTGGCGTTGGCGTTCCACCTGCGGGTCGGGGATCGGTGCCGCGGACAGCAAAGCCGCCGTATAGGGGTGGCGCGGCCGGGTGTAGATGCTCTCGACGTCACCGATCTCCACGATCCGGCCGAGGTACATCACCGCGACGCGATCAGCGACGTGGCGGACCACCGAAAGGTCGTGGGCCACGAACAGGAAGGAGACCCCGAGCCTGGCCTGCAAGGATTCGAGCAGGTTGATGACCCCGGCTTGGATGGAGACGTCCAACGCGGAGACCGGCTCGTCCAGGACCACGAGGGACGGTTCGATGGCCAGGGCACGGGCGATACCGATGCGTTGTCGTTGTCCACCGGAGAACTGCTCCGGGAAGCGGTCCACATGATCCGGGTTGAGCCCCACCAGGTCCATGAGGATACCGAGCCGCTCATTGATGGCCTTCTTGGTCCAGCCCTGTGCCTTCAGCGGTTCGGCGATGACGTCGTAGACGGGCATGCGGGGGTCGAGGGCGGCCATGGGGTCCTGGAAGACGATCTGCAGATCCGACCGCAGCTTGCGCCGCTGATGGGCGCCGAGTTCGGAGACGTCCCGCCCCATCAGGACGATGCGTCCGTTCATGGGTTGCTTCAGCTGCATGATCTCCAGCAACGTACTGGTCTTCCCGCAGCCGGACTCCCCCACCAGCGCCAGGGTTTCGCCTTGCCGGATATCCAGAGTGACCCCGTCCACGGCGCGGACGGTGCCGGTCTTGCGGCGGAGCATCCCGCTGGAGAGCTCGAAATGACGTTTGAGATCCTTGACTTCCAGCACGGTCGCGCGCTCTGCGCGAGCGACATTGGCCTCGCGTGGCGGAAGTTCCGGAATCGGGTAGACGTCGGTGTATTTGAGCCCCTGTTCGACGATTTCATCGCCGCGGATGCAGGCGGCATCGTGCGCGTTGGGACCACCATGGGTAACCAGCGCCGGTTCGGCCTCCGTGCATTGGTCCACGGCAATGGGGCACCGCTCCGCGAACGGGCAGCCGGGAGGAATGATCACC
This sequence comes from Arthrobacter sp. 179, assembly GCF_052379645.1. Lineage (NCBI taxonomy): Bacteria > Bacillati > Actinomycetota > Actinomycetes > Micrococcales > Micrococcaceae > Arthrobacter > Arthrobacter sp. 179. The sequence continues at coordinate 6,417 of NZ_JBQSYU010000034.1, read as the reverse complement.
GGCGAGGGCGGGTTCCCCTCGATCGGGACCAGCGGGCCCGAGGTGCTGCGGTCCGGACGGGGAACGGCGGCGAGCAAGCCCATGGTGTAGGGCATTTGTGGAGCATCGAACACGCTGTCGACGGTTCCGTGTTCCACCGGTTTGCCGGCATACATGACCATGACGTCGTCAGCCACGTTGGCCACGACACCCAGGTCGTGCGTGATCATGACGACGCCGGCTCCGGTCTCACGCTGGGCAAGTTTCAGGACATCAAGCACCTGGGCTTGGATGGTGACATCCAACGCCGTGGTCGGCTCATCGGCGATGAGGACCTTGGGGTCGTTGGCGATGGCGATGGCAATCATCACCCGCTGCCGCATGCCTCCGGAAAATTGATGCGGGTAGGCCTTCAGCCGCGCTGCGGGATCGGAGATCCCCACCAGGTCCAACAGTTCCATGGAACGCTTCACGACCTGCCCGCGGCTGAGGTCCTGATGCGTATCCAGGGCTTCGGCGATCTGCTGGCCGATGGTGAAGACCGGGGTCAGCGCCGACAAGGGATCCTGGAAGATCATGCTCATTTCAAGGCCACGCACCGAGGACATCTCGCGGTCGTTGAGCCGGAGCAGTTCACGCTCATCGAGCCGGACGGATCCGCCGACGACGGCCGAGTCCGGGAGCAGCCCCATGATGGCCAGCGAGGCGGCCGACTTTCCCGACCCCGATTCGCCGGCGATGGCCAGTGTCCGGCCGGGCAGCAGGTCGAAGGAGACCCCTCGGACCGCCCTCACCGGCCCGGCTTCGCTGCCGTAGCTGACCGTCAGGTCCCTGACGGAAAGCACGGGTTCCGTGGCGGATTCCCGCGTATCGCCCAGTTCTGCGGGGTGGGTCATGGTCATGCCTTGCCTCCGGATTCCGATGAGGGGTCCAGGGCGTCCCGTAGGCCATCCCCGATCTTGGTCATGCTGTAACACAGCGCGAGCAGCAGCAGCGCAGGGGTCAGGAACATCCACGGGGCGGTCATCAGGGTCGCCGATCCTGATTTGATCAGCACGCCGAGGGAGGTGTCCGGAGGGGTGATCCCGAAACCGATGAAGGACAGGCCTGTCTCCGCTTCAACCGCATAGACGACACCGAGCACGGTGTGGATGATCAGGATCGAACCCAGGTTGGGGATCATGTGCCGCCAGAGAACGGTCAGCGGCTTCACCCCCATGTAGCGGGCGGCGGCGACATATTCACGGTCGCGGAGTGATTGGGCAATGGAGCGAAGCACCCGGGCGTAACCGATCCAGCCGAAGAGCATCAACGCGAACGTCAGCCAGATCCAGCCGCTGGTTCCCGAGGACTTGGAGACCATGATGGCCAGCAGGAAGAACGTGGGCACGACCAGGAGCATGTCGAGGATCCAGGTCCCTACCGTTTCGAACCATCCTTCGACGTAGGCGATGGCCGCCCCGACGAATGCCGCGATGACAGTGATGCCGATCGAAGCGATGAAACCGATCATCAGGGATCGTCCCAGCCCCCGGGCCGAGAGGACGAACAGGTCTCCACCGACGATGTCGGTGCCGAGCCAGTGTTCGGCGCTCGGCGGTTGCTTGAGATTCAGGAAATCGGGTTCGTCGTAGTCCCACTCCGTCAGATATTTGGCGAAGACCGCGTAGATGATCATCAGCAGCACGATGGCCACGCCGATGACTGCCTGCTTATTGCGGCAGAAGCGACGCAGGATCAGCCGGTGCTTCGAGGTGCGTTTGACCGTGGTCCGGACTTCGCTGTCCTGGTTGGAGAGGTCGATGCTCGCGTTGGTAGTCATGGGGCCCCTTAGGAGATCCGGATCCGGGGATCCAGGAAGGCAACGAATATGTCGGCGAGGAGAAGTCCCGCGCAGGTGGCGACGCCACCGAGGAAGGCGACGGCAACGGAACCGTTGATGTCGTTCTTGGAGAGGCTTTCGATGAAGTACAGACCGGCTCCATGGATGGCGAAGATCTGCTCGACGAACAGTGCGCCGGTCACCGTACCGGTGATCGAAAACGCGATGCCGTACGCGGTGGGGATCATGGAGGTCCTCAGGGCATGACGGCGAATGGCCACGTTCTGCGGGACGCCTTTGGCCCGGGCGGTCCGCACATAATCAGCGTTCATGGTGTCCAGCAGATAGGTGCGTTGGGTGAGGTGGAAGCCCACGTAGCCCACCAGGGTCAACACCAGGGTGGGGAGGAACAGGTGTTGCATGTAACTGAAGAACGTGCCGTCCCCCAAACCGGTCACGGCAAACCAGTGGAGATCAAATCGCTGTTGCAGCATCAGATACATCAGCACGACCAGTAGTGCCAGAACGAAGGACGGCATGACCAGGAAAACGGCACTGACCGAGTTCGTGACGTGGTCGAAGGCCTTGTACTTGCGGATGGCCGCCCGGACGCCGATGGCGATGCCGATGATGATGGCCAACGCCGTGGAGATGGTGACCAGTTGGACGCTGACCCAGGCCCGGTCCCAGATGACCCCGCTGACGGGCTCCCCCACCGGGCTGTATCCCCAATTCCAGTGGAGCACGATGTCGGTGAGCCAATTCCAGTACCGTTCGAAAATCGGTGTCTGGTCGTTGATGCCCGCATAGTCCAACGAGGCGTTGATCGATGCTGCAGGGGGTTGAGGCCGGAGGGCCATGTAGTTGGAGCGTGGATCCAGGAACCAGGACGCCAGGAAGTAGACCCCGCTGGTTGCCAGGAACAACATGACTGTGTACGAAGCGAATCTTCGGGCAATGAATTTCAGCAAACGTGGTTCCTCTGGAGCTAGTGGGCCGTGGACCCCGGCGTCGACTCTGACGTCCGGAACAAAGCCCTTGACCTCCACCACCCTGCCAAGGATGGGTGACCTGTGTCACGCCCTCTGAAGCAACAATTTCATAACGGGTTCTTGCGAACCATTTAAACGAATTGAATACACCATGACTGAACTCGTGCCATAAATCGGGTTTGTGTCATGGTTGTAAATAATTGATCTCAACCCTGCGCTGACTTTGCATCTTGTCTAAAAATCTCGGTGGAAAGCCGGTGGAATCGACTCCGCCCGGAAGTCTTCGGTCCACGAAAGAACCCCTGGATCCCTCCAACGAGAGGACAAGAAACCAGGGGTTCTTCGTGATGTCCAGCTAGGAACGCGGCACGGCTCCAGGAATCGGCGGGACCACTGGCGGCAGTCCACGGTCCGGTGTCATCCGGCGTTTCTTCTGTGCGTCCTGCTCATCGAGCGGGACGGTGAACGGCTGGATATCGCCCTCGCAGACGGTGCCCTTGGCCGGCAATTCGCCCGTCAGGAGGTAGGAATCCACGGCACCCGTCGCACACGTCGACGTCCCGTAGGCCGTGTGTCCCCAGTTGGTACTGGAGAGCAGGCGGCTCTTGGGCAGCAACGAGGCAGCGTTGACCGCCCCGTCGTAGTTGGTAGCCGGGTCCCAATAGTTGCCCACGACGAGGACCGGGTTGGCCGTGTCATGATCGAAGGTCCCCCGGTAGGAGTCCTCGTCCTGAGCGGTCCACGTCGAGTTCGCGCACGGGGCGGATGACCAGGTCCACATCGGCCCGAAGTCCGGAGCCAGGATCTGCGCATAGTCGGCGTAGTTCGCCCAGCTCCCGGCTCGGTACGGGTTGATCCCATCGGTACACAACACCGACTGGAAGGCCTCCGGGGCATTGCTGTAGGGGAAGGCCCAGCCTGCGGACTTCCCCATGCGTTGTTTCGCCTTTGCCGCCTCGTCCGCCGCCTGCTCCTCCTCGGTGATTCGCGCAGCCAGATCCTTGCGTGCCTGAATCTGACGCTTGGCCAGTGCACTGCCCTGCGCGCCCGGCTCGGCCATCAGCGCGGATACCTGGGCAAGTAATCCATCCACGGTTGCCCCGGCATCGGGTGCATATAAGGAATTCAGCATCAATGACGTCAACATCGCGTAACTGAGCTCGAAGGTTTCGCCTTCGGCGCTGACGACCAACGGCTCCTTCTTCAAGGACTTCACAATGGCCTGATAGACCTTGGCAGGGTCTCCGTCCGCAGCCAGCTGGCAGTAGTCCTCCCCTGCGGTTTTGCAGCGCTTGAGGATTTCCTTCAATGCCTTGGAGGCACCCTGGCCGGATTTGATGCGTTGGGTCTGCGGGAGCGCCTTGTTCCACTTCGTGCCGGCCCAGCCTTCCGGGTCTAGTACACCGTCGATGACCACCGCACGGACCCGGTCGGGGAACATGTTGGCGTAGACATTGCCCAGGTAGCTGCCATAGGAGAAACCCAGGAAGCTGAGCTGTTCATCCCCGACCATGCGCCGAAGCAGATCCATATCCCGGGCCACCTCGGCAGTGGACATGGATTCAGAAAGCGGGGTTCCCGTGGTCGCGCAGGCCTGGCCGAACGCCTCGGAGGAGCTGATGTAGGCCTTCTTTTCGGACTTGGTGACCGGGAAGGCGACGTTGAAGCCGCTCAAGTCCGCGGATTGCTCCCCCATGTTTTCCCAGCAGGCCACATTGTCACTGAAATTGGTTCCACGGGGGTCGAACCCCACGACATCGAAACGCTGGCGAAGTTCGGGACTGAGGAAGAAATCCGCCGAAGCAGCCATCTGTACGCCGGAGCCGCCCGGTCCTCCGGGATTGAGGAACAAGGTTCCCAGCTTTTCGTCCTTGCTACCGGTGGCTTCCAGCCTCAATGCGGCGACGTCGGTCGTTGGTCCGTCCGGCTTGTCGTAGTCCAACGGCATCGGAATATTGGCGCAGTCGGCACCTTTGGCGATGTCGGCGCAGTCGAACCAGTCGGCTTTGGGCGTGGCCACACGGTCGACCTTTTGGGTCTCCGTTTTCTGTGATGGGACCTGCGGGAGAGCCATCGTTGAGGTCGGAAGCGGGGTCACCGCCGTCGCGGCACCAGCAGACGCCGGGGCGATGAGCAGGAGTGCCGCCCCCAGAAAAGCGCAGGGGCCGGCCCAACGGCGGGCGGTCACTGGGCACATCCCGTGGGTAGATGACGGATCGACGCTATCGGGGGTGTCTTGTGTTTATATTCCATGCAGTCAGGCTATGGACGACATCAACAAGAGGGCAAGATAAGTTGGAAACTTATACACTAAATCTGTGATGACATTTCATTGACAGCGAGTGCAGCCTGAAGGGCCCCTCTCGAACTGCTGGCATTCGTTCCCGCAAGGACCCTCCTAGTGCCCCACGCGCGTATCCTCGAGCCTGGATCCAGAAACGTTGAAGTAAGTATTTCGGCAAAGCCCTTAGCTGCCTTCTGGATGATCCATGGTTTGAGCGCTGAAATGAAAGGAGACCTTGGATGCCTGAATGGGTCATGATGGTGCTGTTCCAGATCGGCGTGTGCTTCTTCGCTGGCATCACCCTGGCGTTCTTTTCTTACCGCGCCTATAAGGGCCGTTGGTCCTGGTTCCTCACGAATCAGCCCTTCATGGTGCCCGTCGGCCGATACTGGGGACTACTCACGTGCGCTTTGTGGGCAGTATGTTCATTCTGGGTAGGTGTGGCCGGAAGCTACATCGTGTGGTTCAACTATTACCACGTAGACATGTCGCCCATGGGGAGCTTCTTGCTCACCGTGCCGGTCATCGTGATCGTTGGTGGGGCCGGAACGTTGTTCTCGTGGTGGCTGCCCAAACGGTGGCGCCCGCAGTGGCTGCTGGACCTCGACCGTCAGTATGGCGGGAGTCAAAACACGCCGTATGAATTCCCACATTGACACCATCAATCTTCCCGGAAGGAGCACCACTGATATGGGCTCTTTGAACGCCGGACCGTTGAGGCTACTCCCACCCTCCGGGTGGTCCGCCACAGAGCCGTTGGTAGGAACCGACGCTGTGGTGCTTGCCCCCGCACCACCGGAGGGGGGCTTTTCGTCCCAACCTCGTCGTCCACTCCGAAGAATTCGCTGGCAGCCAAGCGAAGCTATCGACCGTAACCCTGGCCGGCCACCAGGTGATGCTGGCTGAATATCACCTCATCGATGTCGATACCTGGGACGTGCCGGTTCCGGATGGCCGACGGTTTGAGTACGTTCACCGGTTGGGTGGGGGCCTGCTCCACTGCATCCAATACAGCACCGTCATCAACGGACTGGCCGCACATCTCACGTTGACTTCCACCGAGGCTCAATTGGCAGGTCTTGACGCCGCTTTCCTCGACTGCAACGACACGGTCAAGGTGGCAGCATGAGCAGAATCCCGGACCGCGAGCCACGACTGGACGCGACCGCAACCAGCCGCTCTGGTGTGCCCCGTGAAGAACTCTCGGGGTTGGCCATCCGTCAGCCCTACCGCAGCGCAGGCCCTTGGCTGTCGCTCGATGCCCAACGGCTGGTCGGTCTGCTGGGACCACGTTCCAAAGCAGGGATCGCTGATGATGGTGACTCCTTGATCAGCCTAAG
>NZ_JBQSYU010000033.1:0-24184 GCF_052379645.1 Arthrobacter sp. 179 | reverse complement strand
CGGGGCCACCACCTCCCTGTCGTCGCGGGGAGCTCCCTCAGCCGGGGGCATCTGGTGGGGCCCGCCGGGGTGGGAACCAGCGCGGACGCGATTGAGCGGCAGACGTTAAAAGAGTGAAGCACCGGCCATAGCGGACAAGGAGGCGACAAACCGCTATAACCGGTGCTTCTGATCACTCGCACCTTTGAGAAGGTTCCTTCAGCTTAACCAGCGAAACTTGGAACCACCTGTGCGCCCCGTGTCAGCTCGGTGGGAGTGTCGCCACTCAGTAGTTCGACGGCGGATCGGAGGCTGGGAAGGACTCCTCCTCCCACTCGTCGACGCGCGCGTCGTCGTGATCGTGTTGTGCCCGACGGGCCTTCTTCGCGGCTTCCTCGGCGCTCTCGGGCTTGGCGTCCGGACCGCCCGTGGACAGTCCCTCGGTGTTCTCGCTCATGGCATCCTCCCTCGTTGACGGGGCCTATGCCATCAGTCTGGTCCTGAAACCACGAGGTGTCGAGGTCAGCGCCCGGGCCGGGGCTTAACGAGATGAACACCGACTGGATCGATAGTTGGGGGGAATCATCGATGGTCCAGCCGGTGCTCTCATCACTCGCACCTTCAAGAGGTACTTAAAAACAATAAGGTCCAAAGCTTGGCGTTCGCTGGAAAATGCCGAAGAGCCCCGTGTGAATCACGGGTGGCCGGCCCGGCGGGGCCGCCCGATAGCCTGTGGGGATGGCTGAGACGCAGAATCCCCGGGACGGAAGCACCATCTCCTACGACATTTCAGGGCAGGGCCCCGCCATCGTCCTGTTGCACGGTTCGGCGCTATCGCGGGCGATCTGGCGCGGGCTGGGCTACGTCAAGGGCCTCGAGGGGTTCACCGTGGTGCGGATCGACCTCCGCGGACACGGCCGCAGTTCCAAACCCCACCGCCCGCAGGACTACGCCATGGATCTGCTGGTCGGGGACGTGGTGGCCGTGCTCGACGCCGAACAGCTGGCCAGTGCGGTGATCATGGGGTATTCCTTCGGGGCGCGCGTCGCTTTTTCGCTGGCCGCCGCAGCCCCGGGCCGGGTGGAGAAGCTCGTGAGCCTCGGGGGGACGTTCAAGGCGCAGGGCGGCCAGATCGCCGAGGTGTTCTTCGAAGGCTATCTCCAGGCCCTGCGCACCGGCGGCATGCAGGCCTTCGTCGACGGGCAGCAGCTGGATCCGCAGACCCGGTTCGCCTTCATGAACAACGACGCCCGGGCCCTGCACGCCTACTTCGAACGCACCGAAATCGAAGCGGGGATCGAGGAATCGGTGGTCGCCTCGCTCGAGCTGCCGGCCCTGTTGTTCGCCGGTACCCGGGACCGCCGGCGCTACCTCGACTCCCGGGCCGCGGCGGAATTGATGCCGGCGGCCCGGTTCGTCCCCTTGGAGGGCAGGACCCACGGCTCGACGCTGGCTGCCGTCGACGAGGTCCTGGCCCAGCTGCTCCCGTTCCTGCAGGGTGAAGCTACTTATTGAAGGCCGAGAGCCCGGTGATCGAGCGGCCGATGATCAGCGCCTGGACGGTTTCGGTGCCCTCGTAGGTGTGGATGGCCTCGATGTCGGCGAAGTGGCGGGCCACCCTGTTCTTCAGCAGGATGCCGTTGCCGCCGAGCAGATCGCGGGCGTTGGAGGCGATCTGGCGGGCGGTGCGCGTACAGGTGTACTTCGCCAGGGAGGCCTGCGGGCCGGTGAGCTCTCCGCGCTCCTCACGGCGGGTCATCTGCATGACCATCAGCTGCATGGTCGCCAGTTCCGAGTGCATGCGGGCCAGGCGTTCCTGCACGACCTGGGCGGCGGCCAGCGGGCGGCCGAACTGGGTGCGCTGGGTCGCGTACTGCACGGCTGATTCGTAGCAGGCCATGGCATGTCCGACGGCGGACCAGGCGACTCCCAGCCGGGTGGCGAAGAGGACCTTGGCGGTGTCCTTGAAGGAGTTGGCGCCGGGCATGACATGGGTGTCGGGGACGAACACGTTCTCCAGGCGGATATGGGCCTGCCAGATGGCGCGCAGGCTCAGCTTCCCTTCGATGGTGGTCCCGGTGTAGCCCTCCCACTCCTGCTGGACGATGAAACCGCGGACGTTGCCCTCATCGTCGCGGGCCCAGACGACCGTGATGCCGCCGGTGGAGCCGTTGCCGATCCACTTCTTCTCACCGTTGAGGACGTAGCCGCCGTCCACGCGGGTGGCCCGGGTCTCCAGGGAGACCGAATCGGAGCCGTGCGTGGGTTCGGTCAGGGCGAAGGCACCCAGGACCTCGGCCCGGGCCAGCTTCGGAACCCAGTGGGCGATCTGTTCCTCGGAGCCGCAGAAGGCGACCGAGCGCAGCGCCAGGCCCGACTGGACCGCCCCGATGGTGGCGACCGACCCGTCGGCGCGGGAGAGTTCCATGTTCACCAGTCCGGCGGCCAGCGTGCTCATGGCCGGGTGGCCGTCGACGTCGATGCCGTCGCGCAGCAGATCCAGTTCGCCCAGTCGGGTGGCCAGATGGAACGGGAAGTCGGCACGGTCCCAGTAGTCGTCGATCTCTGGACGGACTTCGTCCAGGCCGAAGCGCCGGGCCCGGTCCCAGTAGGCGCGGTCCTCCGCCGGGATGTCCTCGGCGCCGAAGAGGCCGGTGGGGTCGACGTCGACCTCGCCCCAGAGCTCATAGTCGGGCTCGACGACACCGAGCGGGAATTCGGCGATCGGGGTGTCGTGTCCGGGGTGGGGGGAGGCGGTTTCTGAGGTGCTCACGGGTGTCCTTCGGCGTTGCGTGGCCGGCACTGGGAGGTGGCGCCGGTCACGGGGAATCGATCCGTACCAGCATCCATGAAACCGAGGTTCAGGTCAAGACACTCAGTGTCAGGCGGTGGGTGGGGTCCGCCCGGGCTGTTGATCCAGCGCCCGGCGGACGGCGTCGACGATCTGCTCGGGGTCGGTGCCGCTGTTCGACACCGTGACGACGACCTCCGGCCGGGTCGGGGGCGCCCCCGCTGGGGGGGTCTGTTCCTGCAGCCGGGGCAGATGCAGGGCAGCCAGTTGGGCCAGTTCGTCCACGAGTCCGGACCGCAGGCCGGCATCGCAGGTGTTCAGCCAGCTGCGCAGGAACGCGTTGTGCACCGCGACCACCGAGGCCGCATAGGAGGTGATCGCCAGGTTGACGTCGTCCAGGCCCGGGTCCACGTCCAGGGCGGCGCGCAGGCCGCGACGGAAGGCCCGTTCATAGCGATGGGTGCTGACCAGTTCCCGGTCGCGCAGGGCGGGAACCTCCTGCAGCAGTTCGAAGCGCAGCAGCGAGGCCCGGGGCCGGCCGGTGTGGTGATCGAATACGAAGAGGGCGGCGGCGGCCAGCCGGTCGGCCAGCCGGCGTCCGGGGGCCGCCAATTCGCGATGGACCCCGTCGATGACGGTGTCCATGTCCGCGAAGACCATGTCCTCCTTGGAGAGGTAACGGCGGAAGAAGGTACTGCGGCTGATCCCCAGCACCGCCGCCAGCTGGTCCACGCTGGTGGCATCGAACCCGCGTTCGACCAGCAGTCGCAGGGCTTCCTCGGGAACGGTGGCTGTGTGGTCCATGCCGGTGAATCTAGCACGGCCGGCGTTCACCGCCGGCTGGCCTTCCGCCCCGCCGGGGGCTGGAAGAACAAGCAGACCAGTGCCGCGAAGATCGCCACCAGTCCGGGCAGCAGCAGGGACTGGCCCAGGGCCGTGGAGAACGCGCCGTGCAGGAAATCCGGGACCGCCTGGCCCATGGTGGCCGCCGCTCCGGCCGGGGTGGCGGAGGAGCCGTCGCTGGCGCGGTCCGTGCCGGCCAGCACGGCGCTGGACTCGGCACTGATGCGGGCCTCCATGAGGAAGGCGATCAGGGCCGACCCCAGGACGGAGCCGACCTGGCGGGTCGTGTTGTAGACCCCGGAACCTGCCCCGGCGGTGGCCTGGCCCAGATCGCGGGTGGCCGTCAACGAGACCGAGGGCCAGATGCCGGCACTGCCGATGCCCATGACCACCGGGGGCAGCAACAACACCCAGAACGGGATGTCGGGGCTGAGGATCAGCCCGTAGACCACGATCCCCCCGCCGAAGAGCAGGAACCCCGGAACGGCCAACAACTTGGGGTCGATCCGGTTGGTCAGCTTGCCGGCGAAGGGGGCCAGCACCCCCGAGACGATCGCCATCGGGGCGATCATCAACGCCGAAAGCGTCGGGCTCAGGCCGCGGACGGATTGCAGGTAGAGGATGATCGGGAAGTTCAGCGCAATGATGGCCAGGCCCATGGCCGTGATCGCGACATTGGCCAGCGAGAAGTTCACGTTGCGGAACAGGCCCAACGGCACCAGGGGTTCGCGCCGGTTGAAGCGCTGCCACACGATGAATCCGGCCAGCACCACCAGCCCCGCGATGATCAGGCCCCATACGGTGATGGGACCGATGATCGTTCCCCAGTCGTAGGTGTTGGCCTCCTGGATCCCGAAGACGATCAGGAACATGGCGATCGCCGAGAGCGCGACGCCGAACAGATCGAAGTTGCGGCTGTGCCGGGGCAGCTGGGGGACCTTGAGCCAGACCCGCCAGATGGCCAGGGCCCCGACGGGGACGTTGACGAAGAAGATCCATTCCCAGTTCAACGTGTCCACCAGCACGCCGCCGAGGATGGGCCCGGCGAGGGTCGCGACCCCGGCCACGGCGCCCCAGACGCCCATCGGTGCACCGCGGCGTTCGGCCGGGAACATGCGGGTGATGAACGTCATCGTCTGCGGGGTCAGCAGGGCCGCGCCCAGCCCCTGGGCCACCCGGGCGGCGATCAGCATGCCGATGCTCGGCGACAGGCCGCACCACAGCGAGGAGAGGGTGAACAGGGCCAGACCGATCAGGTACAGGTTCTTCGGGCCGAAGCGGTCGCCCAGCCGCCCGGCCACGAGCAGCGGGACCGCGAAGGCCAGCAGGTAGGAGCTGTTGACCCAGATGACGCCGTTGATGCCGGTGTCCAGGCCGCGCATGATCGCCGGCATGGCGGTGGCGACGATGGTGGAGTCCACCAGGATCATGAAGAAGCCGATGACCAGCGCCCAGAGCGCGGACCAGGCGGCGCGGTCGTCGGGGGCGGTCGGGGCAGGTCTTTGGGGGTTGGTCACCGGTAGAGGATACTCCGGTGCCCGGGCCCGTGTCGGCTCAGTCCCAGCACACCGTTCCCTCGATGCAGGTGACCACGTCCCCCGAGACGCGGATGCCGCCGTCGTGCTCCGAAAGCCCGACGTGTCCGGCCCGTCCCAGCCGGGTCCCCTGGCGCACCGTGTAGGAGGGGGCGACGAGTCCTGCCGGGATCATCCACTGGGCGATGCCCGCATTCAGGCTTCCGGTCACCGGGTCCTCGGGCATCCCCTCGCCCGGGCAGAAGGCCCTGACCTCGAAGTCGGCAGGGATGGGCCGCACCGCGGTTTCGAAGGCGGCGGAGTCATCGGCCGGTAGGAGCGGTTCGAGTTCGGCGCGGGTGCCCTTCGGGCGTTCCCCGTCCCTCCGCGCAGCGGGCACCGCCTCAACGGCAGGGACCAGATGCGGGCCGATGATCCCGATCTCCAGGCCCTCCAGTGCCACGAAATCCGGTTCCACGGCCAATACCGCCTCGGCGTCGTGGAGCATCAGCACCGCCCATTGCGGGCCGTTGGCCACCCATTGGTGGGCCACGACGTCTGCGGCGCGCAGCCCCAATCCGGCCAGTGCCCACTCCAGGACATCGTCTTCCAGGGGGCCGGTACGGCGCAGTGGAGGGGACAGGAAGGCCAACTGGTGCCGGCCCTGCCCGTCACGGTCCCCGGTATGGACCTCGATGAGTCCGGCGGCACATTCCTGGATGACCACCCCGGGGCGGCGGGGGCGGCCGCCGGCCTCGAGCCAGGCGTGGGCGGTACCCAGCGTGGGGTGCCCGGCGAAGGGCAGTTCCGTCGTGGTGGTGAAGATCCTCACGCGGTAGTCGGCGCTCGGGTCGGTCGGGGGCAGGACGAACGTGGTTTCGGCGAGATTGGTCCAGTTCGCGAAACGCAGCATGGCCTCCTCATCCAGGCCGTCGGCATCGAGCACGACGGCCAGGGCATTGCCCAGATAGGGGGTGGAAGTGAAGACGTCGACTTGGCGGAACTGGCGTTGGGGCATTGCGCCATGGTGGCACACCGAAGCCGGCGGAGAAGGCCCCCGCCGGCTTCGTGACGTACGGTTGCGGGCATCGAAAACATCACCACCGGTGGGCGACGTCGATGACCAGCCGTGAACCGGTGCCGGGCCCGTCCAGGACGAAGGTGCGGAAGGGCAGGCGGGCGCGGACGCCGAGTCCGAAGGAACTCCGGCCTTCAAAGCTGCCCAGATAGGCCACCTGGCCGAACGTGCGGTAGCCGGTCACGTCGGCTGCCTTCGTGCGGTGGGCGGGGGCGTAGGAGGTGCTGGCAGGTGAGGCCACGAGGATCTGCAGATCGGCGGCGCCGGTCAGCGGCACGCGCCGGCCCTGGCCTTCGGTGCGGACGGCGTTCACGTATTTGACGTCGTATCCCTTGACCTTGCCCTTCAGATCGACGACGAGCCGGTCGAAGCAGGCATGCTCCCCGGTGCGTACCCCGGTGACCCGGGCCGAGGAGGAAGACCCGTGGGAGTCGGCGAGCGAACCCCAGGTGATGCCGCAATACGGTGCGGTGGTGGCTGCTGCGGCAGGAAGTGCGGGGGCCAACCCCAGGCCCGCGACCAACAGTGCGCCGGCCAGGCCGGCTTTGATGGCCTTCATGATGGTGTTCCTTCCCAGGAATGTTGCGGTGGATGATGCCTCCATGATGCGCCCGGGACGAGACCGGGGGAAGTGGTTATTCACTTTGGTGCACCAATGTGATGCGGGAGTGGAAAAGGAAGGGAATCAGCACCGTTAAGGCGTCAAAACGGCGGCATTTCGGGTCCGTGGAACGGGCTGGATCCGCGCAGCGGACAGCCGGATCACGATCAGGGATCCCGGGGGGGGCGGCCCTCCCGGGCCGGCCCCCCCGCGCCGGGCCCGGCATCAGACCCTGGTAGGAGGGGGCCGTCGAAGGTTCATCTCAGCGGTTGATCCGCCGGACCCCGGTGGGCCCGGAGACTGGATCCATGCCTGAAAACACACCGACCCCCGAGGACGAGGCGCTCCGATCCGCCCCCGGCGTCCTCTCCGCCATCAACCTGAAGAAGGCCTTCGGCGCCACCGACGCATTGGGTGGCCTGGACCTGGAGCTGCGGCGGGGGGAGTCCGTGGCCATCATGGGGCCCTCCGGCTCCGGGAAATCGACGCTGCTCCACACCCTGGCCGGCATTGAGGCCCCCGATATCGGCTCCGTGCACTTCCGTGATCCGGCAGGGGCCTCCGGCGCCGTGGACATCACCGCGCTGGGTGAAGGGGCCCGCTCCCGGTTGCGTCGGCAGAGCTTCGGGTTCGTCTTCCAATCGGGATTGCTCATCCCCGAACTCACCGCCGTCGAGAACGTCGCGATGGCCCTGATGATCACCGGCATCCCCCGGTCGACCGCGGTGCCCCATGCCGCCGAATGGCTTCAGGCACTGGGGCTGGCGGGCCTGGAGGAACGTCGGATCGGCCAGCTCTCCGGGGGACAGGCCCAACGGGTGGCCATCGCCCGGTCCCAGATCACCGGGGCCACGGTCACCTTCGCCGACGAGCCGACCGGCGCCCTGGACTCCGCCACCTCCTCAGAGGTCCTCGAGATCCTGCTCCAGGCCACCATCGGCCGCGGGAACACCCTGGTCATGGTCACCCACGACCAGGAGGTGGCCTCGCGCTGCCACCGCATCATCCACCTGCTCGACGGCAGGATCCGGCACGATGCCGATGCCTCCGCGGCCCGTCCGGGGGCCCGGGCATGAAGGCCTTCTCCCTGGCGTGGTTGCTGGGCCGGCCGGTCCGCGGACGGTTGGGACCCCAGCTGCTCACCGCCTCCGCCTACGCCCTGACCGCGGCCCTGCTGATGCTCGTGGCGGCCGGGGGATGGTCCTTCACCGCCGTGCAGGACGAACTCAGTGGGCTTTATCTGGTGCTGGCCGGTCTCGCCGTCGCCTTGTTGGTGGTGCCGTTGGCGGTCCTGGGTGCTGCGGCGGCGCGCCTATCGGCCCGCTCCCACGACCAGCGGCTGGCCACCGTCCGCCTCCTGGGCGGCACCCCCGCGCTCGCCGCCGCGGTCACGGTCATCGAATCCGCTGCCGTCGCGCTCGCCGGGGTCCTGAGCGGGGTGGTGTTGTACCTGCTCGGGGCCCCGCTGGTGGGGCTGCTGCATTTCCGGGGGCAGGCGATCGGCGCGGCGATGTTCATGCCGGTCGGTGCCATCGCCCTGCTGGCGCTGGCCGTCGTCGCCGTGGGGGTGGTCTCCGCGGTGGTCGGGTTGCGCCGGTTGAATGTCTCCCCGCTGGGTGTGCGGACCCGCGCGGCAGCACCGGGCGCACGGTGGATCCGGGCGCTGATCGCCGGAGTCGTCATCGTCACGGCGTTCACGGCCCTGCAGTTCCTCTCGGCATTCCGGGATTTCGCGCTCATGATCGCGGTGCTGATCGGGGCCTTCGCCGCCGTGCTGGCGGTGCTGAACATCGTGGGCCCCTGGGCGGTGCGGCTGCTGGCCGGACATTCGCTCACACGGGCACAAACCCCCGAACGACTGCTGGCCGCGCGCATGATCCTCGAATCCCCGGCGGCGGCGTGGCGGCAGGTCTCGGCCGTGGCCATGACCAGTTTCGTGGCCGTGCTGGGTGGGTCCGGGGCCGCGTTGATGAAGGCCTCGGTCACCGAGGAGTCCGCGGCCGGGGACCGGGCCCTGGCCCAGGACATCTTGACGGGGGTGGTGGTGACGGTCCTGGTCTCCTTCATCGGCGTCTGCTGCTCGGCGGTGATCAACCAGTGCGCCCAGACGCTGGACCGCCGGGAGCTCTATGTGAACCTGGGCCGGCTGGGAATGGATGCCGCCACGATGGACCGGGCCCGGGTCCGTGCGGTGATGGGGCCGTTGCTGTGGGTGTGCCTGGGGTCGGCCCTGATCGCAGGGATCCTGCTGCTGCCCCTGGTCGGCGTCGCCCTGGTCCTGTCCCCGCTGACGATCCTCGTCGTGGTGGGGACCCTGGCCGCCGGGGTGGTGGCGGTCCGGGCCTCCGTGGCATTGGCCGGCGCACGACTGGTTTTACACAGTTCCTGAACGGGCCCGCGTATTACCCGGAAACACGGAGCCCGGCAACCCGGAAAAGGTGACGAGAATAACATCAGGCTCAATTTGCGTTATCTACTCAGGGTGGGCTAAGTTGGACCGAAGTCCCATTCAACGGCCCGCACGGGCCGCCTCACACGAAGGAACATATGTCCTCCCTGAAACTGCGCCTGGGAGCGCTACTGGGCGCTTCGGCCCTCGCTCTGACCGCCTGCGGCGGATCCTCCGACGCCTCATCGACGGCTTCCGACGCCAGCACCGTGAGCGTTGAAGACAACAACGGAACGCAGACGGTGCCTAATCCGCCGTCCTCGGTGGTCGCCACCGACAACCGGACGTTCGAGACCCTCTCGGACTGGGGCGTGGAACTGACCGCCGGGGCCGTGGCCCTGATGCCGGAAACCATCGACTACACGAAGGATGACTCCATCGTGGATCTGGGCAACCACCGCGAACCGGATCTGGAAGCCGTCGTGGCCGCGGAACCCGATCTGATCGTCAATGGCCAGCGCTTCGCCCAGTACCACGAGGACTTCGCCTCGCTCGTCCCCGATGCCACCATCCTCGAACTGGACCCCCGCGAGGACGAACCCTTCGACGCCGAGCTCAAACGCCAGACCGAGGTGCTCGGCGAGGTCTTCGGCAAGCAGGACGAGGCACAAAAGATCAACGACGACTTCGACGCCGCCATCGAGCGGGCAAAGGCCGCCTACGACGACAGCGACGAGGTCATGGCGGTCATCACCTCGGGCGGGGACATCGGCTACTCGGCGCCCTCCAACGGACGCACCCTCGGGCCGGTCTTCGACATGCTGGACCTGACCCCGGCACTGGAAGTCGACGACGCCAGCGACGACCACCAGGGGGACGACATCTCCGTGGAGGCGATCGCCGACTCCAATCCGGAATGGATCCTGGCCATGGACCGCGATGCGGCGATCGCCGCCGACGATGCCGACTACCAGCCGGCCAACGAACTGCTGACCTCTTCGGACGCACTGGGCAACGTCACCGCGGTCAAGGATGGCAACGTCATCTACATGCCGGCCGACACCTACACCAACGAGGGGATCCAGACCTATACCGAGTTCCTCAACACCTTCGCCGACGCCCTCGAGGGCTAGCCGCGGCGCGCACCCATGACCACCAGCACCACCGGACGCGGCGTCGGCCGGAAAGGCCGGCTCTTCGAGCCTTCCCTTCTGGTCGGCGTCGCCGTCGTCGTCGCCCTGCTCGGGTTCTCCCTGCTGACCGGGGTCTATGACATCTTCGGGGCCGAGGACGGGGGGAGGATGTTCGCCATCACGCGCATCCCGCGCACCATGGCCCTGGTGCTCTCCGGGGCCGCGATGGCGATGTCGGGGCTGGTGATGCAGCTGCTGACCCAGAACAGGTTCGTCGAGCCCACGACCACCGGGACCACCGAATGGGCGGGACTGGGCCTGCTGACGGTGATGATCCTCGCTCCCGGAGCAGGCATCATGGCCAAGATGATCGGGGCCATCGTGGCCGCCTTCATCGGAACGATGGTGTTCTTCCTCTTCCTGCGCAGGGTTTCGCTCAAGGCCTCCTTGACGGTGCCCATCGTGGGGATCATGCTCGGCGCCGTCGTCGGAGCCATATCCACGTTCATCGCGTTGCAGACCGACATGCTCCAGAGCCTGGGCATCTGGTTCGCCGGCAGCTTCACCTCGGTGCTGCGCGGACAATACGAGGTGCTGTGGATCGTGGCCCTGGTCGGGGCCGCCGTCTTCTGGGTGGCCGACCGCTTCACGGTGGCTGGGCTCGGCGAAGAGGTCGCCACCAACGTCGGGCTGGACTACAACCGGATCATCCTGCTGGGCACCGGACTGATCGCCGTGGCCACCGGCATCGTGACCGTCGTGGTCGGAAACCTGCCGTTCCTCGGGCTCATCGTGCCCAATATCGTCTCCATGTTCCGCGGGGACGACCTGCGCGGGAACCTGCCGTGGGTCTGCCTGCTGGGCATCGGCATCGTCACCGTCTGCGATCTGATCGGACGCACGATCATCATGCCCTTCGAAGTTCCCGTGTCGTTGATCCTGGGGATCGTGGGGGCAGTGGTCTTCATCGGCCTCCTGTTGAGGCAGCGTCGACATGGCTGATACCGCTTCCCCTCCACGGCTGGCTGCCTCCCCCCGGCGCCGGGGCCCCGAGGGGCCCCCGCGCAACTCCTCCGCCTTTCCCACCCGACGGGCGCGCCGGCGGTACCTGATCGTGGTCACCGTGCTGTCCCTCCTGGCCGTGGGCTTCGGCGGCGGACTGCTGATCTGGGACAACCCCATGCCCGCGGGTTCGTCTGGTTATTGGCGGATCGCCGAACTGCGCGGCACGAGCGTGGTGGTCATGCTCGTCGTCGCCTGCTGCCAGGCCATGGCGACCGTCAGTTTCCAGACCGTGACGAACAACCGCATCATCACCCCGTCGATCATGGGTTTCGAATCGCTGTATGTGGCGGTCCAGACCGCTGCGGTGTTCTTCCTGGGGGCCGCCGGGGTGACCGCGGTCCAGGGGCTGCCGCAATTCGTGCTGCAGGTGGTGGTCATGGTGGGGCTCTCGCTGGCGCTCTACGGCTGGCTTCTCTCGGGGAAATACGCGAACATCCAGGTCATGCTGCTGATCGGCATCATCATCGGCGGCGGACTGGCGTCGGTGTCCACGTTCATGCAGCGTCTGCTCTCGCCGAGCGAATTCGATGTCCTCACCGCCCGGCTGTTCGGGTCGATCTCCAACGCCGACGCCGGGTACCTTCCGGTGGCGATCCCGCTGTGCCTGGTCGCCGGGGTGCTGTTGTGGGCGAACTCGCGGAACCTGGACGTCGTCGCCCTGGGCCGGGACACCACGATGAACCTGGGGCTGGACCACCGGCGCATGGTCATGCGGACCCTGTTCCTGGTCTCCCTGCTGATGGCCACCTCCACCGCCCTGGTGGGCCCGATGACGTTCCTGGGTTTCCTCGTGGCCACCCTGGCGTACCAGATCGCCGATACGCACGACCACCGCCTGGTCTTCCCGGTGGCCGCGCTCATCGGGTTCGTGACCTTGTCCGGGGCCTACTTCATCATGAAGAACCTCTTCTACGCCGAGGGGGTCGTCTCGATCATCATCGAAGTCATCGGCGGCTCGCTCTTCCTGTATTTCATCCTGCGAAAGGGTCGGCTGTGATCACGCTGAACGACGTCCGCAAGAGCTATGGCAACGGCACCGAGATCGGGCCGGTCAGCTTCGAGATCCCCGTCGGGGGCATCACCGCCCTGGTCGGCCCCAACGGTGCCGGCAAATCGACGCTGTTGACGATGATCGGGCGCCTGCTCGGCCTGGATGCGGGGGCCATCGAAATCGCCGGCTACGACGTTTCCACCTCGGCCTCGAAGGACCTGGCCCGGATCGTATCGATCCTGCGGCAGGAGAACCATTTCACTACCCGGTTGACCGTGCGCCAACTGGTCGGCTTCGGCAGGTTCCCGCATTCGCGGGGCCGGCTGACGGTGGTCGATGAGCAGGTCGTCTCCCAGGCCATCGACTTCCTGAATCTGCGCGAACTGGAGGGCCGCTACCTCGACCAGCTCTCCGGCGGCCAGCGGCAGCGCGCCTACGTGGCGATGGTGCTGGCCCAGGACACCGAATACGTCCTGCTCGACGAACCGCTGAACAACCTGGACATGCGGCATTCGGTGCAGATGATGCAACATCTGCACCGTGCCGCCCGGGAACTGGGCAGGACCATCGTGGTGGTCATCCACGACATCAACTTCGCCGGACACTATGCCGACCACATCTGCGCCGTGAAGGACGGGCAGGTCGTCGACTTCGGGCCCCCGGAGCAGATCATGACCAACGCCGTGCTCAGCAGGGTCTTCGACACCCCCGTGGAAGTCATCGAGGGGCCCCGCGGCCCGCTGGCCGTCTACTACTGACCGGTAGGGTTTCTCCCGCACTTGCGTAAACAAGGGCCCCGGCCCGGCATCGCGATGATGCCGCGGCAGGCTCAGCGGTGGACGGATCTTTGACAATCACAATATTTGTGAACTGTAAACACTCCATTTGAATATCTAATTATCAGTTTTCAAACAAGACTTTCAAATATGGTCAACTCGTGCTTATCATCCGTAGCGTGCCCCGGATCGGCTCAAGGTCGAGCTGCCGGGCACACCACAGAAAAACGAAGCAAGGAGTGCAACATGGGTAAGAAACCCATCAGATTGACCCGCGCAGTGGTCTTGTCCACGGCAGCGTTCGTAGGATCCTGTTCGCTGATCGGCGGGCTGACCGGCCTGCCGGCCACCGCCGCGACACCGACGTCCGGGCCGACGGTCTCGAACACCGTCGCGGTCGCCGCCGACGCGAACACCGCCCAGGCCGCGACCGGCGCCCTGGAATCCGGGACGAGCTACGACCAGTTCATCGTCTCCTATAAGGACTCGGCGAGTTCCGCGACGAAGCAGGCCCGCGTGAACTCCATGGGCCCCGCCGCCAAGGAAGCCGGCGTCTCAGTGAATGAACTGCGCCCCACCGCCACCGGCGGCCACGTGTTGCAGACGAACGAGAAACTCTCCACCGCCGAGGCGAAGCAGTTCATGCTCGACGCGGCCAAGACCGGGACCATCGACTCCATTGAACCGGATGCCATGATGACGATCGCGGCGACCCCCAACGACACCCACTACGGGCAACAGTGGGACTTCCACGGGTCCAACGGCATGCGCACGCCATCCGCGTGGAACTACTCCACCGGCAGCGGGGCCGTGGTCGCGGTCCTGGATACCGGCATCACCAGCCACTCCGACCTGAACGCGAACATCCTGCCCGGCTACGATTTCGTCTCCAATGCCTCCGCGGCCCGCGACGGAAACGGCCGCGACTCCAACCCCGCCGACGAGGGCGACTGGGTCAACCCCGGTGAATGTGGTTCGGCCAACGGCAGCAACTCCTCCTGGCACGGCACGCACGTCGCCGGCACCGTCGCCGCGGTGACGAACAACGGCAAGGGAGTCGCCGGGGTCGCCCCCACCTCCAAGATCGTCCCGGTGCGGGTGCTGGCCAAATGCGGTGGCTCGCTCTCGGATATCTCCGACGCGATCGTCTGGGCCTCGGGTGGGAACGTCTCGGGCATTCCGTCCAACCCCAACCCGGCTGATGTGATCAACATGTCCCTCGGTGGTGGCGGAGCATGCGGCTACACCTACCAGAACGCCATCAACTCGGCCGTTTCCCGGGGGACGTCCGTCGTGGTGGCCGCCGGCAATGAATCGCAGAATGCCGCCAACTCCCGGCCGGCGAACTGCAACAACGTGATCACCGTCGCGGCCAGCAACAAGTCCGGCTCGCGGGCCTTCTACTCCAACTACGGTTCGTCCGTGGACGTCACCGCCCCCGGTGGCGACACCTCAAGCCGTGGTGGGGGAATCCTGTCCACGATCAACTCCGGACGGACGACCCCGCGCGGTGAAGCCTACGCCGAGTTCCAGGGCACCTCGATGGCTGCCCCGCATGTTGCCGGTGTGGTGGCGCTGATGCGCGCCAACAGTCCCAACATGAGCCCGTCATCCGTGGAATCCTCGCTCAAGGCGGGGACGCGCGCCATGCCCGGCGGCTGCTCGGGTGGCTGTGGGGCCGGCCTGGTCGATGCAGGGCAGACCCTGTATTCGCTCGGGTACTAATCCACGGTAGGACCTGCAATCCGCTGGCCGGGACACCGTCATCACGGTGTCCCGGCCAGCTTGCCGTCGTACCGGTGGTGACGTGTCGGCTCAGCGGCCGCGTTGGGCCAGACGGGCCACGAGGGCATCCGGGGCGACCCGTGCCAGGAAGGTGATGATCTTGTACTTGGTGCTGGGGATGGACACCGAACGGCCGGCCATGGCGTCCGTCAGCCCGCTGCGCACCACCTCTTCGGGTTCCAGCCACGACCAGGAGGGGATGGATTTCTTGTCGATCTTCATCCGGTCATGGAATTCGGTGTGCACGAATCCGGGGCAGATGGCGGTGACCGAGATTCCGCGGTCGTGGTAGAAGACATTGGCCCACCGACTGAAGTTCACCAGGAACGCCTTGGACGCCGAGTAGGTGCCGCGAGGAGTGAAGGCGGCGACGGAAGCGACGTTGATGATCCGCCCGCCCCCGATCTTCGCCATGGCCCGCAGGGCGGCGTGGGAGAGGATCAACGGGGTGCGCACGTGGATGCCGACATGGGCCAGCTCCTCGGCCAGGTCGTTGTCGGCGAAGTTCCCGGCCATTCCGTATCCGGCATTGTTCACCAGGGTGGTCACCGGATTGGTGGAGTCGGCCAGCCGGTTGGCGACCTGCTGGACGCCGGCCTCGGTGACGAGGTCGGCGCTGATCGTCTGCACCTGGACGGCGTAGCGGGCGCTGAGGCTCTCGGCGGTGGCATCCAGTCGTTGCTGGTCACGGGCCACGAGGACCAGGGAGTACCCCTGGGCCGCCAGTTGCCGGGCGAACTCGGCGCCGAGTCCCGAGGTGGCTCCGGTGATGAGCGCGGTCACGGTCGGCTGGGCGGAGTAGTGCGTCTCGGGGTGCTGTGTGGGACTGGCCATGCCTTGACTGTAGCGGGGCGTGCGATTCAGTCCAAGGAGGCTGCGCGGGTGAGGCGAAATCGTCACCGGAGCACAATAGGGCACTAGAACTTTGTGTAATACCGACCACCAAGGCTAGCCTAACTACATCAGGATTTTCCGGGGGTGTCCCGGATAAGGATCGTCAGGGAGACCATCGTGGATTCACGCTGCTTCAGGGGCAGGACCCCGTCTTGCCGGGGAACTGAGCCACGTGCCGGTGGGTAGGGGCCTAGGGGGCCGGGGTGGTCCCGGACAAGTAGTGCAGCTGGGCCTTGACCGAATGCTCTGCGGCCCCGCGCACCGCGGGATCGATGTCGGCATAGACCAGATCCGTGACCTCGGCCGTCCCCGGCCGGCCGGAGGGATCAGCGGCGGCCAGCCGGGCCACGGCGTCACGGACCTGCTCGAGACGTTGGAGCCGATGGGCCGTGTACTGCTCGATGACGGTACCCAGCTGCGGATGCGTGGGGCCGTGGGCCGGAAGCATGAGCGCCGAGCCGAATCCGGACAGGACATCGAGGCTGGCCAGGTAGTCACCGAGCGTTCCGTCGGGGAAGTCCAGGATGGTCGTCCCACGCCCCAGGATGGTGTCGCCGGTCAGGACCGAACCGTGGGGTCCGTCGTCGGGCAGCAGGAAGCACAGCGAATCGGAGGTATGCCCGGGGGTGGCCACGACCTGGACCCTGATCCCCGCCGCGGTGATCACTTCCCCATCGCCCAGGACCGGGGCCTGCCGACAATGGTCGGCCAGGGCCGCCCGCACCGGGGCCCCGGTCAGTTCGTGCAGGCGGTCGATGCCCTCGGTGTGGTCGGGGTGGCGGTGGGTGATCAGCACCAGCTCGACGCGTCCGGCAGCGGCCAGGGCCTGCAGATGGTCCTCGTCGGCGGGCCCCGGGTCCACGACCACCACCGGGCCGGTCCCGGCTCCTGCGGCATGCAGGAGATAGGAATTGGTGCCCTCCAACGTCATCGGACCGGGATTCGGTGCCGTGATCAGATCGGCGCAGGAGCTCACGTGCTGGATGGGGGAAGGCGTCGGCTGTGGCATGCCGACAGTCTAGGGCAGCCGAGACGACGTTTCCCCCGCCACGACCTCGTGGGAACCCCCTTCAACCCAAGGAACACATGCAGAGCCTGACGGCAGAGAACCTGTCCTTGTCCCACCCTTCCGGCGCCATGCTCACCGACCTGAGCGTGGAGATCCCGGTCGGGGAGATCACCGTGGTCATCGGCCCCAACGGCGCCGGCAAATCCACGCTGCTGCGCGGACTGGCCGGAGCGCAGGAACCGGATTCCGGAACCGTGAGGATCGGTTCGACCGAGCTGCACGACCACCCGGTCGATGACCTTGCCAGCATCCTGTCCCTGCTGCCGGAGACCCCCGGGGGCCATGAAGCCAGCGCCGCACGGGCACGGATCTCCGACGTGCTGGCCCGCGGATCGGAGGTGTTGCTGCTGGACGAGCCGACGGCGCATCTCGATATCGCCGGGCAGCTCGAGGTCCTCGACGCCATCGCCGAGGTGAACCGCCGGTGCGGGACGACCGTGGTCATGGTCCTGCACGACCTCGGCCTGGCGGCCCGCTACGCGGACCGGATGCTCGCACTGGTGGCAGGACGCATCATCGCCGCCGGGCGCCCTTCGGAGATCCTCACGACCGAACTGGTCCACGAGGTCTTCGGACTCCGGGCCCGGGTGATTCCCGACCCGGTGGCCGGAACGCCCCTGATGGTGCCGATCGGACGCCACCGGTTCCGCCGCCCCGACACCGGCCGAGCCGGGCCACCGCCCACCAGGCAGCCTGCCGGACCACGCCCGAGGCCGGAGACTCCCCTGGAATCCGTGGTCGTCCCCACCGTGGCCCGCCCCGCCGTGGACGTCTGCCCGACGCTGGCGTTCAGCCTGGAGGTCGTCGACGTCCAGGAGCTCGGGCCCGGGTTCCGCCGCCTGACCCTGGCCGGGCCGGAACTCGAACACTTCGGTACCGGCGGGCATCCACTGGACCTGCGGATCAAGGTCCTGGTGCCGCCGGCGGGCGAGGAATCCGTGGCCCGCCTGCGCACGCTCTTCGCCGATCTGGCCCCCGGGGGCCGGATCACCCCGGAGGATTCGGCCGGCTGGTACCGGACCTGGCTGGCCCGGGACCCCGCCGAGCGCGGATCCATGCGCACCTATACGGTGCGTTCCTTCCGCCCTGCAGGCCATCCCGGCAACGCGGGGCCGACCCCGGAACTCGATCTGGACTTCGTGTTGCACGTGCACCGGGAAAACGGCGTCCTGGTCGGCGGGCCGGCCTCCGTCTGGGCGGCGGAGGCCGCCATCGGCGACGACGTCATCATCCTGGGACCCAATCGGGCGCTCTGCGGGCCCGACTACGGGGGTATCGAATTCCGGCCCGGCAAGGCGCGACGGATCCTGCTGGCCGGCGACGAGACGGCGGCCCCGGCGATCTGTTCGATCCTGGAATCACTGCCCCCGGGGATCACCGGGGACGCCTTCATCGAGGTCCCGTCCGTCGAGGACATCCAGGGTTCCTTCACCCGTTCAGGGGTTGCCGTGCAGTGGCTTCCGCGCGGCATGCAGGCCCCGGGCACGTTGCTGGAGACGGCCGTGCGTTCGGCGATCGCGCTCCCGGGGGCCGGTGCCGTGGACCCGGGTGACGAGTTGGAGGACGTGGATGTCGACGAGGGCATCCTGTGGGAGACGACGGCCGGAGCCGGCCAACCCTTCTACGCCTGGCTCGCCGGCGAGGCGGGGGTCATCAAATCGTTGCGTCGTTATCTGGTCCGTGAGGTTGGAATCGACCGCAAGCAGGTCTCCTTCATGGGGTATTGGCGTGCGGGCCGGGCCGAAGCCTAGGGATTGATCCGCGTCGTGGCTCGTCACGCAGGACGGGATTGACTTCCGCCGTGGGAAAATATGGGAATGATGCACACCCAGGTCCGCCGGGCCATGACCGAGGATTGGCAGGCGCTGCGTGCGGTGCGGCTCCGGGCACTGGCGGACGCGCCGTCGCTCTTCAGCTCCACGTGGGAACGCGAGTCCGCTTTCGGTGAGGAGCGCTGGCGTGAACGGGCGGAACAAAGCAACTGGTTCCTGGCCTGGTCCCCGCTCTCGACCGGCCTCGCCACGCAGCTGGCTGACGGACTCGCGGGAACGGTCCTGCGGCCGGGGACCGGAGGCTGTGAACTCATCGGCATGTGGGTTGATCCGGCGGTGCGCGGACTGCACGTCGGCCGGGAACTGGTCGCCGCCGCTGCCGGCTGGGCCCGCCGGGCCGATGCCGGACGATTGGATCTGTGGGTGGTCGCAGGGAATCATGGCGGCCACGAGTTCTACCGGCGCCAGGGGTTCCTGGAAACCGGGGAACACCAAGAGGTTCCCGACCGCCCCGGTGTGGTGGAGCTGGGCCTGACGCTGCCGCTCATCTGATCAGCCCCCGCCGGGGAACCAGCCCCTGGGAATCAGGGCCGGGACGGTGCGTCCAGGTACCTGACCTGCGTCAGTTCCTCGGAAAGCTCCCACAGCCGGCCGGCGGCCGCCGGATCCCGGGCCGCCTCCGCCCGCTGCGCGAGGCGGGGCGCCCCGCGCCACTCCCCGGGACCGCCTGGACCGTAATATTCCCCGCCGCGGGCGCTCGGATCGGAGGCCGCACGCAACGTCGGCCGGGCCCCCTGGGCCGGTCGGGGCATCACGGCGTTGAACAGGGCCCGGGCCGGACGCAGGGAGGGCCGGTCGAAGACATGGCCGAAGAGGTCGGTGCCCACCACTCCCGGATGGGCGGCGACGGCGATCGTTTCCTGGCCGGCGGCCCGCAAACGCCGATCCAACTCGTCGGTGAACAGCAGGTTGGCCAGCTTCGAGCGGTTATAGGCGGCCACGGGGGTGTAGCCACCCTCTTCGAACAGGGGATCGTCGAAATCCATGCGCCCGCCCCGGTGGGCCAGGCTGGACAGCGACACGACCCGGGAGCCTGGCACCGCCGCCAGGAGATCCAGCAGCAGGCCGGTCAAGGCGAAATGGCCCAGGTGGTTCGTGCCGAATTGCAGTTCGTACCCCTCGGCGGTCAGCCCATACGGGGTCATCATGATGCCGGCGTTGTTGACCAGCAGATCCAACCGCTCGTGGGTGGTCAGCACCGTCCGGGCGAATGAGTGGACCGTGGAAAGGATCGACAGATCAAGCTGGATGACTTCCGTGCGCAGCTCGCCGACGGAGGCCAGCAGCTCCGGTCTCAGCCGGTCGGCGGCAGCCCGCCCCTTGCCCGGATCCCGGCACGCCATCACGACGTGGGCGCCATGCAGGAGCAGCTCCCGGGTGGTGGCGAGCCCCAGGCCGTTGTTCGCGCCGGTGACCACCGCCGTCGTGCCGGTGAGATCGCCGATATCGGTGGTGCTCCAGGACCTGGTGCGCGGCATGGGCTCCTCCTGCTGGTCGGCTCACATGGACGGCCCCAGTCTAGGGCCCGGGCAGGACCTGCCCCTCGATCCCGCAGGCGATCCCGGGGCGACAACCGCCCGTGCTGTGGTGCATCCTGAAGGAGGGGAGCATCCAGGCGAAGGGCGGGCAGGCATGGCAGCGGAACCATCCAACGGCAACGCGGCGGGGACCATCTGGACCCTGGGGCATTGGACCTGTCCGCCGGAGGTCGTGGCCGAGACGTTGGAATCGGCCGGGATCGAATTGCTGGCCGATGTGCGCAAGATGCCCGGATCGCGGCGGAGCCCACAATTCGATGCGGATCAGATGCCTGCCTGGTTGGCCGACATCGGCATCGAATACCACCATGTGCCCGAACTGGGAGGCCGTAGGCCGCGGCAGCATGGCATCGACCCGAGGGTCAACGCCGGGTGGCAGAACGCCAGCTTCAAGAACTATGCGGACCATACGCTCACCGAGGAGTTCGCCACGGGCCTGGAGCGGCTGATGCGGTGGGCCCGGGACCGGCGGGTCGTGGTGCTGTGCGGGGAGCCGATGCCCTGGCGTTGCCACCGGCTGCTCATCGCCAACGTGCTCGCCGCCCGGGGGTGGACGGTGGTGCACCTATCCAATACCGCGAAGCCGACCGAGCATGAACTCGGCCGGTGGGGAGCCGAGCCGAGGGTGCACGACGACGGCGTGGTGACCTACCCGGCACCGGGGCAGTGACTTTATCCGTGCCACCTGCCTACAGTGAAAGAGGGCCCCGCGGAGCAGTGGAGCCCGGAGCCGGTTGGTGGTCATCCCCGTGCGCAACGGGTGCGGAGGTGTCGGCGCCAGCCGCACCCTAGGAGAGGACCCCACCATGTCAGACGATCTCTTCCCCAAGGCCACCCCTGCGGTGGCCAAACGTCGCAAGGAACTGACCCCGGACGCCACGCAGGCCTTCGAGGACTTCAGCAAGGCGGTCTTCGCCGAGGGCGCCCTGGACGAGCAGACCAAACAACTGATCGCCGTCGCCGTCGCCCATGTCACGCAATGCCCCTATTGCATCGAAGGCCACAGCAAACTCGCCAAGCGCAAGGGCGCCACGGCCGAGCAGATCATGGAAGCCATCTGGGTGGCCGCAGAAATGCGGGCCGGCGGCGCCTTCGCGCACTCCACCATCGCCCTGCATGCGATCGGGGAAGTCCCCCACCAGCACTGACCGGCGGCACCGGGCCGGTGGACGCCGCCGGGGTCCGCCCTAGCGGTGCTGGGCCACCGGTTCGTCCCCGGCCAGGACGCCCAGCAGGCGGGCCAACTCATCGCGCTCGCCGGAATCGAGCCGGCCGAAGTATTCGGTGGACTGCCTGCGACGCGATTGGTGGATCCTGGAGCGCAGTTCCTGCCCGTCGGCGGTGAGGCGGACCAGTACGGCCCGGCGGTCCAGCGGGTCCGGCGCCCGTTCCACCAGCTCCTTGGTTTCGAGCTGGTCGATGACTTCGGTCGCCGACCGCGGGGCGATCCGCAGCAGATCGGCCAGTGCCTTCAGCCGCAGCCCGGCCTCCGGGCCGCCCCCCGCCCCCCGGACCTCGGGCGGGCAGGGTCCACACCCGCGAGCCAGCGTATTCAGCGCCCGCCATTGGTGCGGGGTCAATTCAAAGGGGGCCAATTCGTGCGTCCAGCGGCGACGGAGCCCCCGGAAGGCAGCGTGGAAGAGGTCGCCGAGATCGGGATCTTCGGTCAGGCCGGGGGGCGCATCAGCGGTCATGCCCTCAGTGTACCCATTTGCGATCCTCCCACATAATGAGGTAACCTCTGCATAGTTGCCGGGCATCCCGGGCGACTTCTTCAACCCAGGAGGTGCTGCCGATGAAACCGGCACGGACTCCAGAACCACCCTCCCCCCGCCGTGGGGGCCCCGGCAGGATCAGCGCCGATGACCGCAACCAGCTCGCCCGCCATCCGGTGAGCCTGCGCCGGGTCGCCGGGCTCTTCGCCCCGCACCGGAAGATGATCACCGTGTTGATGCTGCTCATCAGCGTGGCGTCGGTGGCCGGCCTGGCCCAACCGTTCCTGATCCGCGGCATCATCGATGACGCCATCCTCGACGGAAACGTCCCGCTGCTGGCCTGGCTGGCCGGGGCCATGGTCGTCATCGCGGCGATCACCGCCCTGATCGGCGTCGTGCAGACCTGGATGGCCACCGACATGGGCCAACGGGTCATGCACACCCTGCGCACCGGCATGTTCACCCACCTCCAGGCCCAGTCCCTGGCCTTCTTCACCCGGACCCGCGGGGGAGAAATCCAGTCGCGGCTCACCAGCGACATCGCCGGAATGCAATCGGTGGTGACCACCACGGCAACATCCATCGCCACGAACCTGACCACCGCCGTCGCCACGGCCATCGCCATGGTCGCCCTGTCCCCGATGCTCAGCATCCTCTCGCTCATCGTCATCCCGCCGGCGGTCTTCCTGAGCCGCCGGGTCGCCCTGCTGCGACGCGATATCACCGCGGACCGCCAGGCGGAGTTGGCGAACCTCTACACCCAGGTCGAACAGGGCCTCTCGGTATCCGGGGTGCGCCTGGCCAAGACGCTGGGCACCACCGAACGCGACGCCGCGGACTTCACCGCCAGCTCGCACCGGCTCATCGGGCTCGAACTGCGCTCGCAACTGGCCGGACGCTGGCGGATGGCCACCATGCAGATCGTCTTCGCGGCCATCCCCGCGGCCATCTACCTCGCCGGCGGCTTCCCGGCCGCCACCGGCGGGATGACCATCGGCACCATCGTCGCCTTCACCGCACTGCAGTCGACCATCTTCCGCCCGATCATGGGACTGCTGAACGTCGGGGTCCAATGGGTCACGGCGATGGCACTCTTCAGCAGGATCTTCGAATACCTCGACCTGGTCCCGGAGATCACCGCCCCCGATCACCCCGTGCGGATCGACTCCGACACCGTCCGCGGGGAACTGCGCTTCGAAGGCGTGGGGTTCTCGTACGACGGCGAATCCCGGGCCCTGGCCGATATCGATCTGGTGGTGCCCGCGGGGACCGCGACGGCGATCGTCGGGGCGACGGGGTCGGGGAAAACGACCCTCGGGGCCCTCGTCCCGCGGTTGCACGAGGCGAGCGCGGGGCGCATCACCATCGACGGGGTCGACGTGAAGGACCTGGCCCCCGCCGACCTGGCCCGGATCGTCGGGGTCGTCTCCCAGGAGTCCTATCTGATCCACGCCTCCATCCGGGAGAACCTTCGCCTGGCGGCCCCCGAAGCCACCGACGAGCAGTTGTGGGCGGCCCTCGAGGCAGCGCGGATCGATGAGTTGATCGCCGCGTTGCCGGTCGGGCTGGAGACGATCGTCGGGGCTCGGGGACACCGGTTCTCCGGCGGGGAGCAGCAGCGTCTGGCGATTGCCCGGACCATCCTGCGCAATCCGCGGATCCTGGTCCTGGACGAAGCCACCTCGGCCTTGGACAACACGACCGAGGCCCAGGTCCAGGCCGCCCTGGACCGGCTTTCGGAGGGACGGACCACGGTGACGATCGCGCACCGGCTCTCCACGGTGGAGCGGGCCGATCAGCTGGTGGTGCTGGATGCGGGGCGAATCGTCGAACGGGGGAGCCCTGCCGACTTGCGGTCGGCCGATGGCCCGTTCGCCCGCCTGCTGAGGGTCCGTGCCGCGGCCGACGAACTGCGGCTGGAGGACAGCGGGCCGGTTGGCTCGTGGTAGCCGCCGGGTGGGCCCGCGGCGCGGCCTGGGGCCGGTCCGGGACATGAGTAGGCCCTTGGAAACCCAGCCTGGTTTCCAAGGGCCTTTTCATCACTCGCACCATCTTGAGGTACTCCCCAGCCTAGGAGCGCCGGCTGGGAGCCGGCTGTGCGGACCGTAGGAGGCAACTGGCAGTCGGGCCGACGCCCGGGGCGCGCCGCGGTCCTTCGCAGGGGCGGGCTCCGGTCGCGCTGGATGGACGG
>NZ_JBQSYU010000032.1:0-27738 GCF_052379645.1 Arthrobacter sp. 179 | reverse complement strand
AGGTATCGCTGCGCCGCTTCCGGTGGGATTCTTGACCTGAGAGAGGTCGTGCCCCACCAGGGAGGTGGACGATGTCCGTACCGGCCGGGACCGCTCCAGAGACGGGGAATGTCTCGACCCTGGAACTTTTCTTCGATCTGGTCTTCGTCTTCACCGTCACCCAGGTGACGCAGGTGATCGACCTGCACCCTGACCCGGCAGGAATCGCCCAGGCGATCCTGATCCTGGCGATCCTGTTTTGGATGTATGGCGGATTCGCCTGGTTGACCAACGCGATGGGGACCGAGGGCACCCTGCAACGGCTGATCGTCCTGGCCGGAATGGCCGCGTTGTTCGTCTGTTCACAGGCGATACCCCAGGCCTTTGGCGAGGCGGGCATCGTGTTGGGGATTGGTTTCCTGTTGCTGACCCTGGTGCATCTGGCGGGGTTCTTGTGGTTGCAGGGCCCGCGGGAGGACGTCTCCATCAGACTCGTGGCGCCGGTCAATCTCACCGGCGCATTGATGGTCCTCGCCGCAGGATGGGTGACCGGGGCGGGGGACTGGATCCTGTTCGGCGGTGCGGCGCTCCTGTTCGCCTCCTCCCATCTGCGACCCTCCGGCCACCGTCTGGCGGTCCGACCCGGGAATTTCGCCGAACGGCATGGGCTGATGATCATCATCGTGCTGGGGGAGTCGATTATCTCCGTCGCACTCGCGGCCCAGACACAGGCCCTCGATATCCCGCTCATCACCGGGGGGCTGCTCGGGGTGGCCGCCATCGCGGCCATGTGGTGGGCCTACTTCGTCGGTGATGACGACCTCGCGGCAAAGCACTTCGCCGCGGCGTCCGGGCCGCGGCAGTCGTGGATGGCCCGGATCGGCTATGACATCTCGCATCTGCTGATGATCATCGGAATCATCGGAATCATCGGTGTCGCGGCCGGCATCAGACTTGATCTGGGTCAGCTGTCGTCCCCGGCCCCCGTGGTGTCGGCGTGGCTCGTCGGCGGCGGGGTGGCGGTGTACCTGGGCGCGACGGGGCTTTTCCGTTGGGCGTTGCAGATCGGGCCCGCCCGGGTGCGGTTGATTGCGGCGGCCGGATGCCTGGGCACCGTCCCCGTGGGGGTGGGCCTGGGGACGGCGCAGCAGCTCGGCGCGGTCGCGGCGATCACCGTGGTGGCCATCGCCGCGGGGCGCCGCCGTCGCAGAACTACGGCCGGTACACCTGGACGACCGAGGGGCGTGGTGCCCTGACCTCACCGGGGCCCGGGCGGGCCTCCGAAGGGACGTAGTCCGGGAAACGCGAGCGCAGGTCCGTGAAGGAACCGTCCTCGCCCGGGTGCTGGACCGCCACGAAGACCATCGACTCCTCGTCGTGGATGACCGGCCCGCAGGTTTCTCCATCGCGGGGGACCGAGAGGAACTGTTCGACCTTCCCGCGGTCCCTGCCCTCCACGGTGACCTTGAACAGGCCGTCGTTGTAGCCGATGCCGCTGGGGGCGCCGTCGGTGGAGATCCAGAGGTTTCCGTGGGAATCGAAGGCCACGTTGTCCGGGCAGGAGATCGGACTGACCTTCTCGGCGGGGAAGCCGCTGAAGTAGGTCGCATCCCCCTGCGCCGGATCGCCACACAGCATCAGCAGGTCCCAGGTGAACCGGTCCCCGGTGTGCCCGCCCCGGTGTTCGGTGATCTCCACGATATGCCCGTCCCGGTTTTCGGTGCGCGGGTTGACCTCATCGGCCTTCTGCTGGCCTGAGGTGCCACGCTGGGAGTTGTTGGTGCACGCGACGTAGATCTTGCCGCTCTTCAGGCTCGGCTCCACGTCCTCGCACCGGTCCATCTTGGTGGGCCCGACCTTGTCGGCGGCCAGCCGGGTGTGGACCAGGACCTGCTCCACACTCATGCCCGAAACGTGGCTCGTACCGTCCTTGACCAGCGGCAGCCAGCGACCTGTCCCGTCGAATCCGCCATCGGAGGGGACGTCCCCGGAGCCGTCGATCTCGTCGTCGGACGTGCCGGTGAAGCGGGCCACGTAGAGGTCGCCCTCGGTCAGCAAGGTCATGTTGTGGCGGCGGTTGTTCTTGCGGTATTTGCGTTTGGACACGAACTTATAGAGGTAGTCGAAGCGTTCGTCGTCCCCCATATAGGCCACGACGTGCCCGTTGTCGGCAACGATGACGTTGGCGCCCTCGTGTTTGAACCGGCCCATGCTGGTATGTTTGCGCGGCGTCGAATCGGGGTCCTCGGGGTCGATCTCCACGATGTATCCAAAACGGTTCGGCTCGTTGGCGAAGCGTTCGGCGCGGGCGTCGAAACGTGGGTCTTCCTGCTCCCAACCCATGGAGGTGGCCTTGTTCTCGAGCCCGTACCGCTTGTCCTCGGCCGAGGTCCCGTTCGTGCGGAAGAAGCCATTGAAGTTCTCCTCCCCGGACAGGATGGTGCCCCACGGGGTGGTCCCGCCCGAGCAGTTGCCTAGCGTGCCTTCGACGAAGCGGCCGCGCTGATCGCGCCGGGTCTTCACCAGTTCCGAACCGGCGACCGGTCCGGTCAGCTCGAATTCGGTGTCCAGGGTGATCCTGCGGTTGCGTCGCCCGCCCCGGATGTATTCCCAGGGCGTCCCCTTCGTCCTGCGTTCCAGTTCCACCACGCTCAGGCCCACCGCCTGACGGAAGATGTTGCGGCGGCGGCGCTCCTCGGCCGTGGTGCCCGGGGCCGCCGGGAACATGATTCCCGGATTGACGTATTCGTGGTTGCACACCAGGACGGCCTTCTTGCCGTTCTTCGAGCGGAGGATGTCGGTGTAGTCGTTGTTGTAGCCGAACTGCTGGGCCTGTGCCTTGGGGCTCTGATCATCGAAGTCGAAGTCCGGTGTGTGGCGGAACAGGGGATCTCCCCAGCGGATGATCGGCGTCCATTCGAAGCCTTCGGGGACATCGAACACGTCGATGGCGGCGTCGACCGGTTTGATGGGGGTGAAGTCCAGTCGTCCGTGCCGGGCCGGGCGGCCGGTGGGCACCGGCCCGGCAACGGCCGTATCGGCCCCGCCGAAGGCCACGACGGCTGCGCTGAGGGCTCCGGCGGCCCCGAGTCCCAACGCCGAGCGACGCGTCATTTGGGCCGAGACGATATCGCGGAAATAGTCGTTCGAGGAGGTGTTGCAGACGGCCTTGGAGCAGGCGTTGTCGCATTTCAGGGCGCAGGTGACCGGGCTGCGCTTGCCGCGCGTGTGGCCGAGCATGGGCAGGAGGGTCCGGTTGCCGGGAGTCATCGTGAACCTTTCGGAGCGGGAGCTGGAATCGCCTTCACCGTGTCAGCGCCGGATGAACCGGCGGCGACGGGAAGTTGAAATCCGGGAGGACACGGGTCTTCCATTCCGACAACCGGCGCTCTAGGGTGTGAACTGAGTCACTAGTTACTCATCAGTAATGTACGAATCAGGTCATTGCTTTGTCATTTTGCGTACCGATCCATGGCCATCCGTCACAAGGAGCGAATATGTCCCCTGTCCGAAAGCCCCCCGTGTCCCAGTCAAGTCGACTCCGCGTGCTCTTCTCCTGTGTTGCCGCCTCGTCCCTGTTGTTCGCAGGGCTCGGCCCGGCAGCCGCGGCGACGTCCGCTCCCTCGGACCCGGCCTCCATCGAGAAGACCGACGCCGCCGATCCCGGAGACGTGCAGCGTCAGGAGAAGCTGGAGCAGCTTTCGAACAGCGTGGACCCGGATTTCTACACCCCACCGGCGACCCTGCCGGAAGCCGACGGAGCGGTGGTGCGCAGCGAACCTGCCGACTTCTTCCTGGACCCGGTCAAGCTCATCCGCCCGAACGCGACCGTGACGCGGATGATGTACAAATCCACCGACAGCCACGGGGATGCCATGGCGGTGACCGGGACCGTGCTGGTGCCGAAGAAGAAGTGGGCCGGCTCCGGTGAGCGTCCGGTGATCGGTTACGCCGTGGGCACCCAGGGCTTGGCCGATAAGTGTGCGCCGTCCCGCCAGATGGGGGTGGGGCAGGAATACGAGGGGCCGATGATGGCTGCGTTGCTGGAATCCGGCTACGCCCTGGCCATCACCGACTACGAGGGGCTGGGAACCCCCGGATCCCACACCTTCATGGCACGGGCCTCGCAAGGCCATGCACTACTCGACGGGGTGCGTGCGGCCCAGGGGTTGGGCGTGGATGGTCTTGATGCAGGGAACCCTGTGGCCTTGGTGGGCTACTCCCAAGGTGGAGGTGCCAGTGCGGCGGCAGCAGAGCTGGCCCCCGAATACGCGCCGGACATGAAGCTCCGGGGTGCCTTCGCCGGCGCCGTCCCCGCCGATCTGAGCGAGGTGGCCGACAGCTTGGATTCCGGCCTCTACACGGCCTTCCTGCTGTTCGCGATCGATGGAGTGGGCACCTCCAACGGCTTGGCGCCCGCGTCGTACCTGAACGCCGAGGGCATGAAGGAAATCAACGCTGCCCGGAGCGAATGCACGATCGAAGCCATTGGAAGCCATGCCTTCGTCGATACGGCGAAATTGACCAAGAGTGGCAAGAAGCTCAGTGATGTGGCGGACGAACCCCGCTTCAAGGCCGCGCTGAAGGAACAAGAAATCGGGGTGGGCCGCAAGCCGGAGGTCCCGGTCTTGCTGTCCCACAGTTTGCTCGATGACGTCATTCCCTATGCCACGGGACGGGACCTAGCGAAGCGTTGGTGCGCCCAGGGGGTCAACGTCTCCTGGGAAGCGACGGCCGGCCCGGCACATATCGGTGGCTATATTGCCGCCGTGCCGCGTGCCCTGCACTTCCTGAAGAGCCGATTCGACGGAAAACGCCAGCTGTCCAGCTGCTGGCGTCTCTGAGCCCGTCACACGCTGGTGTGGCTTTGATCGCATGTCGGTAGGATGGACCTAGCCAACGATGTCTACTCCCAGCCCAACTCATAAGGAGTCAGCATGCCCCTTGCAACCCCGGACAAATACAACGCCATGATCGACGCGGCGAAAGCCGGTTCCTACGCTTTCCCCGCCGTCAACGTGACGTCCTCGCAGACGCTGAATGCCGCCATCCGCGGATTCGCTGAAGCCGAGTCCGACGGGATCATCCAGGTCTCGACCGGTGGCGCCGCCTACTGGTCGGGATCCTCGATCAAGGACATGGTGGTGGGCTCCCTGGGCTTCGCCGCCTTCGCCAAGGAAGTGGCCAAAAGCTACGGCGTGAACATCGCCCTGCACACGGACCACTGCCCGGCAGACAAGCTCGACGGATTCGTGCTGCCGCTGCTGGCCGCTTCCGAGGCGGAGGTCAAGGCCGGCCGTGACCCGATCTTCAACTCGCATATGTGGGACGGCTCGGCCGAAACACTGGAGGAGAACCTCCGCATCGCCAAGGAACTACTGCCGCGCTCCGCCGCTGCCAAACAGATCCTCGAGGTCGAGATCGGCACCGTCGGTGGTGAAGAGGACGGCGTGGAGAACGCGATCAACGAAAAGCTCTACACCACGGTCGAGGACGCGCTGGCCACCGTCGAGGCGCTGGGTACCGGCGAACACGGCCGCTACATCACCGCGCTGACCTTCGGCAACGTCCACGGGGTCTACAAGCCCGGTGGAGTGAAGCTGCGTCCGGAGATCCTCAAGGACATCCAGGCCGAGATCGGCACCAAGCTCGGCCAGGACAAGCCCTTCGACCTGGTCTTCCACGGTGGTTCGGGATCCTCCGAGCAGGAGATCTCCGACGCGGTCTCCTATGGCGTCATCAAGATGAACATCGACACCGATACCCAGTACGCCTTCACCCGCCCGGTCGCCGGGCACATGCTCTCCAACTACGACGGCGTCCTGAAGATCGACGGCGAAGTCGGAAACAAGAAGGTCTACGACCCCCGTGTCTGGGGTGCGGCCGCGGAGACCTCCATGGCCGAACGCATCGTTGAGGCGGCCCGCCAGCTCGGTTCCGCCGGAAAGAGCCTGAAATAATATGAGCGAAGCACTCGGACGCAACCTCCTGGCCATCCCGGAGACCCTCCTGGCCCCGGACGAGGACGTCAACGCGCGTCTCGAAGCCGGCGACGAAGCCGTGGACCTGGCGGCCAGGTTCCCCGCGTCATCACTGCCATGGGCGATGCTCGCCGACGAGGCCTACGACGACGGCCGCACCGTCGAGTCCTATGCCTACGCGCGGGTGGGCTACCACCGAGGACTCGACGCGCTGCGCCAGGCCGGTTGGCGTGGTCAGGGTCCCGTGCCGTACTCGCACGAACCCAACCGCGGCTTCCTGCGCTCGCTGTATGCCCTCCAGCGGGCCGCGGCAGCGATCGGCGAAGCCGAGGAAGTCGACCGGATCGGAACGTTCCTCAACGACTCCGACCCGACCGCGGCAGAGCGTATCTCCGCCGGTAAGTAACACCTGGTGGCGCTCGGCGCGCCCGCAGAGTAAAGCCGCGATGGGGAGTTCTCCCCATCGCGGCTTCATTCTGCCTGTCATAGGCTGATGGACAGTGGAAATGACTACATGAACGGGGAGGCCGAGTCAGTGGCAGGAGATGGGTGGAAAGTCAGCGTCGTGACGGCGAACTCCATTGTGGACAAGGCCCAGGGAGAGGTGGACGACTTCGAAGGCCAGGAAACGAAGCTGAACACGGCATTCAACGAAGCGGCGACGGCCTGTGACCACTTGGAAATCGGGGAGGCACTCGATGGGCTCCTCGGAGAATTTCTAGGCAAGCTGCTGGAATCCGGCAAGAACGCGGGATATTCCATCTGCGGAAACACCAAGGCATCGATCGGGGCCTACGCCGATGCCCACTGGGAGATGGCTGCGGACGCGGAGGCCGAGATCTACTCGATCCCGGCTCCCCCGAAGACCAAGGCCAGTGCC
The DNA here is from genome assembly GCF_052379645.1 of Arthrobacter sp. 179. NCBI lineage: Bacteria > Bacillati > Actinomycetota > Actinomycetes > Micrococcales > Micrococcaceae > Arthrobacter > Arthrobacter sp. 179. The sequence continues at coordinate 20,898 of NZ_JBQSYU010000032.1, read as the reverse complement.
TGATGAGCGTTGTCATTTCCCCGCTTCCTGACAGGCTTCCCGATACCGCTGCGATCGATTCCAAGGCCAAGGCCGTGCGCAAGGTCGGAACGGACTGCGGGGATATCCGTGACGATGTCCAAAGCCACTGGTCTGGTTTGGGAGCGGTCTTCGAATCCCCGCATCAAGACAAGGTCTACGCGGCGGTGACAACGGTGTTGTCCCCACCAATCGATGCCGTGGGCACCGTCACCGACGACACCGCCAAGGCGCTGGAGGACTTCTCGTCCAGGATCGCTGGTCTCAAAGCACGATATGACGCAGTCGTATCGCGTGCGGCGAGTCACAACGAGATGAGGGAAGAGGCCCGCCCTGACGATTATTTCGACACCACTGGTGATATTCAGCTGGAAGTCAATGCCGTTGCCGAGCTATATGACGATGCGGTCTCGACCTGCGCTTCCAAGATCGCCGAGCTCAACCCGCTATTCGGGGATGGCCTCAAGAATGCGAACAAGGCAGCCGGGTACGGAGGGGATGCTGTAACCGCGCTCACAGTGCTCGGCCTCACTGCTTCGTCCTTCGAGTACAGGGACGGAAAGCTGTTCTTTGTCTACAACTCAGACAGGAATGAGCATAAGAAGGGGTTCCAGCCGAAGCGGTACGGCATTACGGAGAAGAGGCTGCAGAAACTCGGAGTTCCGAAGTCTTACGCGGAGCGCATCGCCGACGGAGGCGGTAGGAAAAACCCGAGCTACGTCCCCAAGCATGCCCGTCTCGCCGGGAATCACTACATCCCGAAACATGCAGCCAACCCGATGGCCCTCGCCGTCGGCGGAGGGCCACTGGCTGCGAAGTACCCATGGAACGTGAAGCCCATCAGGGACGGGGCGCATGTGCGGGTGACCAAGCAATTGACTCGAGGCCCCGGACGCCATGAACGTAACCCCAACACGCGCACCGGGCCCGTCAAGCTGCCCAAGGCGCTGGAAAAGGTCAATAAGTTCACCCAGGGCCCCGGAGGGAAGCTACTTACCGTAGCCGGCGCCGGAATGACCTTTGTCGGGGCCTACGGCGAAGGCTATAACGATAGTGTGCTTCGCAACCCGGAGATGACCCACGCTGAGCATCAAAAGGAAGCTCGAAAAGATGCTGCGGTCGTCACTGCCGCAGAAGAAACCGGGGCAATCGTTGGTACTGCGGTCGGACGTGGCGTCGGGGCGGCAGTGGGCCAGGCGCTCATCCCCATTCCAGGGGTGGGTGCAGCCGTCGGAGGTTTCGTCGGTGGACTGGCCGGTGGCTGGGTCGGCGGCCAAGTAGGCAATGCCATAGGATCGACGATCAACGACCTCCGCCACGGTGACATTGGATCCATCGGCGAAGCAGCGAAGGAAACCGGGAAAAAGATCCTCAAATCACTCAACCCATTCGGCTAGCTTAGGGAGCGATACGGTTCACAGCATGGAAGATTTTCTACTTTCCGTTTTGATTTTCGGCCTTCCCGGGCTGGCATTGCTCACGGCCTGGGGGTTGGCTTGGAGCGGACGGTGGCGGACCTGGGCGGTTAAGCAGCCCGGTCCCTTCATCTTTACGCAGAGAAACTACGATCCGATGTATCTGGGCGTGGGCGGGGTGGCGGTGCTGTGCATCTGGCCGGCGGTCTTCGCCAGTTTGGCTCGTGCGGAGTACGCCGAAACCTTGTGGACGGTGCTCCTGGTGATTTTCGTCCCCATCGTGTTCGGGATGCGCTGGTGGTGGCCGGCCGCCGTGACGCCGCGTTGGCATAAGGAGTGGGTCGCTCGCGGCGGCACGGAAGAAACGCCTCTCTGGGGGCCGGGAGAGCAGGTGCCCGCGAGGGCAGCAAGAAAAGGATGGGCATGACGCAGGCACACACCACGGATCGGTATGAGGGATACCAAGGCATCCTGGCCTTCGAGCTCCCGGCCCCATGGACCGGCCAGCAGCTACGTCCCGAAGTAGAGCTCTTCGGCAGCATGCCGGCGGTGCAGGGCGAATTCACGCCCAACGTCGTCGTGACAGTGAACCCGTACTCGGGCACGGTGCAGGACTTCGGACGGCTGGCCGTCTCCGGGATCGTCGCCGATCTGACGGAGGGTCGGATCGTGGATGTCTCCGAATGGGACTTCCGCCCGGGGGCTTCCACCGAAGAGGCGCTGGGTCATTCCGGCCGGATCATCGAATACACGCATCGTGCACCGGTGGGGCGCACGGTCAGCGGTGTCGACTACCTCGTCATCCACCAGGGATGGGCCATCCAGATCAGCACCACCACAGCCCTGCAGACCCGGCACCTTTTCGCGGAGGAATTCGAGGCGATCGCCCGGTCGGTATCGGTGCTGCAGCCAGCAGCCGACACCGAAGAAAAACCGGCCGGGGAGGAATCATCGAGTGGATCCCCGGAAGCATCCGTGGATGAAGTCGCCAGTCGTGCCCGGGGTGAGGTGCTGGAAGACTATTCGTTCTACCAGGCAGCCGGGTCGTGGATCGGCGAAGGCACCTGGCTGACCGGTGCCGCCATCGCGCGCATGGGGGAGTTGGAGGACTCGGTGCTGGGACGCTTGGGCCTAGGAGCCAAGGATCCGGTACTGGCCGAATTGCAGGAACTCGGAGTCCTGGAAGGCGGCCGACTCAGCGAGATCGGCGACGTGATGGCCGCGATGCTGAACGGGGCGACGACCCGGATGCGGCTGACCGGCAGGTTCCTGGACGGGGAAACGATGCTGCAGGCCTTCGTCGTGGGGGATCTGGCCCTGGTGGCCGCCGAGCAGGGGTACGGCCCCCGGGTACTGAACCAGTCCTGGCACCCCGACGACGAGACGATGTTCAACGTCCAGCTCATCCCGTTGAGCGAACTGTCCTCCTGCGCGTCGCGCTGGGTCGGGGCAGGACCTGCATGGAATGTCCACGTCGAGCCCTTGTTGTTGCAGAACGGGCAGCTGGACGAACGTTTCGCCGGCGAAACGCCGCTGCCCAGCGGGGCGAACGAGGCCATGGAACAGGTCTGGAACCACCCGTGGTTCATCTGGGAAATCCAAGCGGAAGGCGATACGACATCCATCGATCCGATCACCTACGTCAATGTGGGTCCCCGAGGGAACTACCGCATCGGCCTGATCGAGCACCCGGAGACCGGAAGGGATCATCCGGGGTTGTGGGCGACGGACAGCTCCTACATCCTCTGGCAGTTGGAGGATGTGTTGCAGGCCGTGGTCTTCGGTCGCGACGTCCAACTGGGCTGATGCCTCCCCGGTGGCCACCCAACGCATAGACTCGGTGCGCACGCCGCAACGAAAAGGAACCCATTGGCCAAGCTTTATTTCCGCTACGGAGCCATGAACTCCGGCAAGTCCACGGGGTTGCTGCAGGTGGCCTTCAACTACGAGGAGCGTGGACAACGCGTTCTGTTGGCCAAGCCGGATGTCGACACCAAAGGCGATGACCAGATCGTCTCCCGGCTCGGCGTCAGCCGTACCGTCGACTTCCTCATCCCGCCCGGGGAATCCGCCGTCGACCTGTTCAACGCCCACGCCTCGGGAGACGATCCGGATGCCCTGCTGGAACACGTGGACCAGCAGCCGGTGGCCTGCCTGCTCATCGATGAGGCCCAGTTCCTCTCCGCCGATCAGGTCGACGACCTCTTCCGCATCGCCGTGCGGCAGAACGTCCCGGTCCTGGCCTTCGGCATCCGCACCGACTTCAAGACCCGGATGTTCCCCGGATCGCTGCGGCTCATGGAACTGGCGCACACCCTCGAAGAGCTCAAAACGATCTGCCGGTGCGGGCGCAAGGCCATCTTCAACACCCGAAGGATCGGTGACACGGTGGTCTTCGACGGCGACCAGGTCGCCATTGACGGGCAGGACGTCTGGTACGAATCGCTATGCGGGTCCTGCTACCTCGAGGCCTCGGAAGGCCGGCTGGGGAACTGATCCGGCCCGCGCTCCGGACATCAGGGCGATGACCGCTTGCAGCGAAGTCTTCACTTCCGCCGCCACGCAGGGCATGCTGCAGTCATGGGCACCGCAGCGAAGGATGACGAGACCACCGCCTACCAGGCCAGCGAACACATCAGCCTGCCCGTCCAACGCGTCTGGGCCCTGCTGACCGACTTCACCGCGGCACCACTGTGGCTCACCGGGGTGACGGAGATGCATGCGGATGCCCCGCTGGGCCCCGGCGTGGAGCTGGAGGTCCGGATGGGGGACAACGTGCGGACCTACAGCCTGGCCGTTTTCACCCCGGAGCGGGAGCTGGTGATCTCCACCGGTGACGGTGATGTGCACACCATCTACGGTTATCAGCTGTCCCCGGACGCCGGTGGCACGCTGCTGACACTCACGGTGCAGGTGGTGATCAGCCCCCGGGTGCCCGGAGACGGTTGGGATATCCGCCGGGCCGTGGCGGATGCCGAATCAAGCCAGCTTCCTGCCTTCAAGGGGTATGCCGAACTCGCCCCCTGAGGTTCGTGGTCCCCGGGGCGGGATCGGCGGGGCTACTGGCCGGTGTTGTCCTTGAAGTTCTTCTCGTAGATCTCGTCCATCTGTGGAGCCCAGTCGGATTCGGTCTCGGATAGGTGGGTGGCCATCTCGACGGCGAGATCCGGTTCGGTGAGGACCGTGGGATCCGTGAAGCGGTCCTCTTCGCCCTCCGCGGCATGGATGAGGACGGCGGAGGTCGTCGCACCGTCCGCGGAGCAGTGCCAGGCGGCCTGCAGGTCAACGGCCGCGATGCTAGGACCGGGAATCTTGCTTTCCTTCACGCCGTGCTTATTGACCGTGGAGACGCCGTTCTCGTCCGTCTCGACGGTGTCGGCGCACTGGCCGTGCTTCAGATACCCGGACTCGTTCAGGGTCTTGAACTCCTCGTCGTTGGCGAGGTAATACCTGCGGATCTGGACCTCCGCGGCGGCCTGGAGCAGGTCCTCATCGTCGGGGTCGGTGGCGGTGAAGCCGCAACCCACATGCGTGTACAGACCACTCATGGATAGCCCGCCGATTTCCGGAATTGCAGTGGCCACGGCGTCGAGGGTCTTCTGGTCCAACAGGCCATCCACGCAGGGAGCGGGGTCCACCGAGTTGCGCTTCGCCGCTTGCTTCGAAGCTGCCTTCCGGGCCTGTTCCTTCCAGGCCTCGTCGGCGGCTCCTTCGGTGATCATCCCGGTGTCCTGGCTCTCCGATGCCTGGGCTTGGGCACTTTCGGAGGTACCACCGGGGCTCGAGGACGCGCTGGGATCCCCGGCGCCGTCGGCATTGCTGCAGGCCGTCAGGGACAGGAATCCCACGGCCGTGACGGCCATCAGCCGCGGAAGGACGGTGGTGCGTTTCCGTCCCGGTACTACTGCGGTGGGGCGGCTGCACTCCGATGTGCTGAACATGCTGTTCCTTTCGACTGCTGGGACCGAACCCGAAAAAACAAGTTGATTCATCGAAACTACGGAATTCGGAACGACGGGCCAATGGGTCCTGCGCCTTCGTTATGTGTTCAACGCTTCGGGATCAAGCCGCCGAAGGAGGGCGGGCTACTGGCCCATGTTGTCCTTGAAGTGCTTCTCGTAGGTCTCGTCCATCTGTGGAGCCCAGTCGGATTCGGTCTCGGATAGGTGGGTGGCCATCTCGACGGCGAGATCCGGTTCGGTGAGGACCGTGGGATCCGTGAAGCGGTCCTCTTCGCCCTCCGCGGCATGGATGAGGACGGCGGAGCTCGTCGCCCCGTCCTCGGAACACTGCCAGGCGGCCTGCAGCTCCACGGCGGCGGAGGCCCCGGGGATGTTGCTTTCCTTCACGCCGTGCTTATTGACGGTGGCGACACCGTTTTCGTCCGTTTCGACGTCGTCCGCGCACTGGCCGTGCTTGAGGAAACCGGACTCGTCCAGCGTCTTGTACTCCTCGTCGTTGCCGGGGTAGTACCTGCGGACCTGGACCATGGCCGACGCCTGGTGGGCGTCCGCGTCCAGATTGGTGGCGGTGAAAGTGCAGCCGGCGTGGGTGTAGAGGCCGCTGAGGTACATCCCCCCGACTTCCGGCAGGGCGGTGGCCACGGCATCCAGGGCCTTCTGGTCCAGCAGCTCGTCGACACAGCGGGTGGCGTCGATCTCGCTGCCTTCCGCGCCCGCCGAGCGGGCCTGTTCCTTCCAGGCTTCGTCGGCGGCTCCTTCGGTGATCACCCCCGGGTCCTGGATTGCTGAGGCCGGTGCCTCGGAACTGTCCGAAGCACCGCCGGGGCTCGACGAGGCGCTGGCCTCCCCGGCGCCGTTGGCATTGCTGCAGGCCGTCAGGGACAGGAGTCCGACGGCGGCAACGGCCAGCAAACGGGGGCCGGCCGAGGTGCGCGACGGGCCGGAAGCCACTGCGGCGCCGGAGCGGTGACGGCTGGTCTGCGAAATATTGAACTTGCTGTTCCCCTTCGGAAGTACTGAGACCGAACCCGGAAGACCGGGTTCCTCCATCGAAGGTACGGAACCGGCAGTGGGCCCACAATGCACCCGGCGGCTTCGTTATGCGTTCGACGCTTCGCGGACCGGGAGGGCTCCGTCGAGGATGACGCCCAAACCCCAGGCGAAGGCGTCGGCCCCCAATTGCGGGCCGCCGGGGATCGAGGGGTCGGTGGCCGCGAGGGCCGCGAGTTTGGCGTGTTCCTGACCGGCCGCGACGGAACCCAGGATGTGGTTGAGGATCAGATGCTGCGCCCAGGCCGAATGGGCCGGATCGATGCCGGAGGTCTCGAGCAGATCACGCAGCCCGGTCAGCGGGAGCAGGGCCGCCGGCTGCATGGATTGCGCCAGTTGCACCACTTCGGCGCTGTCGGGCACCGGCAGCAGGGCGGAGCGGATGGCCGTGGCCACCTCGATGATCGCCGCGCGGGACTCGGCCGGTCCGCCGGGGGAGGAGGTGGCGGCCAGGGGCGGGAGCGTGATTCCGCCCAGCAGGCGGGCTGCGACGTCGACGAGCAGGTCCTGTTTATTCTTCACGTGCCAGTACAAGGCGCCGACCTGGACCTCGAGCTCGCGGGCGAGGCGACGCATCGACAGATCGGCCAGACCGAACTCGGTGAGGATGCCGACGGCGGAGCCCACCACCTGATCCCGAGTCAACGCCATGCCCGTAGTCTACGGTGCCCGGGGAGTGGCTGAACGCCGTTCAATTTATTGTACGCTGGATCGACGACACCGCTGAACGGTGTTCAATCATGATTTATGAGGGAGACGCAACGTGGCAATGCCAGCAGGAACACCAGAGGCCAGGGTCGCGGAGTCGACCGATGAGCAGACCGTAGCCAATACAACTCCGAGCAGTTGGCGTGGGGTCGTCGAGAAGGTGGCCGCCGGTCACGGACTCGACGCCGAGGGTGCAGCGGCCATCCTGGCCACCCCCGATGAGGAGACCCTCGCCCTCGTCGGCGCCGCAGGGGAGCTGCGACGTCGTCATTTTTCGAACACGGTGAAGGTCAACTACCTGGTGAACCTGAAATCGGGTCTCTGCCCCGAAGACTGCACCTACTGTTCCCAACGGCTGGGTTCGGCCGCCCAGATCCTGAAGTACACCTGGATCGACGCCGATGAAGCGGTCAGGCAGGCCGAGCTGGGCATCCAAGGCGGCGCCAGCCGCGTCTGCATGGTGGCCAGTGGCAAGGGGCCGGCCAACCGCGACGTCGACCGGGTCGCAGGGATGGTCGGCCAGCTCCGGGAACGCAACCCCGAGGTGGAGGTTTGCGCCTGCCTGGGGATCCTGAAATCCGGTCAGGCCGAAAAACTGCGCGAGGCCGGGGTCGACGCCTACAACCACAACCTGAACACCGCCGAATCCAAATACGAGGACATCTGCACCACCCACGAGTTCTCCGACCGGGTCGCCACGGTCCAGGCCGCCAAGACGGCGGGTTTGTCCCCCTGCTCGGGACTCATCGTCGGGATGGGCGAAACCGACGAGCAGCTCGTCGAGGCCGTCTTCGCCTTGCGGGATCTGGACGCCGACTCCATCCCGGTGAACTTCCTCATGCCCTTCGACGGCACGCCATTGGAAGGGACGTGGGAACTGACCCCGCTCAAATGCCTGCGCATCCTGGCCCTGGTCCGACTCGCGGCCCCGGCCTCCGAAGTCCGGATGGCCGCGGGACGCGAAATGCATCTGCGCTCCCTGCAGCCGTTCGCGCTGCAGGTCGCCAACTCGCTCTTCCTGGGCGACTACCTCACCAGTGAAGGCCAGGAGGCCGAGGCGGATCTGGCCATGATCTCCGATGCGGGCTTCGAGGTCCTGGGCGCCAGTAGGGAAAACGTCGGGGCGAACCCAACCATCCGCCGTCGTGGTGCCGGGACGGAAGTGGCCCCCAACGCATGAGTGCGCCCCACACCAGCACTGCCACACCCAGGTTGCTCGACCGGGACGCGGGCCTGCTCTGGCACCCCTATGCGAGCCTGGACGCCGGGGCGCTGTACTCCGTCACCTCCGCCGCCGGCAGCCAGCTGGAACTCGCCGGCCCCGGCGGCAGCCACCGGGTCATCGACGGGATGTCCTCCTGGTGGTCGGCGGTCCACGGCTATAACCATCCGACCCTGAACGCCGCGGCCCACGCCCAGATCGAGGTCTACAGCCATGTCATGTTCGGTGGGCTCACCCATGCCCCGGCGGTGGAGTTGGCCGAACGCCTGCGGGCTGCCGCCCCACCCGGGCTCGAGCACGTCTTCCTGGCCGATTCCGGATCGGTCAGCATCGAGGTGGCGTTGAAGACCGCCGTGCAATACCAGGGGGCCCGGCACCACACCGGCCGCCACCGGTTCCTGGCCCTGCGGGGCGGCTACCACGGTGACACCCTCGGGGCGATGGGTGTCTGCGATCCGGTGGACGGGATGCATTCGGCCTTCCCCGGTCTGGTGGCGGATCACCTCTTCGCCTCCCGTCCACCTCCGGCCCGTTTCGAGCCCGACGCGGGGACCCCGGAGGGCGGGACCTGGACCTATGACACCGAAGCACTCGATGCCTGGGAGGGCCAGGTCCGGCGGCTGGTGGCCGAGTCCTCCGACACCCTGGCGGGGATCGTGGTGGAACCGGTGCTCCAGGGGGCCGGGGGCATGTATGTCTACCCGCCGCAGGTCCTGCGGATCCTGCGGGAGATCGCCGACGCGGAGGATCTGGTGTTCATCCTCGACGAGATCGCCACCGGCTTCGGGCGCACCGGAAGGTACTTCGCCTGCGAATGGGCCGGCGTCGTCCCGGATCTGATGTGCGTGGGCAAGGCCTTGACCGGCGGCTACGTGACCCTGGCGGCACTGCTGGTCGGGCAGAAGGTGGCCCGCGCCATCGCCGCCTCCGATACCGACGCGATCCTGCATGGACCGACCTTCATGGGCAACCCGCTGGCCTGCCGCATCGCCGCCGCCTCGATGGACCTGCTCGCCACCCCGGACGCCGCCGGGGTGCCCGCCTGGAAGACCGCGGTCACTGCCCTGCAAGCCGGCCTGCTCACCGGACTGCAACCGGCGATGGAACTTGCTTGCGTCAGCGACGTCAGGGTGCTGGGAGGCATCGGCGTCATCGCACTGGATCGGCCCGTCGACATCACCGCGCTCACCCATGCCGCCGTCCGGGCCGGCGCCTGGGTCCGCCCCTTCAGGAACCTCGTCTACCTCATGCCGCCCTACGTAGCCGAGGCGGAGGAGATCTCCCGGCTCTGCTCAGCGGTGACCGGGGCGATCGCCGAGGTCCACGCATGAGCGCCTGGCAGCACTGGCTCCTAGAACGTGCCCGGGTCCGAGAGGTGCGTGGACTGGCCCGCGCCACCGACGAAGCCACCGGACTCTACGATCTGGCCTCCAACGACTACCTGGGCCTGGCCCGCGACCCCCGGTTGGCCGAGGCGGCGCACCGGGCGACCCTGCGCCACGGGACCGGTTCCTCCGCCAGCCGGGTGGTCACCGGGACACATCCGGTGCATCGGGAACTCGAAGACGGGCTCTGCCGGCTGACCGGCAGGGACGAGGCACTGGTCTTCTCCAGCGGCTACCTGGCCAATCTGGGGATCCTCGGCGCGCTCGGCGGGCCTGGAACACTGCTGGTGCTCGATGAGCAGGCCCATGCCAGTCTCATCGACGGGGCCCGGCTGGCCCGCAGCCCGCTGGCCTGGACCTCCCATCATTCCGTGAAGGAAACCATCGACCTACTGGCCAGCCGCAGCCAACCGCGGGCCGTGGTCGTCGTGGAATCCGTATATTCGGTCTCCGGGGACGCCGCCCCGCTGGCCGAACTCGCTGCCGCCTGCCGCCGGTACGACGCCCTGCTGCTGGTCGACGAGGCCCATTCACTCGGGGTGGGCACCGCCGGTGGGGCGGTGCGGGCCGCTTCGCTGGCCGCGGACCCCTCGGTGGTGGTCACCGCGACGCTGTCCAAGGCGCTCGGCGCCCAAGGTGGGGCCGTGCTGTTCGGCGGGGAACCGGCAGGAATGCTGCGCACCCACCTGGCCAGTACCGCCAGGAGCTTCATCTTCGATACCGCCCTGGCGCCCGGCAGCGCGGCGGCGGCCGGCGAAGCCGTGCGGATCCTGGAGGAAGACCCCGCTCTGGCCGGGCTGGTGCCGGAGCGCGTGGCGCTGATGACCGGCACGCTGGGCCGGTTGTTCCCTGCCGGTTCGAGTCCGGGGCAGAGGAACCAGGTCGAGGTCGAGGTCATCGAATCCGGGGCCGGGGCCGTGGTCTCCCTCCGGGTGGGATCGGCCGAAACGGCCACCATGATCGCCGCTGAACTGCGTGGGGCCGGGATCGCCGTCGGATGCTTCAGACCGCCCAGCGTCCCGGACGGCATCTCCCGCATCCGGTTGACGGCCCGGGCCACCCAGCACCCCGAGGAGCTGGTGGAGGTTTTGGCCACGGTGGCCAGAACGGTGTCACGCCATGCCCGGGTGACGGCATGAAAGCCGCCGACTACTTCACCGTCAGCGACCCGCAGCAGGTACGCGAGGTCCTTCAGCGCACCACGGAATTCCTCCCTACCAACGCCCTGACCGCCGTCGAACCCTTGGGCCCGGAGGCGCTGCGTGTCCTGGCCCGGGTCGGCTTCGCCCTGCCGCCGGTACTGGCCTCGGCCGTGGGGGAGGAACACCTGCGCGTCAGGAGACTGGTCGCCCGCTTCTTCAGCCCGGCCAAGGTCGCAGCCGTCGCCGACCGGGTCAGCTCGCTGGCCCGCGAACAGGCAGCAGGAGCCCGGCCCGCACTGGAACAGGGATCCACGCTGGACCTGGGCGAACGCGTGGGCGGGATCCCCGCGCAGATCATGTGGGAACTGATCGGGGTGCCCGGACCGGAGCAGGAGACCTTGCAACGGTGGAGCCGTGACTCGCTGGAACTGTTCTGGGGGTGGCCCGGGCCGGACCGCCAGGTCGAACTCGCCCACGGGGCCGCCGACTTCCATGCCTGGCTCAGGGAATCGGTCACCGCCAGCAGGGGCAGTACGAACCTGTTCGGGGTCCTGCACGAGGCAGGGCTGGGAGTACGGCAGATCTGTTCGCTGGGCTACTTCCTGGTCATCGCCGGACAGGAGACGACGGCGTTGCTGATCAACACCGTCCTCCACCGCACCCTGGCCGATCCCGTGGCCTGGGCCGAATGCGGCGGACCCGACGGGCTGACGGCCAGCAAGCGGCGGGTCCGTCAGGTGCTGGCCACCGAGTCCTCGGTCCCCACCTGGCGACGTACAACGGTGCCGGGGGCCACGCTGTCCGGCCGCCAACTGCCCGCAGGGGCCGAAATCCTGTTGGAACTGACCGGTCACCACGCCCCGGACGCGGTGGCCGAGGACGGGGCCGGCTATGGGCTGGCCTTCGGCCACGGATTGCACCGCTGCCTGGGCGCCCGCCTGACGGAACTCGAAGCAGGACTGGTGCTCCACGAGGTGGCCCGCACCCTACCGGACGCGGTGCCTTCCGGCCCGGAACCCGAGTGGCTGCGGCTGCTCTCCTTTCAGGCGCCTCGGGCGGTCCGGGCGCAGATCGATGGAGGAACATGAAGATCGTGATGGTCACCGGAACCGATACCGGTGTGGGCAAGACGGTGGCCACTGCGGCGCTGGCCGCCCGCTGGCAGCACGAAGGGCTGCGCGTCGGTGTGTATAAGGCGGTGCAGACCGGCATCCCCGCCACGGGAAGCGGACCGGAACCGGCGGATGTCTCCGAGGTGAACCGGCTGGCCGGGGAGGACGTCGTCGTGAAGGAAGGGATCCGGCTGCCGCTGCCCCTGGCTCCGGTGCCCGCGGCCCGGGACGCCGGGGTCGCGCTGCCACCGCTGAGCGAACATGTGGCCACCATCCGGGCCCTGGCCTCGAACGTGGACCTCGTCCTGGTCGAGGGCTCCGGGGGTCTGTTGGTCGAACTCACCGCCGCCGGACAGACCCTGGCCGAACTGTGCACCGCCGTGGACGGAGGCCTGGTGCTGGTGGCCCGCCCCGACCTGGGCACCCTGAACCACACCCTGCTCACCCTCGAAGCCGCCCGGGCCCGCGGCCTGCAACTGACTGGGCTGTTGTTGGGAAGCTGGCCCGAAGACCCCGAAATCCTCCATGCCACCAACGAGGAGTATCTGCGCCAGCGGTGCGCCACCACCTCGACCCCCTGGCTCGGGCGCATCCCCGAGCAGGCCGGGTCGTGGTCGGGGGCACGGTTCCGTGCGGGAGCGCTGCGCTGGCTCTCCCCGGTGGCCGCCGACGCTTCATGACTGGTCCAATGCGTGGAAAAAGTCGCATGTTGGCGGGCACTTGGGTAACCTTGATGCGTAAGAGCCCCTTTCACTCTTACGCTCCAGCCCGGTTTCGGGGCGGGGTACGGAGGTCAGGGGCGTTCTTGTGTCCGGCACCGCCGGAACCCGGCGCAAGCCGGCCGCTGACCCACGCAAGGGGGAGGATCCCATGCCAGCAATCGTGATCGTCGGAGCCCAATGGGGTGACGAGGGAAAAGGCAAGGCCACTGACCTGCTCGGAGGCCGTGTCGACTACGTGGTCAAGCCCAACGGCGGCAACAACGCCGGGCACACCGTCGTCGTCGGTGGCGAGAAGTACGAGCTGAAGCTCCTTCCCGCGGGCATCCTGTCCCAGAACGCGACCCCCATCATCGGCAACGGCTGCGTGGTGAACCTCGAAGCGCTGTTCGAGGAGATCGACGGCCTCGAAGCCCGCGGCGCCGACACCTCGAAGCTGCGCATCTCGGCCAACGCCCACCTGGTGGCCCCCTACCACCAGACCATGGACAAGGTCACCGAACGCTTCCTGGGCAAGCGGGCCATCGGCACCACCGGCCGGGGCATCGGCCCGGCCTACATGGACAAGGTCGGCCGGCTGGGCATCCGCGTCCAGGACGTCTTCGACGAATCCATCCTGCGCCAAAAGGTCGAGGGGGCGCTGCGGCAGAAGAACGAACTGCTCGTGAAGGTCTACAACCGCCGCTCCGCGGAGGTCGACGAGATCGTCGAGTACTTCCTGGGCTTCGTGGAGCGGCTGCGCCCGCTGGTCGTGGATTCCACCTTCGTGCTCAACGAGGCGCTCGACGCCGGCAAGGTGGTGCTCATGGAAGGCGGGCAGGCCACGTTCCTGGACGTGGACCACGGCACCTACCCGTTCGTGACCTCCTCGAACCCGACGGCCGGCGGCGCCTCCGTCGGCTCGGGCATCGGGCCGACCCGGATCACCCGCTCGGTCGGGATCATCAAGGCCTACACCACCCGTGTCGGGGCCGGCCCGTTCCCCACCGAGCTCTTCGACGAGATGGGCGAGTACCTGCAAAAGACTGGCGGTGAGTTCGGTGTGAACACCGGACGGGCCCGCCGTTGCGGCTGGTACGACGCCGTTCTGGCCCGCCACGCCTCGCGGGTCAATGGCTTCACCGACTACTTCGTGACCAAACTCGACGTGCTCTCGAACATCGAGAGGATCCCGGTGTGCGTGGCCTACGACGTCGACGGCGTCCGCCACGATGAGATGCCGATGACGCAGACCGACTTCCACCACGCGAAGCCGATCTTCGAATACTTCGACGGCTGGACCGAGGACATCACCAAGGCCAGGACCATGGAGGATCTGCCGGAGAACGCGCGGAACTACATCCTGTCGCTGGAGAAGATCTCGGGAACCCGGATCTCGGCCATCGGGGTCGGCCCGGACCGCGAGCAGACGATCGTGCGTCACGACCTGATCGACGACTCGCTCTAGGCCTCGCGGCGGTGCGCCCTGACCCGATGCCGCACGGCCACGAACCCGTCGGGGCGCACCACCACCACGGTCCCGTCGGGTAGCCCACGCCGCGGCGATGCCCCGAAGAGGTGCAACTCGACGCCATGCTGTTGGGCCGTGATGGCTCCCCGGCCTGCGGCCCGCGCCCCGTAGGCGTGGACCTGCCACCGGGCCGAGGCCAGCGGGGCGTGGTTGTCCTCGCCCGGGTTCGTCGCCCCGATCCAGGGCAGCCGGCGGCCCACCACCGGATCCCGGCGCCGGATCCTCGCCACACCGTGGCGCGCCTCGGCCCGGGTCCGCTCCTGCTCGGTCATCCAATAGTGGATGCGCAGCTGGGAGACGTAGCCGAAGATCCGGGTGCCGAGCGGGCCCCGGGGGGCCACACGCACCAGGACCGGCCACAGCAACGGCATCACCCGGCTGCGGATGAACCGTGCCCGGGCCGTGGAGGAAGTGACCCGTGAGAAGAGTCGGTCGGTGGTGGCGACCAGCCTGCGGGCGACCGGACGGCGTTCGGCCTCGTAGCGTTCAAGATAGGACTCGGGCATGCGACCGGAGAGGACATCGGCGAGCTTGCACGCAAGATTATGGGCATCCTGCAGTCCGGTGTTCATGCCCTGGGCCCCGACGGGGGAGTGCACATGACCGGCATCCCCGGCCAGGAAGACCCGCCCGGCACGGAAGGCATCGGCCACCCGGTGGTGGACCCGGTAGGTGGCGAACCAGCCCGCCTGGGAATAGCTCACCCCGAAGTCCTGCTCCAGCGCGCCCCGGGCGCGCTGCTCATCGACGCCGACCTGATCGCCACTGGCAGCGTGGGCTGTGCTGCTCCGGGCCCCGGCGGCCTCACGCAGGATGCCCAGCAGCCTGACCCTGCGGGCGTCCGGGGAGGGGTCGGACATCGGGAAGGTCAGCAGGAAGTCATCGCCGGCGAGCCGGACGTTGATGCCCGATCCGGTGCCGTGGACGTCGTGGGCGTCGATGACGTAGAAGACCTTTTCGTTGGTTTCGCCCTCGAAGCCGATCCCCAACTGCCCGCGGGTCGGGGAGGAGGCGCCGTCGGCGGCCACCACGTACCTGGCACGGATCGTCTGCCGGGGCCCATCGGCGGACTCGACGTCCAGGTCGACCCCGTCGCCGTCCTGTCGGAGACCGAGCAGCTTCGTGTTCCAGGCCACCGCCCGCCCGCGGGATGCGAGCCGGGAGGCCAGGATCTCTTCGTTGGCGTGCTGTTCCAGGATGGTGATCCCCGGGTAGGGGGTCAGCCCTTGGCCGATCCGATCCAGCGGCACCGGATGCCACGAGCTGCGACCGACTCCCGGGCGCATCTCGTTGGCCGGGACCGCTTGGGCCAGGACCTGGTCCACCACGCCGAGCTGTGCGTAGATCTCCATGGTCCGGGCCTGGACGCCCAAGGCCCGTGATTCACGGGTGGGCCCCGCCTTGCCGTCGATGATGACCGCCTCGACCCCGAGTCGTTCCAGCCAGTTCGCCGCCATCAGTCCGGTGGGCCCGGCGCCGACGACGCAGACGTCCACGGTGCGCTGGTCGGTTTCCATGCGCTCAGGTTACTCCTGGCTGAGCCCCGCGTCGGCGCCCGTGGCGCCCTTGCCGGTCAACCGGGCCGCGGAGGCGACCCGGAACGAGGCGATCAGCCCGAGAATGAGGAATGCTGCAGCGCCGAAGAGCGACCACTGCACGCCCGTGGCGAACCCTGCGGTCAGGGCATCATGCAACGGGTTGGCGGGATTCACGCTGGAGATCAGGCCGCCTGCGGAGTCACTGAGCCCCGAGGCCATTTTGGTGGCGGTGGCCTCGTCGGCGCCGGCATCGCGTAGCAGGCCCATGGCGCTGGCCGCCGTGGCGACGGCCAGGATGGTTCCGGCGATGGCCGAGCCGAGCCCGGAGCCGATCTGGCGCACGGTGGACTGGGTGGCCGAGGCCTCGCCCGAGGCTTCGGTGGGGATGTCCCGCAGGACGGTCCCGGTCAGCTGTGCCGAGGCCAGGCCCAGCCCCAGACCGTAGACGACCAGCACAGGAACCAACAGGGCGATGGGCAGGCTGTTGCTGGTGAAGATCGCCAGCACCAGTACCCCGACGACCTCCAGCGCCAGACCGAGGATCACCACCCGGGCCGCGCCCATCAGATCGGCCAGATGCCGTGCCGCTGCCCCCGAGCCGAAGGCACCCAACGCCATGGCTGCCAGGATCAGCCCGGCTCCGAGGGTGCCGGTCTCCAGCACGTTCACCAGGAAGAGGGGCAAGACCAGCAGCAGGCCGAATTCGCCGACGGCGACCGCAGCTGCGGCGGTGTTTCCCCAGGAGAAGGTGCTGATCCTGAAGAGCGTCAAATCCAGCAGGGCGGCCTTGCCCACGGTGGCGCGGTGCCCCTGCCAGCCCAGGAACGCCGCGAGGAGCACGACGCCGGTGACCGCCAGCGGGATGACCGGAGAACTGCCTGCGGGCCAGGATACGGGGCCGATGGTCAAGGGCTGCTGGGGGGTCCACCAACCCAGTGTGGGGCCCTCGATCAGCGCGAAGACCAACAGGCCGAACGCGGAGGCGCTGAGCAGTAGCCCGACGACGTCGAATCCCGGAGACGCATGCGTGTCACTGGTTTCGGGAACGAAAAGCACGGTGCCCACGAGGATCAGGAGACCGAAGGGCAGATTGACCAGGAAGATCCACCGCCAGTCGACGCTGGAGGAGAGCCAGCCGCCCAGCAGCGGGCCGACGGCTGCCATCCCGGACATCACGGCGCCCCAGACACCGAAGGCGGCAGCACGGTCGCGCCCCTGGAAGTTGGCGTTGACGCTGGCCAGGGTGGACGGCAGGACGGCGGCACCGCCGACGCCCTGGATGGCCCGGCCCAGGATGAGGGAGGAAGAGGAGTCGGCCATCGCGGAGAACAGGCTGCCGGCCATGAACAGCACGACGCCGGCGACGAAGAGTTTGCGTCGTCCGACCCGGTCGCCCAATCGGCCGGCACTGAGCAGCAGGGCGGCCAGCACCACCGAGTAGAGGCTGTTGACCCACTGGGCGTCGCCGAGGTCGAGTCCCAGGTCGGTGATGATCGTCGGCAGGGAGACGCCGACGATGGTGCCGTCGAGCACGATCATGGATAGGCCGGCGGCCAGAACGGCCAGGGCGGCCCACTTATTGGGTTGAGGCTTCTTCACGTCCTCAACGTTACGGTCTGCACCGTCTGGATCCATCCACCTTTTGATCGATCATGGGTAGGCTGGAGGCACGCACAGCGGAAGGCGGAAACCATGAAGATCAGTGTTGGACAGCTCTCACCCAGCGGCGAAATGGCAGAGAACCTGCAGGTGGTTCGCCGCCTGGTCGCCCGCGCCAAGGATTCCGGTGCGGAACTGGTGCTTTTCCCCGAGGAAACGATGTTCACGGTCCGCAAGGTCGAGGGGGATCTGAGCACCGCCGTGGAGCGGGATTGGAGCACCTTCGTCCAGCAGCTCTCGCTCCTGGCCGTCGAATTCGGGGTCGCGATCGTCGCCGGGGGATACGAGCCCAGTGCAGACCCCCAGCCTTACAACACGCTGGTGACCATCGATTCCAGCGGTGCCATCCTGGGGACGTACCGCAAGATCCACCTCTACGACGCCTTCTCCTACCAGGAGTCCAGCCGGATCAAATCCGGCGACGTCGAGGCGGTCCCCGTCTTCGAGATCGGCGGACTGAACGTGGGGATCATGACCTGCTACGACATCCGTTTCCCCGAGGTGGCCCGCCGTCTGGCGGTCGCCGGCGCGGACGTGGTCCTCGTGGCCGCCGCCTGGTTCAAGGGCGACCACAAGATCGACCACTGGGAGACCCTGCTCAAGGCCCGCGCCGTGGAGAACACGGTCTGGGTGGCTGCCGCCGGGACGAGCTCGACGAACACCGTGGGCCACTCGGCGATCCTGGATCCGCTGGGCATCCCGGTGGCCTTCCTGGGCGAGGAAACCGAGGCGCTGGCGACCGTCGACGTCACCCGTCGCCGGGTGGAGGAAGTCCGCCAGTTCCTGCCGGTGCTGGCCAACCGGCGGATCGGCACCGACATCAATGCTTGAGGGGGGGCCGACCTCGGCGGCCATCCCGGGCTTCGGGAGGGCCGCCGTCGTAGTTTCTAGGCCAGGACCTGCCGTTTGGAGGAGATGACGCCGGTGTTGAAACCGGCCAGATGCAGGCCGCCGTGGAACCGGGCGTGTTCGATCTTCACGCAGCGGTCCATCACCACGTTCATTCCCGCGGCTTCGGCCTTCGTCGCGACGTCTTCGTGCCAGGCGCCGAGCTGTAGCCACAGTGTTTTCGCCCCGACCGCGAGGGCCTCGTCCAGGACGCCGGGCAGGTCGTCGTTCTTGCGGAACACCTCGACCAGATCGGGGACCTCGGGCAGCTCGGCCAACGAGCCGTAGACCGGCCGGCCCAGGATCTCGTCCAGCACCGGGTTCACGAAGTAGACCGTGTAGCTGGTGGAGGAGAGCAGGTAGGTCGCCACGAAATAGGAGGCCCGGGAGGGTTTATTCGAAGCCCCCACGATCGCGATCGAACGGGTGTTGCGCAGGATGTTCAACCGTTCGGGGGCCGAGGGGCCGATCCATCCGCGCTCGGTGGTTTCGGTGCTCACGAGAAGACTCCGATCTCTTCGGCGCTATCTGCTGGGGTCGCATCGGCTCCGGCGGCGTCGGCGGAGGTGGCCTGGGCGGCGGTGAGTGCCTGATCCAGATCCCAGATGATGTCTTCGACGTCTTCGAGCCCCACCGAAAGCCGGATCAGGTCCTCCGGCACGCCCGCGGCGGCCAGCTGTTCGGGGTTCAACTGCTGATGCGTCGTCGATCCCGGATGCAGGACCAGGGTGCGGGCGTCACCGATATTGGCCAGATGGCTGGCCAGCTGCAGCGCCTCGATGAACCGGCCTCCGGCCTCGCGCCCGCCGGAGATCCCGAAACTGAAGACCGAGCCGACCCCATCGGGCAGCAGGTCCTGCGCCCGTTCGTGCTGGGGGTGGGAAGGTAGTCCGGCGAAGTTCACGTAGCTGACGCGGGGGTCGGCCTCGAGCCAGGCGGCGATCGTCGAGGTGTTGGCCAGATGGGCGTCCATGCGTTGCGGGAGCGTCTCGACCCCCTGCAGCAGTTGGAAGGCCGACTGGGCGGACAGGGCAGGACCGATATCGCGGAGCTGTTCGGAGCGCAGCTTCGTCAGGAACCCGTATTCGCCGAAGTTCCCCCACCAGGACACGTTGCCGTACGAGGGCACCGGTTCGGTCAGGGTCGGGAAGTTCCCGTTGCCCCAGTTGAAGCGGCCGGATTCGACGACGACCCCGCCCATCGTCGTGCCGTGGCCGCCCAGGAACTTGGTGGCCGAATGGATGACGATATCCGCACCGTGTTCGATGGGGCGCAGGATGTACGGCGGGGTGAGGGTGGAGTCGACGACGAGCGGGATGCCCGCCTGGCGGGCGACGGCCGCCAGGCCCTTGAGGTCGGCGATGTCCCCCGACGGATTGGCGACGACCTCCGTGTAGATGGCCTTGGTTTCCGGGCGGAGGGCGGCGGCGAAGTCGGCCGCCTCGTTGCTGTCCACGAAGGTGGTGTCCACGCCGAAGCGGCGCAGCGTCACGTCCAGCTGGGTGATGGTGCCCCCGTAGAGCTTCGAGGAGGCGACGATATGGTCTCCGGCGCCGGTCAGTGCGGCGAAGGTGATGAACTCCGCGGCCATGCCCGAGGCGGTGGCCACCGCCCCGATGCCCCCTTCCAGGGAGGCAACGCGTTCCTCGAAGGCCGCGACGGTGGGGTTGCCGATCCGGGAGTAGATGTTCCCGTACTTCTGCAGGGCGAACAGGTTGGCCGCGTCGTCGGTGTCCTTGAACACGAACGAGGTGGACTGGTAGATCGGGACCGCACGGGCCCCGTGCTCGGCATCGGGGGTGCCTCCGGCGTGCAGGGCGCGGGTACGGAATCCAAACCGGTGATCGGACATCTACGTGGTGGCTCCTTCGGGGTGGGGTCGGGAGGTTCCCGATCCCCCATCGTGACAAATCTCCGGGTTCCATCAAAGAATGTTTCGCCACGTGGCGCTTTTTCGTGGCCGGTCCGAACAAACTGCACGCTGCGGGCCCCGGATAGGATGGGTGCATGGGAACACGCATTGCGCTGGTGCGCCACGGGGAAACCGCATGGAACGCCGAGGGCCGTCTTCAGGGGCAGACCGACATCCCCCTGAACGAGGCCGGCCGGGCCCAGGCCCGGGCCGCCGGGGAACGATTGGCCGGGCACGACGGCGACTGGGGCGTCCTGGTCTCCTCGCCGTTGGGCCGGGCGGTGGAGACCGCCACGCTGATCGGTACCGCGCTGGGTCTCGAGGCGGTGGAACCCGTCGTGGGGCTCCAGGAACGCCACTACGGCGAGGGCGAAGGTCGGGCGGTGCTCGGGATGCCTCGCCCCCGGATCGACGAACTGCTGCTCAGTGCCGAACCCGAAGCCGAGGTCGTCGACCGGGGACTGGCCGCATTGGTCGGCCTGGTCCGGGAGCATTCGGACACTGATCTGGTGGTCGTCGCCCACGGGACCCTCATCCGGTTGGTGATGAGCGCCCTGCAGGACGCCGTCCACCCGCGGTTGGAGAACGGAGAGATCGTGCTCACCGACACCCGCCAGCTCGAGAATACGACGGCGCGACGGGATTCGACACCCGTCCA
>NZ_JBQSYU010000031.1:0-29217 GCF_052379645.1 Arthrobacter sp. 179 | reverse complement strand
GGATATCCCCGCGGCCCGCGGTCGGGACGCTGAAGGTAGTCTTGAGGCATGGATGGCATTTTCTCCCATGCGGAACCGACCCCCGACTCCGGTAGCGACGGCGATCGTCCCCGGCTGGAGCCGGTGGTGGCAGGCGTGACCGTGGCAATGGAATGTGAACAGGCCTACGAGGGGTTCGTCGATTACCTGCACCTGTGGTGGCCACTGGGCACCGTGGGGACCATGGGGCCGGGCTCCCACCTGGGCATCGAAGAAGGAATGCTCATCGAGGAATCCGAAGCAGGGGAGCGCCGGCAATGGGGCAGCGTGGTTCGATCCGAAGCGCCCCTGCGCAGCGGGGCCTCCGACCGCTCCCACGGGTGCCTGGAACTGGACTTCACCCTCGGCTTCGAACAGGAAGCCCCCACCCGGGTCGTCATCGACTTCGAGGAGACCGGCACCGGGGCCACCGATGTCACGGTCACCCATGCCGGATGGGCACCCGGCCCGGCCGGCGAAGGCCAACACGCGATGGCCGAGTCCTGGCCCGAGATCCTGGGCTACTACCAGCGCTTCATGGGCGGTGCCGCATGAGTGCCCCCACTCAGGATCTCGATGCCACGGTCGTGGCGGAGCGACTCACCAGCGCCCTGGGGCCCGAACAGGTCTGCGTGGAGGCCTCGGTCCTGGATCGCTACAGCCACGACTACGGCCATGTGGCCGATCCCCATGAACCGCTGGCGGTCGTCTTCGCCCGGGACACCCCGGACGTGCAGCAGGTCGTGTTGCTGGCCGGTGACCTGGGATTCTCGGTGATCGCCCGGGGCGCCGGCACCGGGGTCTCCGGCGGCGTCCACGCCACCCGCAACAGCGTGGTCCTGTCCCTGGAACGGATGGACGCCATCCTGGACATCCGCGCCGACGACGAAACGGCGCTCGTCCAACCAGGAGTCATCAATTCTGATCTGAACGACGCGGTGGCCGTCCACGGGCTGATGTATGCCCCGGACCCCGCCAGTCATAAGATCTCCACCATCGGCGGTAACATCGCGACCAACGCCGGAGGCCTGCGCTGTGCCAAATACGGGGTCACCCGTGATTCGGTGTTGGCACTGGACGTCGTCCTGGCCGACGGCCGGCTCATCCACGTGGGCCGCAACACCTTCAAGGGAGTGGCCGGCTATGACCTGACCAGCCTGTTCGTCGGTTCCGAAGGAACCCTGGGGATCGTGGTCGCCGCCACCGTCAGGCTGCGGTACCTCAGTGCCGACCAACGCTCCATGGTGGCCCTGTTCCCCGGGCTGGAAGGTGCCGCAGCAGGTGTCCTGGCCATCGGCAAGGCCCGGGTGCAACCGGCGATCACCGAAATGCTGGACGCCGGGACGATGGAGGTCCTGGACTCGATCCACGGGACCCGGCTGACCGAGCGCGGGGGAGCGATGCTCCTGATCCGTACCGACGGCTACGGGGCCAGGATCGAGGAAGAGGTGATCCGCGAGGTCCTGACCGGGCTGGGGGCGGAGGTCAGTGCCGCCGATGACCCCAATGCCGCCGAGCTCATCGAGATGCGCCGCAACAGCCGGGGTGACGAACAGGACGACGAATTCCGGGCCGGTGAGGACATTGCCGTACCGCGGTCCCAGCTGGTGGACTACATCCACACCCTCGAGGAGATCGCCGCACGCCATCAGGTCTGGGTCAGGGTCGTCTGCCATGCCGGGGACGGGAACCTCCACCCCACGTTCTGGATCGACCCCGGTGAGGGCCGGGCCGGGATGGAACGCCTGGAGGCGGCATTGGACGAGTCCGTCCGTGCCGCACTGGACGCAGGGGGGACGATCACCGGGGAGCATGGCGTCGGCCAATATAAGCGCCGCTGGCTGACGTGGGAGCTCGAACCCGACGTCCTGGAACTGCAGCACCGGATCCGTGCCCTGCTGGACCCGCAGGGCATCCTGAACCCCGGGAAGGGAATCTGAAGCCCCGCTCCCGATTAGTGAATTCGCCTCCGAACCGGTAAACTTCTTGAGGTTGATGACCCCACGGGGTGTGGCGCAGCTTGGTAGCGCGCGTCGTTCGGGACGACGAGGTCGCAGGTTCAAATCCTGTCACCCCGACCATCTTCCGGAATAACGGACCACTGGTTCGAAGAAGCCGGAACAGGTTGTCAGCCACGAGGACGGGGCCGAGGAATCGGCCCCTTTTTCGTGTCCGCCCCGAGGCGTTCCCTTCAGCGCTGCGGCGGAACACCCGTGGAGGTCCGTGAGGTGAATTCCGTGGGATGGAAGCCCGCCGTCGGGTCGGGGCCCATGGCCGGATCCGCCCCGTCCAGAAGCGAGAGCAGCTTGCCCACGGCCGCGGCACCCTGCCCTCCGGGATCCTGGGCAATGGTCGTCAACCCGAGAAGCTCTCCGAGCTCGTGCCCGTCGATGCCGATCACCGAGACATCCTCAGGGACCCGCAGACCAAGGTCACGTGCCGCGAAGATCGCCCCGAAAGCCATCTCATCCGAGGCGCAGACGAAGCCGGTGGGACGTCGACGGGGATTGGCCAGCACGTTGCGGATCTTCTGATAGGCACCAGCGGTGGAGAAGTCGGCGGTGAGCAGCCAGTCCCGGCGTACCGGCAACCCGGCCTGGTTCATCGCCGACTCGAAGCCGTCCTCACGGGCCGACCCGAGCTTGAAATCCACCTCGAATTCCTCGGTGCCTCCCAGGAAGGACAGCTCCCGGTGCCCCAGTCCGATGAGGTGCTCCGTGGCCAGGGCTGCGATGTTGAAGTCATCGACCTGGATCGTGTCGATCCGGGGAATGTGGCCACCGATGGCCACGACGGGTTTGCCGACGGAGGCCAGCTGGTTGATCTCGTCGGGCTCCAGCTTGAGCGTGACCGTGATGACCCCGTCGAGACGTTTGCGCAGCAACAGCTCCGAGAACACCGAATCCCGGTGGCGTTGTTCGCCACCGGTGTTGTACAAGGTGAGGTCGTATCCGGCGTCGATGAGCGCACTGGTGGCCCCCTGGAGCACGGTGGAGAAGAACCAGCGGCCCACGGTGGGCATCACCAGGCCGATGTTCCGGCTGCGTCCCGAGGCCAGGGAGGAGGCGTTGTAGGACACCACGTAGCCCAGCGACTCAGCGGCAGCATGGACCCGTTCGCTGGCCGCGGCGGATACCTTCCCGTTGCCACTGAGGGCGCGCGAAACGGTGGCGACCGAGACCCCGGCCAGTGCGGCAACGTCCTTGATGCCCGTCATCTGCGTCCTTCCGTCCAGGGGCGTGGATCCGCCCGGTTCCCTATGTTGTGCGCCGCAACCAGACCGCCGCATTCGCGGCCAGTTCCAGCACGCCGTCGACGTCGCCGGGAACCGGGCCACTGGATAGCAGGACCTCCCCGGGAGGAAGGGCCACCGGGGCCTCGGTGGTGTTCAGGACGACGTCGATGCCGGAGTTCTCGAAGGCGAGCACCCCGTCGGCGTGGCAGGTATCGAGCCACTGCAGCCCACCCGCGCCGAGCTCCAGCCTACGGCGTGCCGCCAGGGCCCGCCGGTACATCGACAAGGTCGAGGAGGGGTCGCCGTCCTGGGCGGAACGCGCCAGCCGTTCCCACCCGGCCGGTTGGGGCAACCAGGCGGTTTCCGACGGGCCGAACCCCAGTGTCGGGCCCGCAGGGGTCCAGGGCAGGGGGACGCGGCAGCCATCGCGCCCGACCCGCTGGCCAGCGGTCCTGAAGAAGTTCGGGTCCTGACGGAACCGGTCCTCGAGGGTGGTGTGGTCGGGCAGGCCCAACTCCTCGCCCTGGTATAGGTAGGCCCCGCCGGGCAGGCCCAGCATGAACACGGTGGCCGCCCGGGCGCGGGCCAGGCCGAGCTCATGGTCCGGTTGCGGGTCCCGGGGGCCCACGCCATCCCCGGAGCGCGCGCCGGCGGGGACGCCGAAACGGGTGGGATGGCGACTGACGTCGTGGTTGGACAGGACCCAGGTACTGGGTGCCCCCACCGCATCGAAGGCCGCCAGTGACCGGTCCACCACGGCACGCAAGGCCGGGGCATCCCAGCCGGTATTGAGATACGGGAAATTGAAGGCCTGGTGCATCTCCTCCGGGCGGACCCAATCGGCGACCGCGTCCACCGGGTGGGCGTTGGCTTCGGCACACAGGATGCGTTCGCCGTCGTACTCGGCGAGGATGTCGCGCCACGTGCGATAGATTTCGTGCACCCCGGGCCGGCCGAACATGGGGGCCTCGGAGAAGGGGAAGCCCTCGCGCGGGGATCCGTTGGCGTTTCCACCCCAATCCGGCAGACCTGGTTCCTTGACCAGGGCGTGGGCAACGTCGACCCGGAAACCGGCGACCCCGCGATCGAGCCAGAAGCGCAGGATCCTCTCGAACTCGACGTGGACGGCCTCGGCATCCCAATTGAAATCGGGTTGTGAGGAGTCGAAGAGGTGCAGATACCACTGTCCCTCGGCGCCGTCGGGTTCGGTGATGCGGGTCCAGGCGGGCCCGCCGAAGTGTGACTGCCAGTTGTTCGGTGGTTCCTGTCCCGCTGCGCCCCGACCATCACGGAAGATGAACAGTTCGCGCTCCGTCGACCCCGGTCCGGCGGCCACGGCGGCGCGGAAGGCGGCGTGCTCCTCGGAGCAGTGGTTGGGGACCAGATCGACGATGACCCGCAGTCCCAGCTCGTCGGCCCGGGCGATGAGGGCGTCGAAATCCTCGAGGGTGCCGAAGAGCGGGTCGACATCCGTGTAGTCGGAGACGTCGTACCCGGCGTCGTGCTGCGGGGAGGGGTAGAAGGGGGAGAGCCAGATCGCGTCGACCCCCAGCCGGGCGATCTGGTGGAGCTCGGCGGTGATGCCGGCCAGGTTTCCGGTGCCCGAACCGTGCAGATCCCGGAAGGAGCGCGGATAGATCTGGTAGATCACCGAACTGCGCCACCAGGAGCGGTCCGTGGAGGGACTGTGGGCCAGGGGACCGCGGGCGAAGGCCCCGGGCGGAATCGTCGGGGGGACGTCGGGGCGGGGTGCGGCGGCCGGCAGATCCGACACCGCGCTCAAGGCAGGGGCTGGTCGCATGCGGTCCAGCCTAGCCGCGGTCGCCAGTCCGTGAAAACGCTTGCATTGAGTCCGTATGCGTCGGACGCAGGTGGTATTCCTGCCTGTGAGAGCGCTTACAATTATGGCGTGCATCACTATCGTGTTTGCCGAAATCCGAGGATGAGAGACTATCCAGCAGGAGGCATCAATGATTCAAGCGCCACACCACGACGGATCCGCACTCCATGTCGACCGTCAGGACCCCGTCCTGGGACAGGACGTTGCCGTCCGGCTGCGGGTTCCCTCGGACCAACCCACCCCCGGCGGGGTCTGGCTGCGCAGCGTGCGCGACGCGGAACCCCACTACGACCAGGCGACCCGGCTGGGTGAGGCCGACGGCTGGGTCTGGTGGCAGGCACTGCTGACCGTGGTCAACCCCGTACAGAACTACCGCTGGGTGATGCGCACCGGGACCGGGTCGCTCTGGGTCAACGCCCGCGGGACCTCGACCCGGGACACCCCCGATGTCCAGGACTTCAGGATCTGCGCCGGGGCCGCGATCCCCGAATGGATCCACCGCTCGGTGATGTACCAGGTCTTCCCCGACCGCTTCGCCCGCTCCGCCGCGGCCGACGACCGCGAACTACCCGAGTGGGCGGTGGCCGCCGAGTGGGACACCAGCGAGGTCATCGGGCGCGGCCCGGACACCCCTTACCAGTACTACGGCGGGGACCTGGACGGCATCGGCGAACATCTGGACCACCTCGAGCAGATCGGGGCGAGCGTGCTGTACCTGACCCCGATGTTCCCGGCCCGTTCCAACCACCGCTACGACGCCTCCGACTTCGCGGGGGTCGACCCGCTGCTGGGCGGCGACGAGGCACTCATCCGACTCGTCGAAGATGCGCACTCCCGCGGAATCCGTGTCGTGGGTGACCTGACGACCAACCACTCCGGGGACGCCCACGAATGGTTCCGTGCCGCCTACCGGAACCCGGCGGCCCCCGAATCCGATTTCTACTACTTCAGCCAGGAGAACACCGAGTATCTGGCCTGGCTCGGGGTGGACTCCCTGCCGAAGTTCAACTGGCGCTCGCAGGGGCTGCGTGACCGGTTCATCCTGGACGACGATTCGATGGTGGCCCGCTGGCTGCAGCCGCCGTTCGACATGGACGGCTGGAGGATCGACGTCGGGAACATGACCGGGCGGGCCGGCGCCGACGATTTCAACCACGAGATCGCCTCGATGATCCGCCGACGGATGCACCAGATCAACCCCGAGGCCCTGCTGGTGGCCGAATCCACCTCCGACGCGGCCCCCGATTTCCAGGGGGACACCTGGCAGGGGGCCATGACCTATACCAACTTCACCCGCCCGCTGTGGCAGTGGCTGGCCCGCCCGCGCACCTGGCAGGACGACGGTGCCGCGGTGGCACCACAGTCCAATGTGACCTCCCAGCCGTGGCCCGACTTCTACGGGTTGCCCCAACGGGGCCCCGACAGCACCGGCGCCGAGGAGTTCCTGGACACCCATCTGGACTTCGCCGCGGCCTTCCCCTGGCGGGTGCGCCTGGCGAACCTCAACGCGATCGACACCCACGACACCGCCCGGGCGGCCAGCGCCATCCTTCCAGGAGCGCAGCCATTGGCCGTGGCCCTGCAGTTCACCCTGCCGGGGGTGCCGATGGTCTTCATGGGGGACGAATTCGGGCTCGAGGGCTTCAACGGGGAGAAATCCCGCACCCCCATGCCCTGGGAGGATCCGAGCAGGATCCCGACCGATCTGCGCGGTCTCTACACCGCGCTGTCGACGTTGCGCCGGGAGCATCCGGCACTGACCTCCGGGGGGCTACGGTGGCTCCACGCCGACGGCGGGACGCTCGCCTTCATCCGCGAAGACCGCCACGAGGCGGTTCTGGTCGTGCTCTTCCGTGATGCCGCCGAAGGACTCCGGTTGGAAGGCCTCGGGGCGGTCGGGACGCCGGTGCCTGCCTGGAGCCACGGAAACGTCACCTGCGAGATCGACGGGGACTCCGGCGTCGTCCTCGGTGGTCGGGCGCTCAGTGCGGCGGCCTTCACACTGGCAGGAACCACCGTTCCCACGGCATCGCGCTAACGACGGGGACGCGCGGCACCGGTGGTCGTGCAGGTGACGCAACATGACGGGGCGGGTCGGGGACACCACTTCCGGTTTGCCGATCAGGGATGTAAGCTGCATCACAATAGTCATCACCTGTTCGCATGGATAACCTGGTGTGGCTTTCCTGACCTCGTCGACCTCAACCATGCCAGCAGCAGTACCGATCCACGGATGATCGGCTCTCTGGCTGGATAGGTCGAAGGAGGGTCAATCATGACCGGAATTGCCGATCACACCGCCCACGACGCGTCCGCCACGACCGTGAGCGTCAACGACCGGGGGATGTCCGTCGCCGACGTCGCCCCGCATACGACCACGCTGCAGTGGCTGCGCGGCAGCGGGATCACCGGCCCGAAGGAGGGCTGCGCGGAGGGCGAATGCGGGGCCTGCGCCGTGATGGTATCCCGCCCCGACGGCGACGGTGGCACCCGCTGGACCTCGATCAACTCATGTCTGGTCCCCGCCGCCGCGCTGGCCGGTCAGGAGATCTATACCGCCGAGGGGCTGGCCTCCGCCGAGGCGCTGCACCCCGTGCAGCAGGAAATGGCCCAGCGGGGCGGTTCCCAGTGCGGCTACTGCACCCCCGGGTTCGTCTCCTCGATGGCCGCCGAGTACTACCGTGAAGACCGGACCGGTTGCGCCTGCGGCCCCGGTGGTTGCGGCTCGGCCCCCTCGACCTCGGAAATCGTCTCCACCGCCGAGCCCGTCCCCTCGGGCAACGAACTTCCCTGGCCGATGGTCGCCGACGACCAGGCCAGACCGCTGGAATCCTGGCTGCCCCCACGGACCTCGGCGCCCACGGAGACCAGGACCGAACCAGCCACCAGATACGAATCGACCTCCGGGCATGAACCGGAGATCGGGGCCAACGGATTCGACCTCCATGCCCTGTCGGGAAACCTGTGCCGCTGCACCGGCTACCGGCCCATCCGCGATGCGGCCTTCGCCCTCGGCGAGGTCGATCCCGATGATCCGATCGCCCGGCGGCGGAACCAACCGGCGCCGGCCAGCAGGCCACTGCGCCTCGACGGCGAGTCCGGCACCTTCGTGCGCCCGGCGGATCTCGCCGAAGCTCTGGAACTGCTCGGTTCGACCCGGGAAGCGGTCCTGCTGGCCGGCTCGACCGACTGGGGGGTCGAGCTGACCATCAAGCATCGCCGCGCCCCGCTGACCATCGCCATCGACCAGCTGCCCGAACTGCGGCGGTTCCGCCAGGACGGGGACCACCTGGAGATCGGGGCGGCGCTGACCCTGTCGGAAGTCGAGCGGCGCCTGGACGGATCGGTGCCCCTGCTCGCCGAACTCTTCCCCCTGTTCGCCTCCCGACTGATCCGCAATGCCGCGACGATCGGCGGGAACCTGGGCACCGGATCACCCATCGGCGATCTGGCCCCGGCACTGTTGGCCCTGGACGCCGATCTGGTGCTCAGCTCCCCGCGAGGAGACCGGACGGTGGCCTTGGCCGAATACTTCACCGGGTACCGGCAAAGCGTGCGTGAGGCCGATGAACTCATCCGTGCGGTGCGCATCCCGACACCCATGGCGCCGGTGGCCAGGTTCTACAAGGTCGCCAAACGCAGATTCGACGACATCTCCTCGGTGGCGGTGGCCATCGCCGCGACCGTCACCGACGGGAGCATCGAGCACATCCGCATCGGCGTCGGGGGAGCCGCCGCCACGCCGCTGCGCGCCCGGGACACCGAAGCCGCGCTGCTCGGCCAGCCATGGACGGCCCGGACGTTCGAGGCCGCCGCGGAGGTCATGGAGGCCGAAGGGACACCGATGTCCGACCACCGGGCCAGCGCCGCCTACCGCAGTGCCACGCTCGCCCAATCCATACGCCGCTTCCACGAGGAGGTCGGATCATGAAACCGTTCTCGTCCCGTCCCCTGGCCGACATCCCCCGGGACAGTGCTGCCGGGGTCGTCATGCCACATGAGGCGGCGTGGGACCACGTCACCGGTCACGCGCTGTACACCGACGACCTGCCGCACCGTTCCGCCAACGTCCTGCATGCCTGGCCGTTGCAGGTGTTCTGCGCCCACGCCCGCATCGATTCCCTGGACACGTCCACGGCCCGGACCATGCCGGGGGTGGTCCGGGTGCTCACCGCGGAAGACGTCCCCGGTCTCAACGACTACGGCGACATCGGCGACGAGACCCTCTTCCCCGCGGAAGTGCAGTTCCACGGCCAACCCGTGGCCTGGGTCCTCGCCGAGACCCTCGAACAGGCCCGGCTGGCCAGCGAGGCCATCGAGATCACCCAGACCGAGCTGCCCTCCATCATCACCACCCAGGAGGCCATCGCCGCCGGGGCGTTCCAGGGACCGACGGGGACCCTGCACCGTGCCGACGCGGATGAGGCCCTGGCGACGGCCCCGCACCGTCTCAGCGGGGGGATCGACATCCAGGGCCAGGAACACTTCTACCTGGAGACCCAAGCCTCTTTTGCCACCATCGACGAGGGGGGACAGGTCTTCATCCAGTCCTCGACCCAGGCCCCGAGCCACACCCAGGAGGTCGTCGCCCGGGTGTTGGGGATCTCCTCGAGCCAGGTGACCGTGCAGTGCCTGCGCATGGGGGGAGGCTTCGGCGGGAAGGAAACGAACGCCAACGCGTTCGCCTCCGTCGCCGCCCTGGGGGCTGTGCTCACCGGCCGGCCCGTGAGCCTGCGGTTGAACCGCACCCAGGATCTGACCATGACCGGCAAACGAGGCGGATTCCACGCCACCTGGGAGGCCGGGCTGGACGACGAGGGTCACATCCTGGCCTATAAGGCGGTGCTGACCGCCGATGGGGGGTTCAGCGTCGACCTCTCGCCCGCGGTGGTCAGCCGGGCGTTGTGCCACGTGGACAACGCCTACTACCTTCCCAACGTCCACGTCGTCGGCCGGATCGCCCGGACGAACAAGACCTCCCATACGGCCTTCCGTGGATTCGGTGCCCCGGCAGGGATGATCGTGACCGAGGACCTGCTGGGTCAGGCGGCCACGAAACTGGGCATCGACGAAGAGGAGATCCGCCGCCGGAACTTCTACGCCCCGGGCCAGAGGACCCCCTATGGGCAGGAGGTCAGCCAGGCCGCGCGCATGGGAGACATCTGGGACACGCTCCTACAGAGCAGCGATTACCACGCCCGACTGCGCGACGTCGCCGATTTCAACGCCGGGAACCAGCACGTCAAACGGGGCCTGGCCATCACCCCGGTGAAGTTCGGTGTCTCGTTCAACAAGCCGGTCCTGAACCAGGCCGGGGCCCTCGTGCTGATCTATCGGGACGGATCGGTGCTGATCAACCACGGGGGGACGGAGATGGGCCAGGGGCTGCACACCAAGATGCTGCACGTCGCCGCGACCGCGTTGGGCCTGCCGTTGCGCCGGGTGCGACTGGCCCCGACCCGGACCGATAAGGTGCCCAACAGCTCGGCCACCTCCGCCTCGACGGGCTCCGACCTCAACGGCGGGGCAGTGAAGAACGCCTGCGAACTCATCCTGGACCGGCTGGCCCCGGTGGCCGCCGGCATGCTGGGCGTGAACTCCAACGATGTGCGCATCAGCGGCGAAGTCGTCAGTGGTCTGGGGACGAAGAACACCGTGGACTGGGCCGAGCTCGTCGAGACGGCCTACCAGCAACGCGTCTCCCTTTCGGCGACCGGCTACTTCCGTACCGAGGGCCTCTACTTCGATCCGAGCACCTACCAGGGCAATGCGTTCAAGTACTACTCCCGCGGTGCCGCCGTGGCCGAGGTCGAGGTCGACGGGTACACCGGGGCGTATACGACCCGGCAGGTGGATCTGCTGCACGACGTCGGTAGTTCGCTGTCGCCGCTGATCGACCTCGGGCAGATCGAGGGGGCCTTCGTCCAGGGCGCCGGATGGCTCACCCAGGAGGACCTGCGCTGGGATACCAGCGAGGGCCCGCACCGCGGCAAACTGCTGACCCAGGCGGCGAGCACCTATAAGCTGCCTTCCTTCTCGGAACTGCCGCAGGTGTTCAACGTCGATCTGTATGTCCACCCCACCGACGATGGCAGCGTCTACGGGTCCAAGGCGGTGGGGGAGCCGCCGCTCATGCTCTCGATCGCGGTGCGGGAGGCCTTGCGGGCCGCCGCCGCGGCCTTCGGCGAGCCGGGACAGCAGGTCGAACTGCCGTCCCCGGCCACCCCCGAAGCCGTGTACTGGGCGTTGGACCAGGTCCGTCGGAGGACCCCCTCCCCGGCCCTGCCGGCCGAATGACGGGGGTGGAACAGCATGGATTGGATCACCGGGCTCAGCCGTGCCCGCGCCACCGGGACCGCCGGGATACTCGCGACGATCATCGAGGTGCGCGGACACTCGCCCCGCGAAGTCGGCGCGAAGATGTTCATCGCCGCGGACACCACCTCGGGCAGCGTCGGCGGGGGCAACATGGAAGCAACCGTCACCGAACAGGCCCGCACGATGCTGCGTCAGGGGGCCGAGGAGGTGGCCGAAACCGAATTCGGCCTCAATGAGCACGCACAGGTCGCCTACGGCACCCAATGCTGTGGCGGCACCGTCCGGGTGCTCATGGAGCCGATCGGCCGCCGCCCCACGGTGGCGGTCTTCGGGGCCGGACACGTCGGCAAGGAACTGGCCCGGATCCTCAGCAGGACCGAGCTGACCCTCCACCTGGCCGATACCAGGCGGGGAATGGTCGACGAGACCCTGACCGCCACGTTGAGCGAGGGCCCGGCCACCGTGCACCTGCACACCCTGCCGGCCCCCGAGACCCTGATCGCCGAACTCCCTGATGACGCCCATGTCCTGATCCTCACCCATGACCACGCCGAAGACCTGATCCTCTGCGACGCCGCCCTGCGGCGCGGGAGTCTCGGGAGCATCGGAGTGATCGGCTCCTCGGCGAAATGGTCCCGGTTCCGCAAGAAACTTGCTGCCGAAGGCCATGCCGACGCAGCCATCGAACGTATCCAATGCCCGATCGGGGTTCCCGATCTCACCGGGAAACACCCCGCCGTCATCGCCATCAGCGTCGCCGCCGACCTCATGCGCGTCTTCCAGAAAGCCACCCCATGATCCACGACGACCTTGCTCCCACGACGATCTTCCACGGCCGCATCCTGGACACCCCCCGGGACCCCTTCGAGGGCGGCGGGTTGCGCGCCGAGGACTGTGCGCTCGCCGTCACCGAAGGTGTCATCACCTTCCGCGGCTCCCTCGCCGAGGCCCAACGACTCCATCCGTCCGCGACACTCACCGGCATCGAGGGGTTGTTGCTCCCCGGGCTGGTCGATACCCATGTGCACTACCCGCAGTTGCGGATCATCGGTGGACTGGGGATGCCGCTGCTGGAATGGCTCGAGCACTGCGCCCTGCCCGAGGAGGCCCGCATGGCCGACCCGGCCCATGCCCGGGCGGTCGCCGACGAGTTCGTGAACGGACTGATCAGTGCCGGAACCACCACCGCCCTGGCCTTCGGGGCCCACTACGTCCCGGCCACCGACGCCCTGTTCCGGGCCGCGCACCACAGCGGACTACGGATGACCGCGGGACTGGTGGTGGCGGACCAGGAGCTGCGCGAGGACCTCCACACCACCCCGGAACGGGCGGCCGCCGACGCGGCGGGGTTGATCGACAGCTGGCACGGGAAGGGGAAGCTGCGATACGCCGTGACCCCGCGGTTCGCGCTCTCGGCGAGCCCCGACCTGCTCGACTCCTGCCGGGAGACCCTCGAGGGCGCCCCCGACCTGTTCTTCACTTCCCACGTCAACGAGAACCAGGCGGAGATGGCGGCGGTGGCCGCATT
The DNA here is from genome assembly GCF_052379645.1 of Arthrobacter sp. 179. NCBI lineage: Bacteria > Bacillati > Actinomycetota > Actinomycetes > Micrococcales > Micrococcaceae > Arthrobacter > Arthrobacter sp. 179. The sequence goes on along the minus strand of NZ_JBQSYU010000031.1, from coordinate 16,278 downwards.
GTTCCCGACCGCCTCGAGCTACAGCGACGTCTACGATCGGCACGGCTTGCTCGGGCCCCGCAGCCTATTGGCCCACAACGTCCACCCCACCGATGCCGAACTGGCCCTGCTGGGCGAGACCGGGACCGCGGTAGCCCACTGTCCGTCGTCGAACTCCTCCCTCGGCAGCGGCCTGTTTCCGTTGCGCAGACACCTCGAAGCCGGGGTGCGGGTCTCGCTGGGCTCCGATGTCGGGGCCGGCACCGGATTCAACCAGTTCAAGGAAGGCCTACAGGCCTACTTCCACCAGCAGTTGCAACCGAACGGCCTCGCGTTGGGGCCGGCTCATCTGCTCCATCTGGCCACCGTGTCCGGGGCCCGCGCCCTGGGCCATGACGACGTCGGCCATCTCAGCGTCGGCGCCGTCTTCGACGCGATCGAGGTCAACCCGCCATCCGGGACCCCCCTCGAAGCCATCCTGCGGAACGCCGTCAGCGCCGATCGCGCCCTTGCCGCAGTCTTCGCCAACGGGACCAGCGCGGATATCGACCGCGTCTGGATGGGGGGTGTGGCGACCCGTACCCGTACGCCAGAGTAATCCTCGGGATCCCCACGGATCAGGCGGGCCATCGTCCACTGCGGACCCGATGCGCCACGTCATGGTGGTTCCACCACAGTTCAAAGGAGAACAATGAGTACCAACACCCCGAAACGGGAAAGTGTTCCACCGGAAAAAACCTCCGCCGCGCACCGGAGCGCGATCGACAGATACTTCAAGGTCAGCGAACACGGGTCGACCTACGGCATAGAGTTTCGCGCCGGCATCACGACGTTCCTGGCGATGAGCTATGTCATCTTCGTGAACCCGAGCATCCTCAACGATGCCATGGCCGGGCAGATGCCCGATGTGGGGAACCTGTTCACCCAACTGGTGATGGTCACCTGCATGGCGGCGATCCTCGGTTCGCTGTACATGGGTCTGATCGCCCGCTACCCCTTCGCCCAGGCACCCGGCATGGGGCTGAACGCCTACTTCTCCTACACGGTGGTCCTGGGGCTGGGATACCGCTGGGAGACGGCGCTCGGTGCCGTGTTCATCTCGGGGGTGCTGTTCATCATCCTGAGCATCTTCGGGGTCCGGCAAGCGATTGCCCGGGCCCTGTCGATCAGCATGAAGTACGCGATCACCGCAGGAATCGGTGCCTTCCTGGCCTTCCTGGGCATGAAGAACATGGGATTCGTCGTCAGTGACGACGCGACATTGGTCAGCATCGGCGACGTCACCAAACCACATGTGTGGTTGGGGCTGCTCGGGCTGCTGATCATCGCCGTGCTCATGAAACTGCGGGTCAAGGCGGCGATCCTGGTAGGGATCATCGCCACGACCCTCATCGCCGTCGTCAGCCGGCTGCCGGTCTACCCGGGCGCCGAGGAGGGCACGTTCGCGGCCTTCGGCGGCTTCGGGGGTTCTCCGGTCCAGATGCCCATCTGGCCCAGTGACCTCGCCTTCCACCTGGACATCGGCGGGGCGCTGGGAGCCGGACTGCTGTCGGTGGTGTTCACGTTCTTCTTCGTCGATTTCTTCGACGCCACCGGAACCCTCACCGGGCTGAGCCAGCGGGCCGGCATGATCGGCAAGGACGGCGAGATGCCGCGGGCGAAGACCCTGTTCTCGATGGACGGACTCGCTGCGCTCAGCGGTGCCGCCCTGGGCACCTCGACCACGACCGCCTACGTCGAATCGGCGGCAGGGGTCGAGGAAGGGGGCCGCACGGGGTTGACCGCGGTCACCGTCGCCGGCTTCTTCGGCCTGGCGATGTTCTTCTCCCCGGTCATCGCCGCCGTGCCGACCTCGGCCACGGCCCCGGCACTCATCCTCGTCGGGGCGTTGATGATGGAAGGGGCGCGACATATCGAATGGGACGACATCTCCGAATCCCTGCCGGCGTTCCTGACGATCATCGTCATGCCGCTGACCTTTTCGATCGCCGAGGGCGTCGCCGTCGGCCTGGTCTCCTACGCACTCATCAAGGTGTGCTCCGGGCGGATCAAGGAAGCCCACTGGATCCTCTACCTCATCGCGGCACTGCTGATCGTGAGGTGGATCTGGCTGGGCTGACCGCGTGGATCGGGGCCGTCGACCCAGCCCGGGGTGCTAGTCCCCGTCCTCGGGCTGGTCGACTGCGTCCAACACCCCCGACGGGGGATTGAGCATGATCGCCGCCTCGTCCCGACGGTGGCGCAGGATCGTTTCGATATAGGACTCGATGGTCTCGGACATCGGGACGTTGCTGCCGCGTTGTTCGGAGATGAACCAGCGGTGCTCCAGGACCTCATGGACCAGTTGGGCCGGTTCGAGCTTGCCGTGGAGTTCACGCGGGATCGCCTGGGTGATGGGATCGAAGACCTCGTGCACCCACTGGGCCGCGTTGAGTTCCTCGTCCATCTCCGGATGCTTGCGGGCACGGAAGGCGTCGATGTCGTTGAGCAGCCGCCGGGCCTGGAACTCCTGGACGTCCAGACCGGTCAGGCGCAGCAGCCGGCGCTGGTGGTGCCCGGCGTCGACGACCTTGGGCTGGATCTGCAGTTGGGTGCCGTCGGCGGTGGTCCGCAAGGCGATTTCGTCGACGTCGAAGCCCAGGTCGTTGAGCCGGCGGATCCGCTCGTCGACCCGCCACCGTTCGGCCAGATCGACGTGGTCGCGCCGGGTGAGCTCCTGCCACAGCCGGTGGTAGCTGTCCATGATCTGCTCGCTGGTGGCCAGCGGGTCCACCGAGTCCTCGATCAACGAGGCCTCCATCAGGTCCATCAGCTCACCGGCGATGTTCACCCGGGCGATCTCCAGATCGTATTCCCGTTGGCCGTCGGAGAGCGAGGGGTACAGTTCCCCGGTCTCGGCGTCCACGAGGTAGGCGGCGAAGGATTCGGCGTCCCGGCGGAACAGGGTGTTCGAGAGGGAGACATCGCCCCAGTAGAAGCCGGCCAGATGCAGCCGGACCAGCAGCAGGGCCTGGGCGTCGATGAGCCGGTGCAACGTCTCGCGTCGGAGCCGCTGGGAGAACAGGGCGCGATACGGCAGCGAATACTTCAGGTGCCGGGTCACCAGGACCGGGTCCAGTTCCTCCCCGTTCTCGTCGGCACGGCCGCTGATGACGGCCACCGGCTCCACGCAGGGAACCCCCAACCGGTTGAGCTTGCGCAGCATGTGGTACTCATGCCGGGCGATATGCTCCCCGGTCTCCTTGACCGCGATGACGGTTTCACGGAGCAGGGCGAAGCGGACGACGTGGCGGGAAATGCCGCGCGGCAGCGCCGCGAGGTTCCTGGCCGGCCAGTCCTCCAACGGAATATGCCACGGCAGGTCCAGCAGCGCCGAATCCATGGTGGCCGAGGTGATGTTCAACGAACCACCCAGCGAGGTGCGCGGGGTCTCGTCGCTGATCGCGGTTTCACGGGGGAGCTTGCCGTGCTGGCTGTAGTCGGTCGGTTCGTTGTGCCAGCTGGCGTAATGGCGGGTCATCGCATCCTCGGTTCTGCGCCGGGCCCCACGGGCCAGGCGGGTGGAACGACGCCGGCCCCGCCTTCGCGGTGAAGGCGGGGCCGCCGTCGGCTACCGGTGGTGGTTACTCGGAATCGACGAGGTTCTCCACGTCGGCCAGCGAGGCCTGCGGGGCGTTGGCCGCCTCGGGATCACCCAGGCGCTGCCCGGTCTTGGTGTCGAACATGTGGATGTGCTCGGCCTTCGGGCGGACCATCACGGTCGAGCCCTTCAGCGGGGGCCTGCGCCCGTCCACGCGGATGACCATCGGGTACTCGCGGCCATCCAGGGTGGCGTGGCCGTAGACGTAGGCGTCGGCGCCGAGTTCCTCGACCACGTCGACCTCGACGTCCAGGCCTTCACCGGCCCCGACGATCTCCAGGTCTTCGGGGCGGACGCCGGAGGTGATCGTCTGGCCGTTGGCCTCAGCCAGGACGGCCGGGTCCACCGGGTAGGTGTAGTTGCCGAATTCGATGCCACCGGAAACGGCGGGCAGCTCCAGCAGGTTCATGGCGGGGGAGCCGATGAAGCCGGCAACGAAGACGTTGGCCGGACGGTCGTAGAGGTTGCGAGGGGTGTCCACCTGCTGCAGGATCCCGGCGTTGAGGACCGCGACGCGGTCGCCCATCGTCATGGCCTCGACCTGGTCGTGGGTGACGTACACGGTGGTGACGCCCAGCCGACGGGTTAGCGAGGCGATCTGCGTGCGCGTCTGCACACGCAGCTTCGCATCGAGGTTCGACAACGGCTCATCCATGAGGAAGACCTGTGGGGAACGCACGATCGCACGGCCCATGGCCACACGCTGGCGCTGGCCACCGGAGAGGGCCTTGGGCTTGCGGTCCAGGTAGTCCTCGAGGTCCAGCAGCTTGGCGGCCTCCCGGACGCGCTCGGCGCGTTCGGCCTTGTCGATGCCGGCGATCTTCAGCGCGAAGCCCATGTTCTCGGCGACCGACATATGGGGGTAGAGCGCGTAGTTCTGGAAGACCATGGCGATGTCACGGTCCTTCGGCGGGACATCGGTGACATCGCGGTCGCCGATGAGGATCCGTCCCGAGTTGACGTCCTCCAGCCCGGCGAGCATGCGCAGCGATGTTGATTTGCCGCAACCGGAAGGTCCGACGAAAACGAGGAATTCCCCGTCGGCGACATCGAGACTGAGCTGGTCGACTGCGGGCTTCGAAGTGCCCGGGTAGAGCCTGGTTGCCTGGTCAAAAGTGACAGTGGCCATGATTGATCTATCCCCTCACGGGCAGGTACGTGCCCGACGGTCCGTTGTGAATGGTGTCACAATCATTGCACACCGAGGACCGATTGCAGAAGTGCCGGGACGTCACCAATTCCGTCGACCCGGAACGGGGCCCGGGTCTTCCCCGGACCAACCTTCACCCCGACGTCGCCCGGACGCAGCACGGCGAAGGCGTCCTCGTCGGTCACGTCGTCGCCGACGAACAGGACGGCGTCGGCGTCGACGACCTCGCGCAGCCAGTCCAGGCCCGCGCCCTTATCCGCCCGGATGACTGAGGCCTCCAGGACGTTCTTGCCATCGGAGAGGGCCAGGCCGGTCAAGGACTCCAACCGGCTGCGTGCCTCGCGCAGGGCCGAGGCCCCCACCGCGGCCTCCGCCTGCCTGACATGGAGGACGACGCCGGCCGGCTTGTGTTCCAGCGTGGTCCCGGGATGCCGGGCGCTGACCTCATCCAGCACCGAGGCCGCGGTGGCCAGCAGGGCCTTCTGGTCCCGGCCCAGGTCCAGGCCGCCGGCATCGGCGGCCAGTTCGGGGGGCGCCCACCGCTGGCCGCCGTGGCTTCCCACCAGCAGGACGTGGGGTTCCGGCCGGGCCACGGTGCGCAGGCTCTCCAGATCCCTGCCGGAGATCAGCGCGGTGACCGTGTTGTCCAGCTCGCCCAAACCGGCAAAGGCCTCAGCGGCGGCCGGCAGGGCCCGGGCGTCCTCGGGCCGGTCCACGAACGGGGCCATGGTGCCGTCGAAGTCCATGGCCACCAGCAGCAGCCTGACATCGCGCAGGCGCTCCAGGGCGTGACGAAGGTCGGCATCCAGGGCCATGCTCAGTCCTCCTCGGTCCGCGCCAACGAGGCCAGGAAGTCGCGCGACCAGCGGGCGACGTCGTTGGTGCTGACCTGGCGGCGCATGATGCGCATCCGTCGGGCGGCTTCCTGCTCGGGCATGCGGATGGCGTCCATGATGGACTCCTTCATCCCGTCGATGTCGTGCGGGTTCACCAGCACGGCGTGGCGCAGCTGGTCGGCGGCGCCGGCGAATTCGCTGAGCACCAGGGCCCCGCGGTTATCGGCATGGGCCGCCACATATTCCTTGGCGACCAGGTTCATGCCATCGCGCAGGGCGGTGACGAGCATGACGTCGGCGGCCAGGTAGAGGGCCACCATCTCCTCGACCGGGTAGCTGTGGTGCAGGTAGCGCACCGCGGTGTGGCTCATGGTGTCGTATTCGCCGTTGATCCGTCCGACGCTGCCCTCCACGTCCTCGCGCAGGGTGATGTAGTGGTCGACGTGTTCGCGGCTGGGGCTGGCGACCTGGACCAGCGTGGCCTGGCCCACGGTCAGTTCCTGGTCGGCGAGCAGTTCCCCGAAGGCCTTGATGCGGTGGCGGATGCCCTTGGTGTAGTCCAGCCGGTCGACGCCCAGCAGGATCACATCGGGATCGCCCAGATCGGCGCGGATCTCGCGGGAGCGGGCCAGCACCGCCGGGTCCTCGGCCAGGGTGGCGATCAACGCCGAATCGATGGAGATCGGGTGGGCTTCGGCCCGGGCCACCCGGCGCGGGGTGCCGTCCTCGTCCTGGACGTGCACGCGTTGGGATTTGACCGTGAACCCGAGGTAGCGCTTCACGCAGCGCAGGAAGTTGCTGGCATCGGACTGGCGTTGGAAACCGATCAGATCGGCGCCGAGGATCCCCTCCAGGACGCGGTGGCGCCAGGGCAGCTGCGCGAAGATCTCCATCGGAGGGAACGGGATGTGGTTGAAGAAACCGATCTTCAGATCCGGGCGCATGGCCCGCAGCAGGCGGGGGACGAGTTGGAGCTGGTAGTCCTGCACCCACACGGTGGCGCCCTTGGAAGCGGCCGCTGCTGCCGATTCGGCAAAACGCACGTTGATCTCGCGGTAACGGTCCCACCAGGTGCGGTGGAACTCCGGGGGCATGATCACATCGTGGTAGAGCGGCCACAGGGTGGAGTTGGAGAACCCCTCGTAATACAGCTCCACATCCTCTTGGCTCAACGGCACCGGAACCAGATGCATGCCGTCTTCCTTGAACTCCTCGAGCTCCTCGTCGGTGGCACCGTGCCATCCGACCCAGGCACCCTCGGCCGAGGCCATGACCGGGGCCAACGCGGTGACCAGGCCACCGGGGGAGCGGCGCCACTGTGAGACGCCCTCGGCGGTGACGACCCGATCCACGGGCAGACGGTTGGCCACGACCACGAAATCAAATTCGCCGGTGACTGCCTTCTTCTCGGCGGTGACCGGAGCGCGGCGTTCGCGTGACGCCGTCGTGCTCCGGTAATCCTGCATGCTGCTCACTGTATTGGGCACGGCTTGCCTCCTTGGGGTGCGTGGACGTACCTCTTCTGCCCCGAGCTTATGCGCCCGGGGCGGGCCCTGCACTCCCTTCACGGCGGGCACACAGGAACGGTGCCCTAAACTAAGTGGGGTTTCCCGTCCGATCCAGCAGAGTAGGAATGTACTTTCATGGCATCAAACACCCCGAGGCCGCCGAAGGCCGAGAGGAACGCCACCGCCCGTGAGCAGGCTCGACAGCTCCACGCACGGCAACAGACGGCAGAGAAACGCAACTCCCTGTTCCTGAAGCTCGGTGTCCTGGTGGCGATCATCGCGATCATCGCCGTCGTCGTGACGCTCGTGATGCAGAACAACAAGACGAGCATCCCCGATGCCGGACAGGCCCCGGCCCACGGCAACCAGTACGGCGGATACACGCTCACCTCGGACGGCCTGACCGAGACCCCGACCATGTCGGTCGACAAGGATGCGGTACCCGATGCCGGGAGCATCGACGGCAAGAGCGTCCCCGGCGGGGTGACCGAAGGCAAGAAGGGCGACCCCGTCCAGGTCGTCATCTACGCGGACATGAGCTGCCCGGTCTGCAAGGACTTCGAGAGCCAATACGGTGCCGATCTGGAGAAGCTGGCCGACGACGGCGACATCACCCTCGAATACCGGATCGCCACGTTCCTGGACCGCATGTCCTCCACGAACTACTCCTCGCGGGCCGCCAACGCGGTGGCTTGTGTTGCCGATGCCAAGCCCGAGGCGTTCAGCGACTACCTGACCGCGCTGTTCGAACAGCAGCCGGAGGAAGGCGGCTCCGGCCTGCCCAACGCGAAGCTGGCCAAGATCGCCGAACAATCCGGGGCGGGGGACATCTCCTCCTGCGCCGACGGCACCGAATTCCGGCCCTGGGCGGAATACGTCAACGCCGGGTTCCAGAAGTACGAAGTCGGCGGAACCCCGGCCGCCTACATCAACGGCCACGAATGGAAGATCGGCGAGGAGGACTTCAAGGAGGTCCTCGACCAGGCAGTGGCGGATAACAAGTAGCCCCGGCCGCTATCGCCGTCCGGGCGGCTCCTGCTGCGGCGGGAGCCGCCCGTTTCCGCACCGGAGGGCACCTGGGCTAATCTTGTTCATGCTGCCGGGCATCCGGCGCATCCGCCTCCTTAGCTCAGTTGGCCAGAGCACCTGTCTTGTAAACAGGGGGTCGCCGGTTCGAATCCGGCAGGGGGCTCCACCATTCCCCGGCGCTGCCCGGCGCTGCCCGGCGCTGCCCGGGGCCGTCCGGGTCCCACCGGTGTTCCCGCGGGGTTGCTAGTCGCCCGCACACCTATAGCTGCCCCTGGATATATCGATTCGGTTCCACGTTACGGTCTGCGCGGCTGGTGGCGCGGGGCTCTCCCAGAGAGCACGGGTCGGGTTGGTCTGGGAATCGGGAATGACAACCAGCACCTGCACCTCCAGGGTGGTCGTCTCCTTGAAATCCAGGCCGCCGAGCGTGGGATCCGAGTAGGTATGCGACGTCGTTCCCTGTTTCAGGAAAATGGACTTCGTCGTGGTCGGCTCCGCCGTGGTGTTGGTCGTCCTGATTTCGTAGCGCATCGGAGCTGAAAGCTTTTCTTCAGGCGCTTTCCATACAATCTTCGCTTCCTTCCTCCGGGGCCCGAGGACTACGTCCAGTGTTTCGCACGTGGGGGGCGCGGAAAGGGAGGGGACGGTCAACGCCGTCACGTTCGCCGAGGCGTGCTCGGGGTCGACCCATTTGGCTTCCGTCGGACTCGGAGCGGGGCCGGAAATCAGTAGGACGAGTGCTCCCGCGGCGACCAGTGATCCGACGCGGGCCCCCTTCAAGCGACGCTGTGGTTTCCGCCTTCGGGAAGCGGTGAACTCGATCGGTTGATCGTCGTAACGGCCCATGGCCATAGCGTAGGGCATCGCCCGGAGGGGATGGCGCCGACCCGCCTTCATCGGGGGGTGGGGCCGGAGGGGGAGGACGGGGTCTAGAGGACGACGCGCAGCAGGAAGAGTCCCACCCAGACGTAGCCGATGACCAGTCCGGCGAGCGCCAATCCGGCTCCGCCTTCGCCGGTGCTGCGGATCTGGGAACGGGCGATGTGTCCGAAGACGATACCGAGGATGCCGGTGAACAGCCCCAGGACCAGGGCCAGGATGGCGAGCACGTTAGTCTGAGCCGGGACTGGTTGCTGGTATATCGGCTGCCCGTTCATCGTGTACCCGATTTGGGGCGGCGGCCCCTGGGGCAGGCCCGCTCCGTGGCGCGCGCCGACACCGGCCCTCGGTTTGCAGACCGCCAGGATGATCACGACGACGGCGGCGGTGACCACGGCGGCGACCACCAGGATTATCAAAAGATGCCAGGCCTGTAGTCCGCCCGTGGGTCCTCCTTCTTGGCGATGGCCAGGCCACCGCAACGCGCTACTTCGTAGTTCTCCTGCTGTTCCGGCCCCGCCCGGCATTCTTCTCCGCCGGTGGGCACTGCCGGTCCCAGCCTATTCGGCCTGGTCCTCCACGGTGACACCGGTGACGTTCGCCAGTTCCGAGAGCCGGTGGACCAGCTCGTTGAGGGCCCCGGTCCCTTCGATCTCGAGCTCGACCCCGACCTCGCCGGCGGCGGATTTCGCTTCTGCCCCCTTCATCAGCCGGCTCATGGTCCCACCGCTGCCACCGTCTTCGCGTTCGGTGGAGAACCCCTGGATCTGGAATCCCTGGGTCGTGCAGGCCTGCAGGATGGCCCGTAGGGCCCCGGTGCCATCGACGTAACTGACGCGCAGGCCATGTTCGGTCCGGTTGCCCAGGGAGGTGCGGCGCACGAGCCAGGGATAGGTGTAGGCGACCACATAGTGGGCGAAGACCACGAAGACCGCGGGAATGATCAGCCCGGCCCCGGAGGCCGTGCCGATGGCCGCGGTCAGCCACACCGAGGCGGCGGTGGTCAGCCCACGGACCTTATTGCGTCGTACGAAGACGAGCCCTGCGCCGATGAAACCGATGCCCGAAACGATTTGGGCCGCCACCCGGGAGGGGTCGAGGTTGATGTGGTCCTGGACGGCCGGGGCGATCACATCGGAGAACCCGTACTTGCTCACGATCGTGAACAGGGCGGCACCGACACCGACCAGGGTGTGGGTGCGCATGCCCGCCGACTTGGCCTTGAGTTGGCGTTCGAATCCGATGGCCGTGGACAGGACCAGGGCCACGGCCAGGCAGATGAGCATCTGCCACCAGGTGGTTTGCCCGGACAGCACCATTATTCCGACTCCCTCATGGCGTGGAAGAACCCGCCGTTGCCCGATCCCGTCTCCGCCGCATTGCCCCTCGAGGCGTTGGCGCCGGGGCGGGAGACATCCATGCGCCGGATTTTACCCCAGGTGCCATTCGTCGGGGGCGGGACCGCCGGATGCTGCCGGTGGCTGTGCGTCGGGAGGGGAGATCGGGAAGGATGCGAAAGGGGTCACGAGGGGCTCGACTAATTTGGTGGCGGGCCACGCCTCCGGTACCCTTTCTAGGTACGCCATCGTGGCGTGACATCCGGTTCTTTAGCTCAGTTGGTTAGAGCGTTCGCTTCACACGCGAAAGGTCGCTGGTTCGAATCCAGTAAGAACCACCATCACCCCTCGTCCGGCAACGGACGAGGGGTTTTTCGTGTCGTCGTGACCGTCTGTCGGCGCGGTTCAGCGACGGGCGCTGCCGGGATCAGGCCTTCCGGCTGCGTCCGGGCCACCACAGCTTCTCGCCCAGGTCGTAGGCCAGGGCAGGGACCAGCAGGGAACGGACCACGATGGTGTCCAGGAGCACGCCGAAGGCCACGATGAAGCCCAGCTGTGCCAGGAACAGCACGGGAAGCACCCCGAGGGCGGCGAAGGTCGCAGCCAAGACGAGCCCGGCGGACGTGATGACTCCGCCGGTGGCCCGCAACCCACGCAGGATCCCCACCCGGGCCCCGTGGATGGAGGCCTCCTCGCGGACCCGGGTCATCAGGAAGATGTTGTAGTCCACGCCCAGGGCGACGAGGAAGACGAAACCATAGAGCGGCACGGAAGCGTCGGCGCCGGGGAAATCGAACACCGAATTGAAGACCAGTGCCGAAACGCCCAGTGCCGTGCCGAAGGACAGGACCGTGCTGGCCACCAGGATCAGCGGAGCCACGATCGACCGCAGCAGCACCACCAGGATCAGGGCGATCACCCCCAGGACAATCGGGATGATCAGGTTGCGGTCGTGGATGGAGGCGTCGCGGGTATCCAGTGCGACGGCGGTGTCCCCACCCACCAGCACCTGGTCGTCGAAGGCGGGGGAGTCGAACTCGGTGCGCAGCCGTTGGACGGTCTCTTCGGCCTGCGTTGATTCGGGGGCGTCCTTCAACGTGGCATTGAGCATGACCTGGCCGTCGTGTTCGGTGGGGCGGCCCACCGCGTCGACGCCGGGGTCCTCGGTGAGCACGGCGGTCACGTCCCGGGCCTGGTCCTCCGGGGCGATGACCACTGTCGGGGCGCCGGACCCCGCGGCGAAGTGTTCGCCGAGGGCCTGCTGGCCCGCCTTGGAACCGGTCTGCCCGATGACGAAGTCCGTCTGGGAGATGCCGTCGGCCTTCAACTGGCCCACCCCCAGGGTGCCGATGACCAGCAACAGGGCGGTGGCGATCCAGACCGTGCGCGGGCGGGAGGAGACCAGTCGGGTGACCGCGGGCCAGAGCCCGCGTCCGGTGCGGGCGTAGGCCCTGGACTTCTCGGTGTCGGTGCCCTCGTCGCGGGTGGCCGGGGCATCGGCATCCAGGGCCCGGGGCTTGCGGGGCCAGTAGGCTGCCTTGCCGGCCCACATGAGCAAGGCCGGCAGCAGCGTCAGCGCAGCCAGCATGGCGAAGACGATGCCCAGGGCGGCGACCGGGCCCAGGATGCGGTGGGAGTTCATCTCGCTCAGCAGCAGACACAGCAGACCGGCGATCACCGTCCCACCCGAGGCGAGGATCGGGCCGATCGCCCCGCGCAGGGCGGCCCAGGTGGCCTCCCAGCCCCGCCCGAACCGGGCCAGTTCGGTCTGGAAGCGTGAGACGTAGAGCAGTGAATAGTCGGTTGCGGCCCCGATGACCAGGATCATCAGGATCCCCTCGGTCTGCCCCGACAGGGTCAGCACCCCGGCCTTCGCCAGAGCGACGACCAGTGCCATCGCCCCCGTCAAGGCAGCCATGGCCGTGCCCAGGACGATGATCGGCAGCAGCGGGGAGCGGTAGACGATGACCAGGATGACCAGGACCACGGCCAGGGCAACGAGCAGCAACAGGCCATCCAAGCCGGCGAAGGCACCGCCGATGTCGGCGCTCATGCCGGCCGGGCCGGCCACATAGGTCGAGACCCCCGGGACCGGGTTCTCGGCCAGGAAGGAACGCAGGTCCTCCACCGAGACGCGGGTCTTGATATCCGAGCCGTCGGCGGCGTGGGTCTTCAACGGAACGAAGCTCACTGCGGCGAGACCGTCCTCGCTGGGCCGGGCCGGGGAGACCGATCCGGGGACCACGGTGTCCAGGGTCTGGACGTCATCGAGCAGCCCCTGGATCCCCTGGAGCTGTTCCTCATCCAGTGGGGAGTCGGCCGTGAAGACCAGGGTGGCCGGTAGGGCGTCGGAGGAGCGGAACCCGGGCTGGAGTTCGTGTACCAGGGTGGCTTCGGCGCTCGCCGGCAGGTGTTCGGCCGGGTCGTTGACCGAGACCGCGTTGACTTCCGAGAACGCCCGGCCGCCCATGGAGAAGGCGACGAACCACAGGATGATCAACACCGCGGGGATCAGGATCCGCACCCGCCGTCGCGGCCCGGATCCGGGGTCCGGGGCTCCCACGGCGGGCTTCCTGGTATCGAGGGACGTCATGGTGGGGCCTTCCTGGAGGGGTTCTCGTCGGGTTGTCTTCGACGCTACGGAGCCCCGCGGCAGCCCGGATCAACCGATCGGTTGATCCCGTGTCCGGGCGGTTTTTGATGTTGGACACATCGGCGGGTCCACGCCGCTTCGGGGCTTGCCCGCGGTTGTAGAGTTGCTTACAGGAAACCCCGTCAGAACAGGAGAGTTCGTGTCCGACCGCGACAAGCCGGAGCCCTCCGAAATCACGACACGCACGCAGGATCCGAACCCGAAGGCCGGGTCGATTCCGCGTATTCCGACGTCGGAAATCAAGCAGCCCGCAGGCCTCTTCAGCCGACTGGCCCGGTCCGCAAGCCGTTCCACCGAGAACGACGACGATGCGGCCTCCGACACCGAGGACACCGCACCGGGCTACCACGACGACTGGGTCAAGACCGAACCCACCGGCGCCCTGGCGTATACCCCCGAGGCCTCCGACGCCGTGGAGCAGGCCCGCCCACGGGCCGACCATGTCCTGCCCAGCGGCAGTGTCGACCTGCCCGGCTCTCCTGATGACCGTTCCAAGACCGAACCGGTGTGGGACGGCATCACCCCCCGCACCGCCGAAGTCCCCGTCGCCGCGCCGCCGACCGATACGCCTACCCCCGGAGGGAAGGGTGCCGCGACCCCACCGGCCCGGGACACGGACCAGGCCGGCGAAGCCCCGGCTCCGACCTCCCCCGAGCAGCGCATCAAACCTGCACGGACCGCTTCGCGGAAGACCCGGCCCGGGTGGCCGGGTATGACACCGGGCGGGTCCACCCAGGGCGGAACCACGCCTGCCGGGGATGCTGCCGCGACCCCGGCAGCCGGCTCCACCCGCAAACCGGCCCCGTGGAAGATCCCCGCGGCCCGGCGTCCCAAGCCGGCACCGAAGTCCCCTCCGACGACCACCGCCGTGCCCATCGACCCCGCCGTGGCCAGGGTTTCCAACGTTCTCCCGCCGGAGGCCCGCACCGGGCCGACCAATACCGCCGCACCGAAGACCGCTCCGCGGCCGACACGGCCGGCCCCCGCGCCGTTCCACGCGCCGAATCCGTTGCCGACCGTCGCCCGGGCCGCAGGAAAGGCCACCCCGGCGGCCAAGCGCGCGTTCTCGAAGCTGATGCATACGGAGTCGCCGCCGACCCAGGCGTTCTCGATCGTGGACCGGCTGGTGGGCAGCCCCTACGCGAACCCGCTGATCCAGACCCCCGGCGAGTACGACGCCAACGCCCGCCAAACCCTGGAATTCGCGCTGGACATGGCGGAGTCGATGTTCCGTTTCGGTGCCGGTGCCCTGCAGGCGGAGACCAGCGTCATCGCGGTCACCGCCTCGTTGGGTCTGAGCAATGTCGATGTGGAGATCACCAACCAGTCGATCCACATCAACTATGCCCCGCAGGACCAGAACCCGGTGTCGCTGCTGCGGGTGGTGCGTTCCTGGACGGGCAACTACCGGGGCCTGGCGCTGCTGCACGGACTGGTCTCGGAGATCATCGCCGGGGGAGTCACCCGTACCCAGGCCACCGAACGGTTGCACGAGATCCTGCGTCAGCCCAAGCCCTACCCCCGGTGGTTGGCCACCGTGGGCGGTGGCGGGTTCTGCGCGGCCTTCGTCATGTTCATCGGGGGCAGTTGGTTCGGGGCCCTGGTGGCCCTGGTCTCGTTCTGCCTGATCACCGGCATCATGAACGTGGTGGGTGGCTGGAAGGTCCCCGAGTTCTTCACCATCGGACTCGGCTCGGCAGTCACCACGGGCATCGCCATGCTCCTCTGGGCGGTCAACGCCCCGATCTCCCCGGCGGTGGTCGTGGCCGGCGGGATCATGTTGCTGTTGCCCTCGTCGAGATTCGTGTCGGCGGTCCAGGACGCGATCAACGGATTCCCGGTCACCGCAGCGGGCCGCTTCTTCTCCTCGATGCTCATCTACGGGGCCATCATCGCCGGGATCACCGCGGCGCTGGTGACCGGCACCTTGCTGGGAATGCGCCGACTCGACGTGGCCAACATCGACCAGATCACCTATCCGACGGCGTTCCTGGCCTTCCTGGTCGGGGTCGCTGTGTTCTGTGTGTCCCTGTTCGAACAGACGGCTCGCAGCCTGCTGCTGCCCACCGCCGGGGTGGCCCTCACCGGCTATCTGGCCTACCTGCTCGCCCAGTCGGTCGGGGTGGGGGACCGGATGGCCCCGGCCGTGGCCGCCATCGTCGTCGGCGGCGTGGGCCGCTGGGTGGCCATGAAGATGACCGCCCCGCAGTTGGTGGTCGCCGTCCCGGCAGTGACCTTCCTGTTGCCCGGGCTGACGATCTTCAGGGCCATGTATGGCATCACGATCGACGCGGGCGACATGTCCGTGGGGCTGCTGCAGATGTTCAACGCCTTCGCGATCATCGTGGCCATCGCCGGCGGCGTCGTGCTCGGCGATACCGTCGCCCGTCCCTTCACCAAGGGGTGGATCACCCACGAGCGGCGGCGGATCCGCCGCCGTTAGCGGAGCAGGCTATAAACCCGGCAGTGGCTCCGTGACCTCGGTGTCCGGCGCCCCCGCCCCGGAGCCGCCACGGCCGCCCTCGGCCCCGGGCAGACGCCATTGGACGGGGGCCGCCCCCTGGGCGGTGAGCAGTTCGTCGGCCCGGGAGAACGGACGCGAGCCGAAGAAGCCGCGCCGTGCGGACAACGGCGAGGGATGGGCGCTGGTGATCACCGGCGTCGACCCCAGGAGCGGTTCGAAGCCCTGGGCGTGCCGGCCCCACAGGATCGACACCAGCGGGGCCCGGCGTGAAACCAGTGCGGTGATCGCTGCGGTGGTGAATTGCTGCCACCCCAGTTTCCGATGCGATCCGGCGTCCCCGGCGGCCACCGACAGGATCGGGTTCAACAGCAGCACCCCCTGCTCGGCCCAGGGGGTCAGGTCCCCGGAAGCGGGGAACGGATATCCGGTGTCCTGGCAGTACTCGGTGAAGATGTTCTTCAGGCTGCGCGGCAACGGGTCCACCGAGGCGTCGACGGCGAAGGCCAGCCCGGTCGAATGGCCGGGCGTCGGATAGGGGTCCTGACCAAGGATGAGGACTTTGACATCGGCCAGCGGACGGTGGAAGGCGCGCAGCAGGTGGTCGCCGGCGGGCAGCACCTGTTCGCCGGCGTCGCGGCGGGCGGAAAGCTCGGCATCGAGCTTCTGCAACCGGGGCATCTCGGGCGCAAGTGCCGCCGCCCAGTCGGGGGCCATGGGCCAGGGAGTGTGCTCGGCAGCGGTTTCCATGGGGCTATTCTCCCCGCAGGAGGACGCCACGCGGCAAATGACATGGATGTAATTCG
>NZ_JBQSYU010000030.1:0-30286 GCF_052379645.1 Arthrobacter sp. 179 | reverse complement strand
GACCGTCAGGTTCGGCAGCGAATGCTCCTCTGATCCAACGATGCTCCAGGATGTCGACTGTCCCGATGCTCTTGTTGCTCCGTGTTGCCTCGGATGAACGACGACGGGTCATCCCTACAAAGTGTCGGGTCTCCCGACTAGGCTGATATCAGCTTCACGAGACATGGCCCCGCCTGCCGCTCCCCCAGGGACGGTCGACGGACAGCTCCGACTGGCCATGCACCAACCCCACTGTGAGCGGCAGGAATGCCGCGAACGGATTGTTCGTCGGGTGGTTCGGATGACGAAGCGGCCCCCGGTAGCCGCCAGGGGCAAGGACGATCCGAAAGGCAGACCATGCCCACCTTATTGCGCCATCATTCCCACGCTCCCGCCGCCCCACCCGCTCATGCTGCCCCGCGTTTCAGCGGGGACTGGGTCGACGCCGTCGTCGTCCTCGGAAACGGGACGGTGCGCATCGACACCCGGGATCGCGGTTACCTCCTCCTCAGTGACGACTTCACCAGCCTCAGGGAAGCCCTCTCACCGCCGCGGGAAGCGATCACGGACGGCCAGCGAACCGGGGTCCAGTTCAACGAACAACTCAAGGTGCTGTTGGTCCCCGGCGGCCATGAGCGGGCGGGCCGTTCCTTCTTCCATCTCCACGCGGCACCTTCGGCCGCCCAGCCCTGATCCGAGACCAGCGGCCAGGGGATCAGGGCGCGGAAGGAGGTTGGGTCAGGGGGTGAGCATGACCTTGATCGACCGGCGTTCGTCCATGGCCCGGTAGGCTTCGGCCGCCTCCTCCAACGGCATCACCGCGTCGAAGACCAGACCGGGGTTGATGGTCCCGGCCAGGACGTCCTCGAGCAGTTCGGGGATGTAGTTCCGGGTGGAGGCGGCACCGCCGGCAACGGTGATGTTCTTGGAGAAGAGCACCCCGATGGGCAGTTCGGCGCCTCCGGCAGGAACCCCCACGAACCCCAGGGCGCCGCCGGCCCGGGTGCAGCGCAACGCCTGGTCCATTGATTCGGCGGTTCCCACGCATTCCAGGACCGAATCGGCCAGAACGCCTCCGAGGAGTTCGGAGACCTTCGCCGCGGCGTCCTTGCCCCGTTCCTCGACGATATCGGTGGCCCCCAGCTGGCGCGCGACCTCCGCACGGTCGGCATGGCGGGACATGGCGATGATGCGGGTGGCGCCCATTCGGCGGGCGGCGAGGACACCGCTGAGCCCGACGGCGCCGTCACCGACGACCACCACGCTGTGCCCCGGCCCCACTTGGGCCCCCAGCGCCGCATGGTGGCCGGTGCCCATGACGTCGGAGAGGGACAGCAGCGACTTGAGCAGCGCTTCATCGGGTTCACTGACACCGGGGACGATGACCAGCGTCCCGTCGGCGTTGGGCACCCTGACGGCCTCCCCCTGGCCGCCGTCGACCTCGAGGCCTTGTTCATCCGTGGCACCCCAGATGGCCCGGTGCGCACACGCCACCTGGACTCCATTGAGGCAATCGGCGCATTCCCCACAGCTATTGGCCCAGGGGGCGATGACGAAGTCGCCCACGGCCAGGGTCGTGACGGCAGATCCCACCTCGGTCACCGTACCCACGAACTCGTGTCCGATCGGATGCGGCTCGCTCGTCTCGCGGACCCCACGGTAGGGCCAGAGGTCGGAACCGCAGACGCAGGCGGCGGCCACCTGGACGATGGCGTCGGTGGGGTGTTGGAGGACCGGCTCCGGCCGGTCCTCGACGCGGATGTCGTGGGCTGCATGGATCATGGTGGCGCGCATGCTGAAGACTCCTGGATACTGGATGGTGACGGTAGGCCTCCAGCCTAGAACTATCCGGGGCCGTCCGCCGCCCCGGCGCCCGTCACCTTCTTGTGGTCCGGGCTCCCCGCCTGACAGGGTTCGACCATGAGAACTCTGCCCGAACTACTGGCCTCGGTCGGATCATTGGTCGGAGCCCCTGCCCCGTTCACCCCGGACCACGCCCCCGAACACCCGCAGGACCTTTTTGTCGACTGGTTCGCCGCAGCCATCGCCGCCGGGGTCACCGAACCCCACGCGATGACCCTGTCCACCGTCGATGCCGACGGGCTCCCCGATGCCCGGGTGCTGATCCTCAAGGGGGTGACCGACGATGGTGCCTGGACCTTCGCCGGGTCGGCGCAGAGCACCAAGGGCGTCCAGCTCGGTGCCCGTCCTGCCGCTGCGTTGACGTTCCATTGGAAGGAACAGATCCGCAGTATCCGTGTGCGGGGCACCGTGGCCCAGGTACCGGCCCCGGCGGCGCGGCGGGACTTCCTCGCCCGGGGGCCGGCTGCGCGCACGGTGGCGTTGAGCGCCCAGCAGAGCAGTCAGCTCACCGACCCCGGCAGTTTCAACCGGGCCCTTTCGGCGCCCCGTCAGCAGCTGGAGGAGGAACCTGAGACGGTTCCGGAGACGTGGAGGGTCTGGCAGTTGGTTCCGGCGAGCGTGGAATTTTGGCAGGGGCAGGAAGATCGCAACCACCTGCGGCTGCAGTATGTGCGTTCGGGCTCGAGTTGGGAACACCACCGTCTCCAGCCCTGATCACTGGGCTTGCGGCCAGGAGCGCTCACGACATCCGGGCCGTCAAACGACATGAGAACGGCGGCCGCCGGTTTCCGTGAGGAAGCTGGCGACCGCCGTCGTCGTGCATGGCCCTTGGGGGCCTGTGGAGTGCCTAGAGGTTGGAGGCCTCGGCCTGCTCCGGGTAGATCTTGCGCAGCAGCGATGCCGTCTCGGACGGGGTCTTACCGACCTGGACCCCTGCGGCCTCGAGGGCTTCCTTCTTGGCCTGCGCGGTGCCCGAGGAGCCGGAGACGATGGCGCCTGCGTGGCCCATGGTCTTGCCCTCCGGGGCGGTGAAGCCGGCCACATAGCCGACGACCGGCTTGGTGACGTTCGCCTTGATGTACTCGGCAGCACGCTCCTCGGCGTCGCCGCCGATTTCGCCGATCATGACGATCGCCTTGGTCTCCGGGTCGGCTTCGAAGGCTGCCAGGGCATCGATGTGGGTGGTCCCGATGACCGGGTCCCCGCCAATGCCGATGGCGCTGGAGAAGCCCAGATCGCGCAGTTCGTACATCATCTGGTAGGTCAGGGTGCCGGACTTGGAGACCAGGCCCACCCCGCCCTTGCCGGTGATGTTCGCCGGGGTGATGCCCACCAGCGCTTCGCCGGGGGTGATGATGCCGGGGCAGTTCGGGCCGATGATGCGGGTGACCTGGTTGCCGTTGGCGTCGACCTTGGACTGGGCCAGTGCCCAGAACTCGGCGGCATCCTGGACCGGGACACCCTCGGTGATGACCACGACCAGGCCGATGCCTGCCTCGATGGCCTCCACGACGGCGTCCTTGGTGAACTTCGGCGGAACGAAGACGATCGAAACGTCCGCGCCGGTGGCCTCGATGGCTTCGGCGACCGCGCCATAGACCGGCAGGCTGACCTCGCCGTGCGTGACGGTGGTGCCGGCCTTGCGGGCGTTCACGCCGCCGACGACCTGGGTGCCGGCGGCGAGCATGCGGGCGGTGTGCTTGGAGCCTTCGCCGCCGGTGATGCCCTGGACGATGACCTTGGAATCCTTGTTGATGAAGATAGACATGTTTTCTTTCCCCTGATCCTTAGGCGTTCGCCAGTTCGGCGGCCTTGTCGGCGCCTTCGTCCATGGTGGTGGCCAGCGTCACGAGCGGGTTGTTGGCTTCGGCCAGGATCTTGCGTCCCTCTTCGACGTTGTTGCCGTCCAGGCGGACGACGAGCGGCTTCGTGGCCTTGTCTCCCAGCATTTCCAGGGCCTTCACGATGCCGTTGGCCACTGCGTCGCACGCGGTGATGCCGCCGAAGACGTTGACGAACACGGACTTGACCTGCTCGTCGTTGAGGATGACGTCCAGGCCGGCGGCCATGACCTCGGCCGAGGCGCCACCGCCGATGTCCAGGAAGTTGGCGGGCTTGACGTTGGCGTGCTTCTCGCCGGCGTAGGCGACGACGTCCAGCGTGGACATGACCAGTCCGGCGCCGTTGCCGATGATGCCGACCTGGCCATCGAGCTTCACGTAGTTCAGGCCTGCGTCCTTGGCCTTGGCCTCGAGCGGATCCGCTGCCCCCTTGTCCTCAAGCGCTTCGTGGTCCGGGTGGCGGACCTCGGAGGCGTTGTCGTCCAGGGTGACCTTGCCGTCGAGGGCGATGATCTCGCCGGCTCCGGTGCGGACCAGCGGGTTGACCTCGACCAGGGTGGCGTCTTCCTTGACGAAGACGTCCCAGAGCTTCACGATCGCTGCGGCGACGTTGGCGCGCAGTTCGGGGGCGAAGCCTGCTTCGGCGACGATTTCGTCGGCCTTGGCGGCATCGATGCCGACGGCCGGGTCGACGGCGACCTTGGCCAGGGCGTCGGGACGCTCCACGGCCAGGACCTCGATCTCCACGCCGCCCTCGACGGAGCACATGGCCAGGTAGTTGCGGTTGGCCCGGTCCAGCAGCACGGAGAAGTAGAACTCCTCGGCGATGTCGGCGCCCTGGGCGATCATGACCTTGTCGACGGTATGGCCCTTGATGTCCATCCCGAGGATGGCGGACGCGTATTCGAACGCCTCGTCGGCGGTCTTGGCGACCTTGACGCCGCCGGCCTTGCCGCGGCCTCCGACCTTGACCTGGGCTTTGACCACTACGACGCCGCCGATTTTCTCAGCGGCGGCCTTGGCTTCTTCAGGGGTGTACGCCACGATGCCGGCAAGCACGGGGACACCGTGCTGCTCGAACAGATCGCGCGCCTGGTATTCATACAGGTCCACGGGTGTGTCCTTCTACGTCGAAGTCGTTTCTGACTCGGAGCGTCGGCACATGTTGGCCCGATGGCTCCACAGGGAACTTTAGCCCCTAGCCGGATGATGCCTTGCCTAGGCTATCGCTTTCGTGAGAAAGAGCACAGTTCTACGCTCCGTAGACAAAGATCGCCGACTTTCCGGGGTTTTCACGTTGTGGACGTGCATTCCGGCCTGCGATATTTTGATTGACATGCCCCCTTCCCGTCCGGCACCGACCGCCCGCATCGCCTATGATCTGGTCGCCGCCGACTACGCCCGGCTCCTGCCCGATACCGCCGCCGAGGCGGCCGCGGATCGTGAAGTCCTGGGCAGGTTCAGTGCCGCGGTGCCCGACCACGGCCCGATACTGGATGCCGGATGCGGCACCGGACGCCTGCTCGGGCATCTCCGGGACCTCGGACACCATGATCTCGCCGGGGTCGACTTCTCGCCGGGAATGATCGACCAGGCCCGGCGCGGGCATCCGGGCGCATCGTTCACCGTCGCCGAGCTGGCGGGGTTGCCGTATCCGGCGAACAGCTTCGAAGGGGTCCTGGCCTGGTATTCGATCATCCACACGGCGCCGGAGGAACTGGGGGCCGTATTCGGCCAGTTCCTTCGCGTCCTGCGCCCCGGAGGGAGCCTGTTGCTCGGGTTCCAGTCGGGTTCCGGCCCCCGGGAGATCCGGCGGGCCTACGGCCGCGACGTGAAGATGACCGCGTACATGCACGACCCCGCCGATCTGGTGACGCGGTTGGGCGCCCTGGGCTTCGTGATCGACGAAGACCTGCAGCGGGCACCCCGCGACCATGAATCCTCTCCGCAGGGCTTCCTGCGGGCCCACCGCCGCTGAGCACCGGGCAGGCCTGCCCGGAGACGAATCAGCCGAGTTTGCTCAGCGGCGCATAACGCAGCAGCAGACGCTTCTCCTCTGCGGTGAACTTCACCTTCGCCACGGTCTTGTCCCCCGCCCCCTCCAAGGCGAGCACCACGCCCTCGCCGAAGGTGCTGTGGGAGACCTTGTCCCCCACGGAGAGCTGGATGACTTCCTTCTGTGGCTGCACCCGTCCCGCGGCCCGGGCCGTGGGCGCGGTATGTAGCGAGCCGGTTTCGATATCCCCGGCGCGACGTCCGCCCCCTCCCCCGGTACCGGCACCCCAGAAGGATCCGCCGTCGTACCGGCTCGTGGCGAAGTCTCGGCTGCCAAAGGCCCCGGGCGCCGAACGGATCGCCCCTTCGCGTTTCCAATCGAGCAGTTGGCTGGGAATCTCCTCCAGGAACTGGCTGGCCGGGTTGTACTGCGACTGGCCCCACAGGCTGCGGTATTCCGCCCGGGTGACATAGAGCCGGCGACGGGCCCGGGTCAGTCCGACGTAGGCCAGCCGGCGTTCCTCGGCGAGCTCCTTGGGGTCGGTCATCGAACGCTGGTGCGGGAAGATGCCGTGTTCCATGCCCGTGAGGAAGACCGTGGGGAACTCCAGGCCCTTGGCGGTATGCAGGGTCATCAGGGTCACCATGCCTTCACGCTCGGCCATCTGCGCGCCCTCGTCGTCGTCGGGGGCATCGGGGATCGAGTCGGCGTCGGCCACCAGCGAGACCTGCTCCAAGAACCCGCCCAGCGTGCCCTCGGGGTTCTCCCGTTCGTAGTCCCTGACCACGGCGACCAGTTCGGCCAGGTTCTCCACCCGTGATTCATCCTGCGGGTCATCGGATTTGCGCAGCATCTCCAGGTAGCCGGTCTGCTCCAGTACGGCCTCCACCGCGGCAGCCGCCCCGGAGCCTTCGGCGACCACCGCGAGGTCGTCGATGATCTTCACGAAGCCGGCGACGGCCTTGGTGCTGCGGGTGGCCAGCCCGGGAGCCTCATCGGCGCGGCGCAGGGCCTCCATGAAGGGGATGCGCTCCTTCTCCCCCAGGGCCGCCACCGCATATTCGGCCCGGTCGCCGATCCCGCGTTTGGGCACATTCAGGACGCGCCGGACGTTGACGTCGTCCTCCTGGTTGGCCAGCACCCGCAGGTAGGCCAACGCGTCCTTGATCTCCTTGCGGTCATAGAACCGCGTGCCGCCGACGACCTTGTATTTCAGGTCCACCCGCATCAGCTGTTCCTCCAGCGAGCGCGATTGGGCGTTGGTGCGGTAGAACACGGCCACGTCCCCGGGGCGGATGCCCTCCTCGTCGTTGAGCCGCAGGATCTCCCGGGCGATCCACCGGGCCTCGTCCTGTTCCGATTCGCCCACGTAGCCCACGATCCGCGGGCCCTCCCCCTCGGCGGTCCACAACCTCTTCTCGGGGCGATCCTCATTGAGCGAGATCACCGCGTTGGCTGCGTTGAGGATGGTCTGGGTGGACCGGTAGTTCTGTTCGAGCTTGATCGTCTCGGCTTCCGGGTAGTCCTTGCCGAATTCGACGATATTGCGGATATCGGCACCACGGAAGGCGTAGATGGACTGGTCGGAGTCACCCACCACGGTCAATTCCCCGCCCGGGGTCTGCCCGTCGGGGCCGGTGAGTTCGCGCACCAGCGAGTACTGCGCGTGGTTGGTGTCCTGGTACTCGTCGACCAGCACATGACGGAACCGCCGCCGGTAGTTGTCGGCAATGCCGGGAAAGGCCCGGAAGATGTTCACGACCTGGCCGATGAGGTCATCGAAGTCCATGGCGTTGGCCTGGCGCAGCCGCTGCGTGTACCCGCGGTAGACCTCCGAGACGGCCGCGGCGAACGGGTCGTTCATGTTCGTGGTGGAGGCATTCTCCTCGTCGTCGATCAGTTCGTTCTTCAACGCCGAGATCCGGTGTTGCATCGCCTTGGGCGCGAACTTCTTCGGGTCCAGGTCCAGCCCCTTGGCGATCAGCGTGATCAGCCGCAGGGAATCGGCGGCATCGTAGATCGAGAAGTTGGATTTCAGTCCCACCGAGGTGGCCTCGCGACGCAGGATCCTCACGCAGGAGGAGTGGAACGTGGAGATCCACATCTTCTGCGCCGGTTCCCCCACCAGCTCCCCGATACGTTCACGCATTTCGGCGGCGGCCTTGTTGGTGAAGGTGATCGCCAGGATCTCATGCGGGCGGGCCCTGCCCGTGGCCAGCAGGTAGGCGATGCGGTGGGAAAGCACCCGGGTCTTGCCCGAGCCGGCACCGGCGACGATCAGCAGCGGGCTGCCCGCATGCTTCACCGCCCGTTCCTGCTCCGGGTTCAGCCCCTCCAGCAGTTCGGCGGCCTGCGGGGGCCCGGAGGCGCCGGCGTCGTTTGCACTCAGGCGCGAGCGCGCCTCGGAAAAGTCGTCGAAGAGAAAATCCATGGTCCCCCCAGTCTACGGTTGCCGGCGTTTTCCCGCCCCGGCCCCCGTCCCGGCATAATGGCGCCATGTCCAAGAAGCCCGCACAGCGCCGCAAGAAGTCCCGCCAGCAGAAGAACCAGGCCACGGGGAACCCGGGATCGCCGGCGAAAAGCGGTGCGGGCGGTCCGCCCCGCCAGTCTCCGGGCAGTGTGCCCCCGCGGCCGGGCAGCGCCCTGGCCAACACCACCACCGGCAGGACCCCGGAACAGGCCCAGGGCAACGGCAACCTGATCCTCTGGGCGGGGCTCGGCGCCGTCCTCCTGCTCTTCTGGTACTATCACCTGCTGGTCTTGAACCAGATGCAGGACCTCTCCGGGGGCCTGGCGATGCCCGATCAGCTGCTCGGCGGCTTCGACGCGGACTACATCCGGAAACTCCAAACGGTCATGGACGACGATGCCCTGGGCCAACTGTCCTACGTGCATAAGACGGCGGGCACGTTGTTCCCGCTCTTCACCGCCCTGGTGGCGATGCTGGCCATTGCCCTGCATGTGCCGCGGCGGGGGCTGCGCTGGGGCTTGTGGGCGATCCCGCTGCTGTTCGCGATCGTCTCCCTGTGGACCAACCCGATGATCGACGGGCTGCTCGCCGGAACCACCGATCCGGACCGGGTGGGCCTGGCCTCGGCGTTGACCATCACCGGCTGGATCCTGCTCTTCGCCACGGTGGCGACCGCCCTGGCGGTGGTCATCGCCTCGTTCGTGCGCACGTTCCGACGCAGGTGGGGCGAGGCCGGACTGTCCTGAGCCGGGGCGGACCCGACCGGAGTCGTTTTCGGTGTGACCGGATTCTGCCGCTAGGATGGTTGCTGTTCGCCCGGGCTCAGCCCCACGGCGATTGGTCCCTGTAGCTCAGTCGGATAGAGCGACCCTCTCCTAAAGGGTAGGCCACCGGTTCGATTCCGGTCAGGGGCACCCTGTTCCCCCGCGTCCGGCACCCCGGGCCACCGGACGAAGGCACCCATTAAACAAATATTGGTGCCGACCGGCGTATGGCTGATGGCTCCCTTAAAAACATCAACGGTGCCGGTCGGCACCCATGTCAGCCCTGTTCCCCGTAGCCGCCAACCTGCCGTTCCCCCACCAGGCACGGAAGCCGTTGAGACTCGCATTGCCGTGTCGATGGGCAACTTGGTGGCTGCAGCACTGACACTTATATCTAATTCCACTGGACTTAGAATGTCAACCTTCGAAACCAACCCGTTATGACAACGGGCGCCACCGGTTTTCACCGATGACGCCCGTGGCGTCATATCTTGCCGTCGAGGCTCAGTTCAGGAGCAGGACGCTGGCCTTGGGCGACAGGCTGGCGTCGAGGATGGCGCAGCCGCCGCCGATGGCGGCGACCTCCGGGCCCAGCTCGGAATCGACGACGCTGATCGAATGGACGTCCTTAGCGTTGAAGCGCTGGTTGATAATCTCGGCGGCCCCGGACAGGACGTGGTCGCTAATCAGCGGCCAGTAGGGTCCGCCGTAGATGACCTTGTCGACGTCGAGGGCGTTGATCAGCTGGGCGACCATATCGGCGGTCCGGCCTGCGAAGTCGCGCAGTAGTCCGATGGCGACCTCGTTGCCTTCGTCCGCCAGTTCGGCCAGCTTCATCATCCCTTCGGCCCGTCCGGCGACATCGGCGTTCTCCGGGATGCCCAGGTCCAGCCCCGCCTTGGTGGCCTTGTTGTCGAGGTTCTCGAAGGAGGTCGCCCCGGCCAGGCAGTCCTTGCGACCGCAGGCGCAGAGCCCGGTCTCCTCACCGACCGAGAAGTGGCCGATCTCCCCCGCGTTATTGCTCACCCCACGGACGATCTCCCCGTTGATGACCATGCCCACGCCGATGCCCGCCCCGACGTAGACGAACACGAAGTCCTGCTCGTCCTCGGGGTTCTTGCCGTTCCAGACCTCGGCGATGGACGCCGCGATCGTGTCCTTTTCCAAGATGACGTTCAGCCCCAGCTTGGCAGCCAACGGCTTGACGAACTCGACCTTGGTCCAGCCATCGAGCAGCGGCGGCGCCGTGACGTGTCCACCCTCCAGATCCATCGGTCCGGGGACGACGACGCCGACCCCGACGACGCGGTCCCGGGGCTGCCCGGATTCCTTGATCAATTCCTCGACGGCCTCGGCCATCTGGTCCACGGTGGATTCAGGATCCACCACGGCCGGGGTGAAGTACCGCTTGGAATGGAGCACTTCGCCGCGCAGGTTCAGCATCACCTGGGTGATCCCGGCCGGGTCCAGGTGGATGCCGACCGCGAGCTGGCGGTTGACTTCGAGTTCCAGCACGGTCCGCGGCTTCCCCGGACCGGAGACGATGGTGCGGTCCTCACGAACCAGCCCCTCATCGAGCAGGCGACGGACGACGTTGGAGATCGTTTGGGGCGACAAACCGGTGGATCCCGCCAATTCGACCCGACTAACTCCGTCGAGCGCCCGCCGGATCGATTCAAAGATAACCGCTTGGTTGAAGTCGCCTAGGCGCCCAAGGTTGGTGCCGCGCTGCATGTAATCTCCAGATCATTTCGTACCACGGATGATTGTTGATCGTGGCGTGTCTCTCCCAAGCAACGCCACCCAGACCGTGCTCCTGAGGAGCACATGGTCCTTGATTCTACATATACGACCAGTCCCCATGGCCGAGCGCCATGGCCAAAGCCCCCAAACCCGGCCCTGTTCAGCCGGTGGAAGCCGTTTCTCCGGGCCGGGACGCCGGGGCGCGTTGCGGTGGGCCGCCGCTCACTGCCCCGGGGCCGCTTCGGGGCCCGTGGAGGCGAACTGGGTCCGGTAGAGCTCGGCATACCGTCCACCGACGGCGAGCAGTTCGGCATGGCTTCCGCGTTCGACGATCCGACCTCCCTCGACCACGAGGATGGCATCGGCGGTGCGGATCGTGGAGAGCCGGTGGGCGATGACCACGGCCGTCCGACCGGCCAGGGCCTCCCCCAGCGCAGCCTGGACCGCTGCCTCGCTGGTCGAATCCAGGGCCGCCGTGGCCTCGTCCAGCAGCACGACCCGCGGGGCGCCAAGCAGCAGGCGGGCAATGGTCAGGCGTTGGCGTTCGCCCCCGGAGAGCCGATAGCCGCGTTCGCCCACCATCGTGTCCAGCCCGTCGGGCAGTGTCCGGATCAGGTCGTCGAGCCGGGCCCGCCGCAGGGCATCCCACAGAGCCTCGTCGGAGGCCTCCGGATGGGCCATGCGCAGGTTCGCCGCGATGGTGTCGTGGAAGAGGTGGCCGTCCTGGGTCACCATGCCTATGGTGGCCCGCATCGAGGCGAAGCGGGCCTCGCGGACATCGAGTCCGGAGAACTCCACGGAACCCTGATCGACGTCGTACAGCCGGGCCAACAATTGCGCGATGGTCGATTTTCCCGCACCCGAGGAACCGACCAGCGCGTAGGTCTGCCCTGCGGGGACCTCGAAGTCGATGCCATGCAGGACCTCCTGGCCACCTCGGCTGTCCAGCACGGACACGTCCTCGAGCGAGGCCAGGGAGACCTTCTCGGCGCTGGGGTAGCCGAAGCGCACGTCGCGGAAGCGCACCGATACCGGCCCGGCGGGAACGTCGGTGGCCTCGGGGCTCTCGGTCAACAGCGGTTTCAGGTCCAGGATCTCAAAGACCCGGTCGAAGGAGACCAGCGCGCTCATCACCTCCACCCGGGCATTGGCCAGCCCCGTCAGCGGCGCGTACAGGCGTGTCAGCAGCAACGCCAGGGTCACCACGTCACCGGCCTTCAGCCGGCCCTCGAGGGCGAAGGCACCGCCGAGCCCGTAGACCAGTGCCAGGGTCAGGGCCGTGACCAGGGTCAGCGAGGTCACGAAGAAGAACTGGCGCATGGCGGTCTTCACCCCGATGTCGCGGACCCTGGCGGTGCGTTCGGCGAAGGCCTGCGCCTCGACCTCGGGTCGGCCGAAGAGCTTGACCAGCGTGGCCCCCGGCGCCGAGAAGCGTTCGGTCATCTGCGTGCCCATATCCGCGTTGTAGTCCGCGGCCTCGCGGCGCAGGCGGGCCACGGTGGCCCCCATGCGTCGGGCGGGGATCAGGAAGATCGGCAGCATCAGCACCGCGATCAGGGTCAGTTGCCAGGAGTAGCTGACCATCACCCCCGCGGTGAGGATGAGGGCCACGACGTTGCTGACGACCCCGGAGAGGGTTCCGGCGAAGGCCTGCTGGGCACCGATGACGTCGTTGTTCAGCCGGCTGACCAGGGCCCCGGTCCGGGTCCTGGTGAAGAAGGCGATGGGCATCTTCTGCACGTGTTCGTAAACGGTGGTGCGCAGATCGTAGATGACTTGTTCACCGAGGCTGGAGGAGAGCCAACGGTTCCACAGCGAGACGCCGGCTTCGGCGATGGCCACGGCCGCGATCAACAAGGCCAGCCGCACGATGGTGGACAACGGCCCGTCGGCGACGATGGCGTCGATGACCTTGCCGGCCAGCACTGGGGTCGCCACGGCCAGGACCGCGGCGACGGCCGACAGGATGACGAACAGGCTCAACCGGCGCCCGTAGCCGCGGGCGAAATCAATGATCCGACGCACGGTCCCGGGGGCGAACTGCCGCCCGGTTTTTCCCGAGGACATCTTATGCAGGGAGCTCCAGGCTGCCTGGTCCATGCTCACGGCGGGGTCCTTCCATCACGACGTCCCGGCACGTTGCCGGGACGCGCCCCCATGCTACCCGCGGCGGGGCACCCCTAGGCTGCCGGTTCCGGCCGGCGGGCGGGACGCTCGCGTTCGTCGAAGGTCCGGCTGGGTTCTTCGGTATGCGGAACGAACCCGACGGTCATGGCCTTATAGCCGGGGGTGTTCGACTCCCTGGCGACCAGTCCCCGGTGGACCAGGGCATTGGCTTCCGGGAAGTAGGCGGCCGCGCAGCCGCGGGCCGTGGGGTAGGCCACGAGCCGGAACCGGTTGGCTCGGCGCTGGGTTCCGCCGAACGTGGAGATCACATCCACCAGGTCGCGGTCCGTGAATCCGAGCTCGGCCAGGTCCTCCGGGTGGACCAGGATGACCCGACGCCCGTTGGAGATCCCGCGGTAGCGGTCGTCCAGACCGTAGAACGTGGTGTTGTACTGGTCGTGGCTGCGCAGCGTCTGCAGGATCAGGTGCCCCTCGGGAGCCGAAAGGTATTCCAAGGGGCTGACCGTGAAGCGGGCCTTGCCGATGTCGGTGGCGAAGGTCCGGGTATCACGCGGCGGGTTCGGCAGGACGAATCCGTTGCGGGTGCGCACCCTCCGGTTGAAGTCCTCGAAGCCCGGGCAGACGGCGGCGATGTGATCGCGAATGACGTCGTAGTCCTGGGCCATGGTCCGCCAGTTGACCGCATGGTCCTCCCCCAGCGTCGCCGCGGCCATGCGGGCGACGATGACCGGTTCGGCCAGCAGGTGCCGGGACATCGGGGCGAGCCGGCCCTGGGTGGTGTGCACGACGGACATGGAGTCCTCCACCGAAAGGAACTGCGGGCCGGTGGGGTGCTTATCGTCGCGATCGGTGCGCCCCAGCGTGGGCAGGATCAATGACGTCCTGCCGTGGACGACGTGGGAGCGGTTGGGTTTGGTGGAGATGTGCACGGTCAATCCGGCCCGGCGCATCCCGGCCTCGAGTGCTTCGGTATCGGAGCAGGCCAGCGAGAAGTTCCCGCCCATGGACACGAAGACATCGACGTCGTCGTTCTCGAAGGCCTCGACCGTGTCGGTGGAGTCGTAGCCGTGCTCGCGGGGGGTGGTGATGCTGAATTCCGCATCCAGGGCGGCCAGGAAGTCCTCCTTCGGTTTCTCCCACACCCCCATGGTGCGGTCCCCCTGGACGTTGGAGTGACCGCGGACCGGGCAGGCGCCGGCCCCCGGCTTGCCGAAGTTCCCCTGCAGCAGCAGGACGTTGATCAGTTCCTTCAGGGTGTCCACGGAATGCGGCTGCTGGGTCAGTCCCAGGGCCCAGCAGATGATGGTTCCCTTGGATTTGGCCAGCATCGAGGCGACCGTCGAGATCTCCTGGCGGGAGAGTCCGGTGGCTTCCTCGGTGGCTTCCCAATCGATCGTGGCCCGGGCCGCGGCATAGGCGTCGAAACCATTGGTCTGGGACTCGACGAATTCGCGGTCCACGATGCTGCCCGGGTGACGGGCCTCCTCCGCCAGGAGCAGGTGACCGAACGCCTGGAACAGGGCCAGGTCCCCGCCGACCTTGATCTGCAGGAATTCATCGGCGATCCGGGTCCCGCCCCGGACCAGGCCGTCGACGGTTTGCGGGTCGCGGAAGTTGAGCAGGCCGGCCTCGGGCAGCGGGTTCACGGCGACGACCTTGGCCCCGCGTTTGCGGGCGTCGGCCAATGCCGAAAGCATGCGCGGATGGTTGGTCCCGGGGTTCTGCCCGATGACGAAGATCAGCTCGGAATGTTCGAAGTCCTCCAGCGATACCGTCCCCTTGCCGATGCCGATGGTCGGGCTCAGCGCGGTGCCGGAGGACTCGTGGCACATGTTCGAACAGTCGGGCAGGTTGTTCGTCCCGATGCTGCGGGCGAAGAGCTGGTACATGAACGCCGTCTCGTTCGCGGTGCGTCCCGACGTGTAGAAGACGCAGCGGTCGGCGGTCGTGGCGTTGATGTGCTCGCCCACGGTGGCGAAGGCCTGCGACCAGGAGACGGGCCGGTAGTGGCTCTCCCCTTCACGGATCATCATCGGTTCGGTGATCCGGCCCTGGTTTCCCAGCCAGTACTCGGTCTTGTCGCCCAGGTCCTCGATGGAGTGTTCGGCCCACCAGGCGGCGTCGGCCGTCCGGGTGGTGCTCTCCTCGGCGAGGGCCTTGGCCCCGTTTTCACAGAATTCGGCGGGCTTACGGGCCCCGGTGATCGATTCGGGCCAGGCGCAGCCGGGGCAGTCGACCCCTCCGCGCTGGTTCACCCGCAGCATCGAGCGCAGCGTCCGGCTGACCCCGGCCTGGGAATATCCGCGGTCCAAGGCGACCATGACCGCCTTGACCCCGGCCGCCGTCGTCTTCGGGGCGCCGACTTCCAGCGCATCCTCATTGATGTCCTGTTCAGGAGCCGAGCGCTTCACGTCGACCGTCCTACTTCCTGTTGTCCGGGGCGGCCGGGGCGTGGGGCGCCGGCGCCTGGTGGTCCACGGAGTCGTCGGTGTCGATCCGCTCCGGGTGGGTATAGAGGTTCACGCTGCTTCCGCGGGCGAAGGCCGCAACGGTCAGTCCGGCCCGCTCGGCGAGTTCCACGGCCAGTGACGAGGGCGCCGAGACGGCGCAGAGCACGGGGATGCCGGCGAGGTAGGCCTTCTGCACCAGTTCGAAGGAGGCCCGGCCAGAGACCTGCAGGACGGTGTCGCGCAGCGGCAGCCTGCCTTCCCGCAGGGCCCAGCCGACGACCTTGTCCACGGCGTTGTGCCGTCCGACGTCCTCGCGCAGGCACAGCAGGTTCCCGTCCGTGTCGAACAGTCCTGCCGCGTGGACCCCGCCGGTCTTGCCGAAGAGTTCCTGGCTCGAGCGCAGGGTCGTGGAGAGTCCGAGGAGGGTTCCGACGCCGATGACTCCGCTGGACGGGGCCACGGTGAACCGGCTGGTCTTGGCGACCGCGTCGATGGAGGCCGTGCCACAGATCCCGCAGGAGGAGGACGTGAAGATATGCCGGTCCAGGGACGGGTCGGGGATGATGGCGCCTTCGCCCAGGCCTGCTTCGACGACGTTGAAGGTCTGGCGGCCGTCCTCGTCCTCGCCGGCGCAGAACCGCATGCTGCTCAATTCCTCCGGGCCGCCGATGATTCCCTCGCTGACCAGGAAGCCGGCCACCAGGTCGAAGTCGTTGCCGGGGGTGCGCATGGTGATGCTGAAGACGCGCCGGCCCAATCGGATCTCCAACGGTTCCTCAGCGGCGATCGTCTCTTCGCGGACACGGGAGCCGGTCTCCGAGGAATAGTGGACGACACGGCGCCGCCGGGTCAGTCTGCCCACCCGTTGGCCTCCTTCTTCGCGCCGCCGATCTCGGACCACAGGGGTTCCACGGCGGATTCTTTCACCGACCGTACCATGGCAGTTCCAGGTAGGTGAGCTCTCCTCCGGCCGCCACTCCCTCCGGGGGGACGACCATGACGACGTCGGCCTGGGCCAGGCCACGCATCATGGCCGAGCCGGTGTGTTCGGAGGCCACCAGCTGCTGCCGGGCCACCGGATCCGTCCATCGGGCTGGCAGGAGCCGGTGGGAGTGCCCGGCCCCCCGGACCGCCTCCCCGGTCCGCACGGCCACCGGCGCCGACGGCGGTTGGCCGTTGGCTCCTTGGAGCAGGGGTTCCAGCAAGGTCACCACGGCCATGAAGGCCGCCAGGGGGTTGCCCGGCAGTCCCACCAGGAGCCGTCCGCCGGGCAGGCCCCGCAGCAGGGCCGGGTGCCCCGGCCGCATCGCCACCGAACCCACGATCGAGGTTCCCCCGAGTTCCTCGGCCACCGGACGCACATGGTCGGCGGGCGAATGCCCGGTCCCCCCGGTGCTGAGCACCACATCGGCGCCCCGGGCGGAGTCGGAGTCCAGTGCGTCCCGGGTCGCCGGGGCGTCGTCCCCGATCCGCAGCACGTCCGCCACGACCCCGCCGAGGGCCTCGATGCACCCCGGAAGCACCGGACCGAAGGTGTCCCTGACCTGTCCCGGGGCCGGAATGCCCGCGGTGACCACCTCGTCGCCGGTGAGCAGCAGACGGATCCGCACCGTCGAGGCGACCGGCAGCTGGTCATGTCCTCCGACGGCGACCACCGCGATGCGCCCCGGCGTCAGACGGGTGCCGGCACGAAGGAGCAATTCCCCTTCGGCGGCCTCGCGGCCCGCCGGGCGGATATCGGCCCCCGCGGCGGGGGCGTCGGGGGTGGAGAGTGTTCCGGTGGCCGCCTCCAGCTCGCTTGCTTCCTGCCGGAGCACCGCCGTCGCCCCCTCGGGCACAGACTCCCCGGTCACGATGGCCCGGGCCCGGCCCGGTTCCAGCGGCGACGGCGTGCTGCCGGCGCCTGCGTGGGGCCGCGGTTGTTCGGCGTCGTCCCCGGAATCCTCCCGGGGCCGTTCCACCTGCCAGGGACCTTCCCCCGCCACGGCCCAACCATCCATCGCCGAGGAGGCATAGTGGGGCATGGTGTGCAGGGAGTGGATATCCTGCGCCAGGACCCTCCCGGCAGCCCGGGCCAGAGGGACCAGTTCGGGCTCCCTACGGGCCGCCGCCAGCGCGCTTCCGGCCTCGTAGGCCAGGCGTCGCGCCTGGTGCCAGTCTGCTTCTGGCACTATTGCTCGGAGCCGCTGCGCCGTGCCAGCAGTTCGTTGACCCGCTGCGTGGCCCCCTGCATGGAGGCCTTGTCATCAGCCATGCCGGCTCCGGCCGCCAACCCGGCGGCAAAACCTGCGACGTAGGTGGTCACGGGCGCGGCCGGACGAATGATCGAATGCGCGGCGACTCCTGCCATGCCCAGGATGGCGTCGATGTCCACGGGGGCCTCGGGGATCTCGAGTCCCTTCAGCAGTTCGGTGACCCATTCATCCAGCTCGGGCATCTCGGACATCCATACCTCCTGTTGCAGCGGGCTACCGGCCCCTGGCTTCATCCGACGGGCGGCTGATTCCTGCCCGGTCGGCGTCTTCCCAAGTGTCCACGTCGGTGTAGTCCACACCGTCGAGGGACACCCTGACTATCTGCACCTTAGCAAGCAGGCGCATCATCGAGGAGTTGGCCAGCCCCTTCCCCTGGCTCGTCGCGGACTCGACGGCCTGGACCAGTGCCCCGGTCTCCACCACACAGCTCAGGGGTTGGAGTCTTCCGTCGGCATCCACCGGGACCCAGGCCCTGCCGAAGTCGACTTGCCCCAGGCCCTGGGCCTCGATTCCTTCGGTGGCGGGCGTCGGCGCAACGGGGCCGACCGCTTGGTCGCCGGCATGGGCCACGATGCCTTCGACCACCGGGCCGGGATCGATCAGGTCGGCGGCCAGGATCAGGGTCAGGGGTGCCTGTTCCACCGGGGCCGGGACTTCCCCGGCCGTCCCTTCACCCAGGCTGTGCAGGCCGGCGGCCACGGCGGCCGCCGGGCCGGCGAAGGCCGGGTATTCGCGGGTGAGCGTCAGGATCTGTCCGGCGGCTGCCCCCTGGGCGTAATCCGAGATCACGGGGTTCAATTCCGTCGGACCGACCAC
The DNA here is from genome assembly GCF_052379645.1 of Arthrobacter sp. 179. Taxonomy (NCBI): domain Bacteria; kingdom Bacillati; phylum Actinomycetota; class Actinomycetes; order Micrococcales; family Micrococcaceae; genus Arthrobacter; species Arthrobacter sp. 179. The sequence continues at coordinate 11,982 of NZ_JBQSYU010000030.1, read as the reverse complement.
GGCGATGCGGTTCGCCGACGACGCGGCCCGGAGGGCATGTTCCAACAGGGTGGACCCCCCGTGGGCCAGCAGTGGCTTATCGCGTCCGCCCAGCCGGCTCCCCCGGCCACCGGCGACGATGATGGCGTCGAATTTCATGCTGCCGTCCCGGTGAGGAAGTCCGACCATCCGGGTGCCGGACGCTCCAGTTCGGTGATGAACCATTGGGGCCCGCGGGGCCGGAGGGGTGTGAATCTGGGTTTCCATCCCAGCTGGCGCAAGGTCTTGTCTCCCTTGGTGCTGTTGCAGTCCAGACAGCAGGCGATGAGGTTCTCCCAGGTGTTGGTGCCTCCGCGGGAACGGGGCGTGATGTGGTCGACGGTGGTGGCTGCCTTGCCGCAGTACCCGCATCGGCGGCCGTCCCGGCGCAGCACTCCGCGTCGGGTGACGTTGGCTGCGTTCCGGTAGGGCACCTTGACGTACCGGTTGAGCAGGATCACCGACGGTCTTCCGACGACCGTCCGTGGGGTCACCACTGGTTCGCTGTCCTCGGCCAGGACGCTGGCTTTGCCGGTCAGCACAAGAAGCAGCGCCCGGCGGAAGGTCACCACCGCCAGTGGTTCATATCCTGCATTCAATACCAGGGTTCGCATAGGCGTTCCTTGTCGTGGTGTCCACCCGTGGTCAGCGGACCAAACCGTTGACCGCGGTTCTCGTGCAAGGTCCATCGGGCACCAGCCTAAGCCCGCAACCCCCGTCGTGGGGACCACCCCGCCTCGTCGCCGCGCGTGTCACTCCTGCCCCCACGACGAATTCATGCTGCCCTGTCCGGGGGGTTCATGCCCGGGATCGTTTCCCGTCGTCGGGGTGTCCGCTGGCTTAAAAGTAGTGGAGCCCCCACCCTTTCGGGTGAGAGCTCCACTAGATGCTAAGTCTATTAGCCAGCGATCGTGTAGTAGCCGACCAGCGGGGCCGCGTACGGGCCCGTGGTGTCGCGGATGACCGTGCCGGCCTTCGGGTTCTGGGCCCCGACCATCTTGCCGCCACCGATGTAGATGCCGACGTGCGAGTCGTTGCTCTGGAAGACCAGGTCGCCCGGCTTCGGGCTGGAGGTGCGCACGAGCTTGCCGGAGGCGCGCTGTGCCGCGGCGTTGTGCGGCAGGCTGACGCCGGCCTTGCCGTAGATGTACTGCACGAAGCCGGAGCAGTCCCAGCCGCCCGGGGTCGAGCCGCCGAAGACGTATGGGGATCCGATGTACTGCTTGGCCATGCTGGCAATGCTGGAGTTGCCGGTGCTCGGGGCAGTCTTCGTTTCCTTCTTCGTCACGTTGGAGGACGTCGAGGAGGTGTTGCCCGAGGACGCGTTGTTCGAGGAGGAGTTGCTCGACGAAGTGTTGCTCGAGGACGAGTTGCTCGAGGAAGTCGAGTTCGAGGCGGCAGCGGCCTGACGACGCTCGGCGGCAGCTTCCTGAGCTGCTTCCTGGCGCTCGGCGGCAGCTTCCTGAGCTGCTTCGCGACGCTCGGCGGCGGCCTTCTCGGCTGCCTCGCGCTCTGCCTTCTGTGCTGCGCGGTAGTCGGCGCCATCGGTGGCGGACTTGATCGAGCGAACCTTGACGACCGGGGCGTCCTTCTTCTTCGCGGCAGCGACCTTGACCGTGCCCTGCACGGAGGCCTTCTTGGCGACGAGGTCGGCCTGCAGGACGTCGGAAACCGGCGCCTTATCTGCTTCGCGGGTGGCCGGGGTGGCCTGGGCGGGAACGCCGATGGACAGGACGAGGCCCGATGCTGCGGCGATCACGGCGGCCTGACGGCCAACGGAGCCTGCGTTGGAGGACACTGCCTTGGAGATCGACTCCAACGGATTGGTGCGAACTGGGGTGGCGCGGTGACGGCCAAGAGCGTGACGCGTGGTCATGAATTGATTACCTCTCCCAATGCCTGCGAGGTGAGCTGTCGGATTCGAGTGGGAGTCACTCGGTGTCTGGCCCGCTGGACGGACCCTGACACTTAACCCCAAGGATCCTGATGGACCCGAAATGTGGTTCCCCCGCTACTGCCAAGCGATTTTGCGAACGGACCTCGGGCAGTGGCAGTATTCGGCAATCTGCTCGAGTGTGCCTGACCCCTATGCGGTCTGGCACGACGACAACATTATATGAAGTGCTTCTAAAAGTCACGTTCAGGTCACGAAACGGTTAGCTCCAGGTCACGACCCGCGACTTTCCGGGGCTAAAGCCACCCTGCGGGGTCAACCGGCGTGTCGTCGACCAGGACTTCCAGATGGACATGGCAGCCGGTGGAGTTTCCGGTCGTCCCGCTCAGGGACACCACCTGGCCACGCTTGACCTTTTGCCCCACCGACACCTTGAGGCTGCTGTTGTGGTTGTAGGTGGTCTCCAGGCCGTTGCCGTGGTCGACGCGGACCCGGTTGCCCGAATGCCCGGCCCAGCCTGCCTGCACCACGGTGCCCGCGGCCGAGGCCTTCACCGGGGACCCGCAGGCCATTCCGTAGTCCTGTCCGATGTGGACCTGTCCGCCCGCACCGGTGGGATTCGACCGAGCGCCGAACGGGGAGGTGATCCGGACATGATCAACCGGCTGGGCAAGGACGCCGCGGGTATTGATCCGACTGACGTCCCCCCTCGAGGCGGACATCAGGTAATCGAGCTGGTCGTCCTTGCTGAAGCTGCTGGAGACCGAGGCGCGGACGATGGCGAAGTCATCGGAGTCCGGCACGTCGACGTCGGCGATATTGGCGCTGGCCTGGTGGGCGACCCGCTCATCGGGCCCGGCGGGCTCGTCGCCGCCATCCAGCGCCGGGTACGCGGCCGCCAAGGCCAACCCGGAGACCGCTGCCACGGCGGCAAACCGGTGGCTCCAGGCCAGGACGGGGCGGCGCGGGGAATGCGTGCGAGCCCGGGGGCCGGCGGCGCGGACACCGACGGGCAGGCCGATCACCGTGGAATCGAACGACTCCCTGGTGTCCTGCGGTGCGGGGAAAGACTGTTGGCTGCCTGCCGGATCGGCCAGGAGCGGAACGATGTCGGCAAGATCGGCCGGCTGCTCGGCGGCAACCGCCTGGGCTGCCTCCCAACGCACCGAAGTCGCTGGTGCCGCGTAACGCATGGTCGACGCAAACCGCCGGGGCACATACGGGCCGTGGACGATGTCCGGTGCTACAGCTTCGGCCAGCGGTGCCGGGGCGGCACGCCGCCCGGAACGTTTTTGCTCTGTCAAACGAGAGACCTCTCATGGCGCCTGCGGAGTTAGCTGTCGGGTTCGGATCCCACGGATCCGGCCGCGCACAAAGCTGCAGCTTCACCCCAAGACGGCCTGGTGCCAAGGAAACAGGCGAGCCGGCCGTCGGTGTTTGGGTTCTCCACCCCTGCCTGTCATTTGGGCGAACGGACCCGATCCGCAGGCAGGGCTAAGCGTCGGAACGAGTGGATGAGGACGAATCCCCATCCGTTATCCACGCTACCCGAATCGGATACGAAGTAACAGTTCCGTTATAACTATATCGACTATAGCGATTGCCGTGCCACGAAAACGTGGGCACTGACCTCCACGGGAAGCTCCAGGGCTCCTTCGATCCCCTCGACGCGGACCAGGACGTAGTCCCCCGCCCGTTCCAGGGTCACTTGGGCCCCGGGACGGATGCCGCCTTCATTGAGCTGGGCGAGCAGTTCGGGATCCACCTGGATCGCCTCGGCCAGCCGTTCGACGGCCACCGGCCCGGTGTTCTCGTCCAGCAAGGCGGAGTCTAGGTTCTGTACCCCCATGGAGAATTCGTGGGCCGCCGGTCCCCCGAGGGCCTCCAACCCGGGAATCGGGTTGCCGTAGGGAGAGTCGGTGGGTTTGCCCAGCAGATCGTAAAGCCGCTTTTCGACGCGCTCGCTCATGACGTGCTCCCACCGACAGGCCTCGTCGTGGACGTATTCCCAATCCAGTCCGATCACGTCGGCCAGCAGCCGCTCGGCCAGACGGTGTTTGCGCATCACCGAGGTGGCCCGTTCCCGTCCAGTGACCGTGAGTTCGAGGTGCCGGTCCTGGTTGACGACCACCAGGCCGTCGCGTTCCATCCGGGCGATCGTCTGCGAAACCGTCGGCCCTGAATGGTCCAGGCGTTCGGCAATGCGGGCACGCAGAGCCGTGATTTCCTCTTCCTCGAGTTCCAAAATGGTCCTCAAGTACATTTCCGTGGTGTCGATCAGATCTGTCACTGCGTGGCACTCCTGTAGGGCGGGGCGGTCAAGGGGGAACCCGTGGTTGCAACTCTACCTGCGTTAACAATGCCACCTGCTTTCGGCATTCCACCAACTGTTGCGCCACCATTGGTCCGGGGTATTTTCCGAACCCACGAAGTCCACACCACTGATTTCACCGATGGCAGGAGCACCACTTGACCGACTCTCTGAGCATCCCCGCATCCCTCCTGCCGGCGGATGGCCGGTTCGGCGCCGGCCCCTCCAAGGTCCGTCCCGCGCAGTTGGAGGCCCTGGCAGCGGCCAACCCCGGGATCCTGGGGACCTCGCACCGCCAGGCCCCGGTCAAGAACCTGGTCGGCAGCATCCGTGAGGGCCTGTCCACCTTCTTCAGCGCCCCCGAAGGTTACGAAGTCATCCTCGGTGTCGGCGGCTCCACGGCCTTCTGGGACGTCGCCTCCTTCGGCCTGGTCGAGCAGAAGGCCCAGCACCTGTCCTTCGGCGAGTTCGGTTCGAAGTTCGCCAAGGCCACCGACCGGGCCCCTTTCCTGCAGGGGTCCTCGATCATCTCCTCGGAGCCCGGCACCCGGCCGACCCCGCTCGCGGAGCCGGGCGTGGACGTCTACGCCTGGCCACAGAACGAAACCTCCACCGGTGTCGCGGCACCGGTGAAGCGTGTGGAGGACGCCGACGACGGGGCCTTATTGCTGGTCGACGCGACCTCGGCGGCTGGAGGGCTGGCCGTGGACGTGTCCGAAACCGATGTCTACTACTTCGCCCCGCAGAAGAACTTCGCCTCCGACGGCGGTCTCTGGTTGGGCTTGTTCTCGCCCGCTGCGCTGGAACGCGCCGGACGCGTGGGGTCGGGCGAGCGTTGGATCCCCGATTTCCTGGACCTGCGCACGGCCATCGACAACTCGTTGAAGAACCAGACCTATAACACCCCGTCGCTGGCCACCCTCGTGACCCTGGATGAGCAGATCTCCTGGCTCAACGACCAGGGCGGTCTTGATTGGGCGGCAGCCCGCACCGCCGACTCGGCGGGCCGGGTGTATTCATGGGCCGAGGCCTCCGAGGTCGCAACCCCCTATGTCGTGAAGACCGAAGACCGGTCCAACGTCATCACCACCATCGACTTCGACGATTCCATCGACGCCGCCCGGGTGGCCTCCATCCTGCGCTCCAACGGCATCGTGGATACCGAGCCGTACCGGAAGCTGGGCAGGAACCAGCTGCGGATCGCCACGTTCGTGGCGATCGAACCGGACGACGTCTCGGCCCTGACCGCCTGCATCGACTACGTCGTGGAGAACATGTAGCCGCTATCGGCGACGACGGCGGGACCGGGAGCGCTGCGGACCCCGGCCCGCAGGCTGCTGGGTCTGCTCGGCCGCGGGGGCTTCCTCCCCGTCCCCGTCATGCTGCTCATCGGCCGGAGCCTGCGCGGGCTCGGCCGCCGACCCCTTCCCGGTGCCCGTGGCCGCGGAGGCGGCTGCGCCGTCGCTCTGTTCTGGCTTTTGTTCCGGTTCCTTGCCGCCGGATTCCTGCCCCGCGGCTTCGGCCGCCTCGGCTTCCCGTTGGGCCTGGAGTTCCTCGGGGCGGACCCGGTCGGCCCACGGCACCCATGCGGGGGCCACGATGGCTCCTTCGCCGGGCAACAGCCCGGTCTCGCAGACCGTGGCCACCTTCCCGCGCGGAACCCGGGCCAGTGTCACGTACCAGTTCCATCCGGCGTACCCGGGGAGCCTGGCCTCGAAACGGTGGGTCAGCACGCGATCGTCATCAGCGGCGACGCCCAGGTGCTCCCCCACCCAGCCGGGTTCCACGGTGGCCGACAGCGTCATGCGGGCGAGGTCGGTTTCGGCGCTCAGAAGGGCGTCGACTTTTGGTGCCCGTGCCATGATCAGGCGTCCAAATCGTCGGCGACGCGGCGCAGGACCGCAGCAATCTTGGTGGCCTGGCCCTTCTCGGGGTACCGGCCCTTGCGCAATCCATTGGAGACCTTGTCGAGGACCTTGATGAGATCCTCGATCAGGATCGCCGTGTCCTCTGCGGGCTTCCGCTTGCCACGGACCACCGAAGGGGCGGCCTCCACGACGCGCGCCGTCAATGCCTGGGCCCCTTTACGGCCCTGAGCGATCCCGAACTCCATACGGGTGCCCGCGCGGACCTCGCTGACGCCCTCGGGCAACGCCGAGGCGTGCAGATACACCTCCTGGCCGTCGTCGGTGACCAGGAACCCGAAACCCTTGGAGGCTTCAAACCACTTCACTTTGCCAAAAGGCACTTCGCCTACCTCGTTCTCGCGTACCGGCGACGCCCGGCCCGATGGCCGCGCCGCGTCTGGATTCCCGACCGAACCCGCATCGACTGCGTCTGGGCGCGGATGCGATCCTGGTCGGGGAAGTCTATTCGTCTAGAGTACGGCATGGGCGCGGCCGAGAGGACTTTGTCCGCCGCCCCGACGCTGATATTTTGACCGGGTGAACACCCTTGATTCCCCCGCCACCGCACAGCGCATCGTGACCGTGTTGGCCGCGGCAATCGCCCTGGTCTCCGTTGCGTGCCTGTCCTTCGTCCTGATCCAGTACACCGCGGGTGCCACTCCATTCACCCCGGTCATGGCCGTCGGCCTCTACGGGCTACCGGTCGCCTTCTTGTTGCTCATCACCCTGCTTCTGCTGCGCATCAACGCCAGACGGCGTCGATGAGACCATCGGCCCGCGCCGATACCCTCGTACCATGGCACACAACTGGCGCACAGAAAACTCCCAGACTTTACACGCACAATTGGTGCCATGACTGACAAACCTGCGGAAGCCAAGCTCCTCGTCGTCGACGACGAACCCAATATCCGTGAGCTGCTGTCCACCTCCCTGCGTTTCGCCGGCTTCGACGTCACCGCTGCGGCCAACGGCCGTGAAGCCTTGGCCGCCGTCGAAAAGGAACTCCCGGATCTTGCCGTGCTGGACGTCATGCTCCCGGACATGGACGGGTTCACCATCACCCGCAAGCTCCGCGCGGCCGGCCGCCACTTCCCCGTCCTGTTCCTGACGGCACGCGACGGAACCGAGGACAAGGTCCAGGGCCTGACCGTCGGGGGCGACGACTATGTGACCAAACCATTCAGCCTCGACGAGGTCGTGGCCCGGATCCGTGCCGTATTGCGACGGACCCAGCCGCTGGACGAGGACGATGCGATCATCCGCGTGGACGATCTGGAACTCGACGACGATGCCCACGAAGTCCGCCGTGCCGGCGAAGTAGTCGACTTATCCCCCACCGAGTTCAAGCTGTTGCGCTACCTGATGATGAATCCGAACCGGGTGCTCTCCAAGGCCCAGATCCTCGACCACGTCTGGGAATACGATTTCAACGGGGACGCCTCCATCGTCGAGTCCTATATTTCATACCTGCGCCGGAAGATCGATGCCCGGGAGGACTGGCCGGCCATGATCCAGACCAAGCGGGGGGTCGGCTACCTGCTGCGCTCGGCCGATCGGCGCTAGGTCCGGCCTCTGGTGCGTTCGCTCCCCCGCCTCCTGCGGCAGGTATCCCTCCGCTCCAAGCTCGTGGCCCTCATGGCCACGTTGATGATGTGCGGGGTGCTGGTCACGGCATTGTCCGCGTGGGCCTCGCTTCGGCTGACGCTGCAGGACCAGATGGATACCGATCTCAAGGACAACTCGATCGCCCTGGCGAACATCATGTGGTCTTCCTGGAAGAACCAGGAGATGCCCAGCGAGGGGGCGACGCTGGAGTTCAACCGCTTCCGGGGGACCTTGCGGGACAACGACGGCAACGTGCGTTACGAACTCCCCCATCGAAAGCACACCGATGCACCCGAAGTCCCGCCGATGACCGTCGATGAGGTCCGGGACCTGAAATCCTTCAACATGGACGTCCCCGGCACGGAGGAATCCTCCCGTGGCTGGCGCACGGGTATCTACACCCTGCGCAACAACGACGGATACATCGTCGTCTCACTGCCCCTGCAGTCGACGATGGGCACCGTGGACAAGGCCACGAAACTCGTGGTCACCAGTGGCACGCTGGTGACCCTGGTGATGTCGATGATCGCCTACGGCATCACGGGGAGGGCCCTGAGGCCGTTGGTCCGGGTCGAACGCACCGCCGCGGCGATTGCCGCCGGGGACCTTTCCCGACGTGTTGAGGAATATCCCCCCGAAACCGAGGTCGGCCGATTATCCCGTTCTCTGAACGCGATGCTGGCCCATATCGAGCAGGCCTTCCGCGGGCGGGCCGCCTCCGAACGCAAGATGCGCCGCTTCATCCAGGACGCCTCCCATGAGCTACGGACCCCTCTGGTGACCATCCAGGGCTACTCCGAGCTCTACCGGCACGGCGGGGTGAGCGGGGAAGAGCAGATCGGGACGGCCATGGGCCGGATCGAAGGCGAGGCCAAACGCATGGCCCAGCTCGTGGAGGATCTGTTGACCCTGGCCCGCCTCGATGAACAACGCCCCTTGGAACGCCAACCGGTGGATCTGCTGCAGTTGGGCTCGGATGCCGTGGAGGACGCCCGGGTCAATGCCCCAATGCGCGAAGTCCGTCTGGTGGGCCTGGACGGACCGCAGGCCACCAGCGCCCCCAGTAGCGGCGATGAGCTTCGGCTGCGCCAGGTCGTGGGGAACCTGATGACCAATGCACTGCGCTATACCCCCGAAGGCTCACCCCTTGAAGTGGCGGTCGGGGTCCTGCCGGTGATCGACGGGCGTTCGGATGCCGTGCTGGCGATCCGGGACCACGGCAGCGGGATCTCCGAGGAGGACGCAGCCCGGGTGTTCGAGCGGTTCTATCGGGCCGATAGCTCCCGCCAGCGGGAGACCGGCGGAACCGGACTCGGATTGGCGATCGTCGCGGCCATTGTCGCCCAGCACGATGGGTCCGTCCGACTCACCGAAACCCCTGGTGGTGGGGCCACCATGTCCATCCACCTGCCGTTGGTCCCCGCCGACTCCTCCTCCACGGACGACGACGGGTCCTGAACCTTCCACAGTTTGTTCCCGATCGGCGCGGGAGCGCTTCCTACTCGTGCATCGTGTTGCTGGGGCACATCCGGGTGTCCCCGACCGTGGAGGTCAAGGAAACGAGCGGGGAGTCACCATGAGTAGTTTTTCGGCCAACACAGCAGAAATGCGCGGACGGGCCCAAGCAGTCCAAGGGACCATCGAGCGCCTACGTGCCGAGGTGAACACCATGCAGGCCGGTCTGCGGGACCTCGAGTCCTCCTGGCACGGGGCTGCTGCCTCGAATTTCCAGGCCGTCGTCGCCGATTGGCGGGCCACCCAGATGAAGGTCGAAGAATCCCTGACCGCCATCAACACCGCCTTGTCCCATGCCTCACAGCAGTACGACGATGCCGAGGCAGCAAATGCAAGGATGTTCACCTACTAAGCGGGGCCCCGTTCCGGGCCGCGGCCCTCGCCGAGGCGCCGACAGAGGCCTTCTCTCTGGGGGCTTCCTGTTCAGAAGATTTCTCATCGGTCATGCCATCGGACTCTTCCGCGGGACGCGACGGTTCCGGGATTCGGCCGGCACCTTGACGCCAGGCCTGGACGATCCACGACCGTAACCGCTCCCAGGTGACGTCGCGGATGAAGATCGCATCAATCGCAATCATGGCCAACGAGAACCAGGGCAGGCCCATAAGGACGGCGATGCCGACGTGGAATCCCACCATCGCGAACAGCGCAGGGATCCTCGTCCATCTGAACAACAACGCCCCGGGGAACGTCAGCTGGATGATGATTGAGCCGATGCTGGCGATCGCTACCGCGGGTCCCCAGGCCGTGACCAGGTCGCTGAGCTCCGGCCAGGGCCCGAACCGGACCGTCTGCAAGGGGGCATACACCGCGGTTCCGTCACGCCAGGGCGCCCCACCGGCCTTATAGAGGGCACCCGAAACGTAGACGAAGATGACCTGGCAGGCCAGCACGACGATGACGAGGTTATGCGCCAGGGTCGGCACCGGGTCGGGGACGATCCGAGCGAGGATCCCAGCCCCCTTCCCCGCCCTCTGCTTGCCTGCGCGTTTGGCTCGACGGCGCGCATCGAGCGACCAACGCCCCGAAGGATCAGCGAAGATGAGACCGATCAACGCAATGCGGAAGATATTGTCTCCCTGGTCCGAGGCCAGATCCTGGACCTCGATGAGGCTGACCCACATCACCGTGAACAGCGGGAGGAGGATCCTGGTGCGGTACCCCAGGATGACGGTCACGGCCAGAGCGCCGGTCAGTAGATAGAGCAACGTCAGGGCGGTGTCGTTGGTTGCTGCATGGCGGAAGGCCGAAAACAGCCAGGAGGCGGACAGCTTGCTCTCGGGGTCCTGGATCTGGCCCGTCCATGCCGCACCCGAGCCAAAGGTGTAGTACCGGCTTCCGAAGTTGGTGGTCCACAGCCCCAATGCGGCGATTCCGAGGAGGATCCGGGTGACGGCGAGGCCGTATCTGGCCTTTTTGGTGTCCAGCAACCAGTTTTCGATCGTCACCAAGACGCCGCCGATGGCGGCCAGGAGGTGCCGGGGGCCTTCGCTCCAGAACGAGCCCCACAATCCGGCTACTCCGCCTTTGAAGCCGGCGAACCTGCGTGAAAAATCTTCCATGCTATCTTTCGCCCCTTGCCCGGTTGAAGACTTCGGCGAACCTTTCCTGGTTCTGACCCGGTACGGTGTATCGGCCGCGCCAGCCCGTCGATATCACTACTGCCTCGGGACGTTTGGCCTCAGGATCATGCCGGTGCTTGAACGGAACGACGCTTTGGCGGCTGACCTCGAATTCGACGTAGTTCACCGCGTCTCCCCATACGGCATGGGCTACTTGGGTTGCGTAGGCCGTGGTGGTCTTCTCCGCCTCCATATGTGCCTCGGCGCGATGCTTTTCTGCCGTTGATTCCGCGGAGGCGATCAATGACTGATCAAGCCTGGCGAGCCAATCGTCACCTTTGAAATAGCCGGCGGCGACAACATCCTTCTGGGCCTTCTCGAGTTTGTCGAAGGTCTTCTTATAGTCACGCCCCTGAATCCCCCCGAGAATTGCGGCCCGCTGCGGAGACAGGTGGTGCGTCAGCATGCGTGACTCGACGTCGGTGGCATCGACCCATTCGGTTGCCTTCTTCGAACCTTCTAGCTGGGCCCGCACCTTGACGGTGTAGTCGCCGTTGACCGGGGAGGGAGCGAAGACGCTCCAGCTTTGTCCGAACAACGGCATCATGTAGCTACTCAACGCCTTCTGCGGAACGAGGTCCCGCAAACCACTCGGAGGAGCCACCCATAGGAAGGTGGCCAAAAGGTGCCAAGCCGTGATCGCGACGCACCCGATCGTGACGCCGCGCAACCACGCCGGACGCTTTCTGGTGGGCATTGGAGTGTGTGTCATCAGGGGAATACCTTCGGCCCTTCCGCCAGCGGTACAGCCAACTGCTGGTGTACCGCGACGGTTACGAATAAATGGTGTGGGCTGGCACATCGTCTCCGATGTGCCAGCCCACGTCTTATTGCCTCCGTTAGGAGACTGAACGCCTCCGAGCGATCAGCAGTGCAGTACCACCGGCGAGCAGCAGAGCCAGGGCTGCGAGGCCCAATGGCAAGCTGGTCGCACCGGTGGACGCAAGCCCGCCGCCGTTGTTGACGTTCACACCGGAACTAGCGGAGTCGCTATCTGCTCCGGTTCCAGCGCTGGCATCCGCGGACGAGTCCGCATCGGCAGAAGCCGATGAGTCGCCAGCAGCAGTCACCATGAATCCGACGGTAGTTTCGGATCCGTTGGACTCCTGG